>CBZS010000258.1 GCA_000613065.1 Richelia intracellularis | reverse complement strand
TTACCCTTAGCTTATCTCGGAGTAGGACTAATTTTAACCTTAATAGTTGGTTTCCAAGTCTTCCTAGGAGATGAATTGGTTTGGGTTTATGGACTACACACCGTACCAGTTGTTGAAGCAGTAAAGGATGGTTTATTACCATGAATTCTGAACTTTTAGAGCAATTCAATATAGTTAGTGCTAATGGTCTACCCTACACCATTCCCATTCATCCCAATTTAGTTCACCTCACCCTGGGTTTGTTCATTATCGCCATCTTTTTTGATGCGGTGGGAGTATTTTTACCACTGAATAAATTCATCTTCAAGTATTTTTCCATTCCTGTAGAGCGAGAAAACCTCTTTGATGTTGGTTGGTACAATATGGTCGCCGCAGCAGTGATTACTCTATTTACCGTCACCGCTGGTTTCTACGAAATCATGTTGGCAGAAGCACCAGTAGATATCAAGAGTGCTTGGGGGATGAAAGCCTTAGAAACTATGCTTTGGCATGGCGTGGGTGGAGTGATCCTGTTAATTCTGATTATCGCCATGGCTGTTTGGCGTGGATTACAACGCTTTGTTTGGCGTAAGCAAGAAGACAGACAAGTACAGTGGCTCTACCTATTTGCGGGAGCAGCAATTATGTTTGTCATGTATGTCCATGGCACATTAGGAGCGCAAATGGCAGCTGAGTTTGGCGTACATAATACCGCTGATAGTCTACTGCGCTTAGGCCAAGACCTCAACGCCATGTTGAAGTAACTCACTACTCATCCCCAAACCAATGATGGGCCATGAAAATCACGAAAATTTTAGTAATCATCGTCAGTGCCAGTACCATCGGTGCTCTGAGCTACTGGATTGGACAACAAGCTTATTCTTGGTTACCTCCAGAAGCTGCAGCAGAATCTCAATTAGTGGATAACTTAATTAGTTTTTTGGTAACTCTAGGAAGTTTTATCTTCCTGGGAGTTACCGGAACCCTAATGTATTCACTACTATTCCATCGAGCCCAGAAGAACGACTTCAGTGATGGACCCCACATTGAAGGTAATATCACCTTAGAAGTTGTCTGGACAGCCATTCCCATAGTTCTAGTTTTGTGGATTGCTGCTTACAGTTATCAAATCTATGAACAAATGGGTATTCGCGGACCGATGGAAACTATGCACATACCCAAGGTAATAGAATCTGCATATGCATCACCCCAAGATAACTCCCATCAACCTGTAGAAGATATAGATGTTATTGCCAAACAGTGGGCTTGGGTATTCCATTATCCAGAAAGAAATATCACCAGTACGGAATTACACTTACCTGCAGACCATAGAATCCATTTGTCATTAGCCTCCGAGGATGTTTTGCATGGTTTCTATATTCCTGCTTTTCGAGTCAAGCAAGATATTATCCCTAACGAAACCCTAGACTTTGAATTTACACCCACCCGTGAAGGTAAATATTTACTGACTGACTCTCAGTACAGTGGTACATATTTTGCCACCATGCAAGCGGATGTAGTAGTGGAATCTGCAGATGACTTCCATCATTGGCTCGCAAAAGCAGCAACCCATAGAGCTCATCCTGCTAAGAATCAGGCAGCCTCTGAGTATTCCTATGTATCTAGTCAACCTGTGCAAGCTGGTTGGCCAACTGTTGTACCTGCTAACCCTCCTATGGTCAATTACGACCGTTAAAAAGAAAGTGACTAATGACACATATTCACGTTGAAAATGCTGGATCCAGTGAGCTTCACCACCATGAATCTCCCCACGACTGGAAACGATATTTTAGTTTTAGTACTGATCACAAGGTAATTGGCATTCAATACCTTGTTACTTCATTCATCTTTTTTCTTGTCGGTGGCATTTTTGCCATGGTGATTCGGGGAGAACTGTTAACCCCTGATTCAGACTTAATCGATCGCACTGTCTACAATGGGATGTTCACCATGCATGGAACGGTAATGCTGTTCCTGTGGACTTTCCCCTCTTTAGTTGGTTTAGCTAACTCTTAGTACCATTGATGATTGGTGCTAGGGATATGGCATTCCCAAAACTGAATGCCGCTGCTTTTTGGATGGTACCTGTGGTAGGTATCTTACTCATGAGTAGCTTTTTTGCCCTGGTGGACCAGCAC
>CBZS010000257.1 GCA_000613065.1 Richelia intracellularis | reverse complement strand
GTCTGTGCCTGCACACTCTGCCTCGATTTCATCTTGACTGCCTTTATCAAAAAATCTTTGTTTGTAACAACCGTGTCAATAGTTCGTAGTCCATTCTAAAGTAACTTACTCTCTATCTGGGAGTGTTCTAACCCACAAATGCTGTCTGAGTCTAACCAACTAACTATCTGTTCAAATAGTTCTCGTGCTTGTGACCAAAACATACCTTGATTTGATGTAGCTCCTTGCATAGGGTGTGGAACTGTTCCTGTTTTTTCACTTTTTACAAGCCAATTCCATCAAGTACATTTTTGGCTGTCAATACTACTGTGGTTGACTTGTCATTTATTATTCTTATATCATACTCCGTACTACCAAAAGAGTCGCACCCAAATAAATTTAGCTGATGTGACCGAATTATACTGGTTTAATCTAAATTTTTTCCATATTGCGATCGCATCTCGAAAAAATCGGATTATGATTTAGCAACTAAGCATAACAAATACGCGAATGCAATCAAAAATTGCTCCTAATTGATCGTAACATTAGCTGCATCACCAGCATATTGCTTCCTGCTTATAGTTGGCAGCACCCAAATGATATAGCTTAATACTTACAGACTTATGGAGGAGAATTAGTCATGATAAAGCCTGAAAGTTACATCAAACAGTATCTGGTTGCATAGTAAAGTCAGTGAAAACCAAGATTCCCATTATTAATTTGAGTTTAAGCTCAATCAAATTACATTACCCTGTAGTTTTTGTCTTATCCGTAGTCTGTCTTACAGGGGGAATGGGTCATAAATTATACAATCAGCCAAAATTACAACAGGGAACTATCGCGCCACAGACTATTGTTGTACCAAGAGCAGGGACAATAGAAGATGAAGAGCAGACTAAGGAAAAACGACTAGCCGCCAGTCAAAATTTTCTCCCAGTATTAATGGTTGATTCCTCCACAAACAAACAAATCGACCAAAAATTACAACAATTATTAGATCCACTCAATGGTATTCGTACCGTAGCTGGCTCTTTCCCCTTTGTTAATGTTTCTATTGTATCTGTTAGTTCCCAAGCTTACCTGCGTTCATGTAATCAAAGAGATTGGGAAGTATTACAAAAAGCGGTAGAACATTACAGAAAGCAGAAATCAAGAGGAGTACCGGAAAAGCGCTCCCCGTATTAATCAGCTCTCAACAAAGCCACCAAATAATCGTGCTAGCAACGATTCTCCAGAATTTAATCAAGCTGTTGCAGAAATAGCATCTTATCGCTTGAATACCTCTGCTCAAAATTTCTCGGTACTAGTAGCAGAAATATCTACGGCTCGTCAACGTTATGCTAAAGCTCAAACTCAACTAGCCCAAATTGTCAACTTACAGCAAGAGCCAATTTTCGAGCAAACCAGCCTTTTGGATATGGCTGATGATGATTGGAGAAAAACACAAATGGCAGTTGAGCAAATTCAAGAACGAATATTAGCTCAAGGTATTTCCCCAGGATTACCGGCAAATGTATTACCAGATGTCGTTAGGCTAAATGTCCAAGCCTCTGTACCCAAAGCTGGGGAGAAGATAGCCACAATAATATTACAACAGGTACTACAGCCTAATCTTCGTAAGGATGAGCTTAAAACTAAATTAAGAGCTCAACAGGCTGCTGCGGAAGTTCAACCAGTCATTTTCACAGTAAGAAAAGGGGATGTGATTGTCCGCAGGGGAGAGACTATTAGTAAACGGCAATTTTCTGTTCTAGAACATTATCGTCTTAGCCGCAGAGAAATTAATTGGTTTGGTTTGGGATACCTGACAAGTGCTGTTTTAGGCGGAGTTTGCGTATTTATCGTTGTGCAACGAAAGATAAAACGTAAATTAAGGCAAAGAGATTGCCTTTTGTTTTTATTGTTAACCCTCAGTATACCTTTAGCACTGACCTTTGGTTTTTCATATGCTAGTTGGAGTGGTGTGGGTTTATTACTAGGTAGCTTCTATGGTTCAACTTTAGGAGTCGTAGTCATGGGGTTACTGTTACTAATAGTACCTATTGGTTTAGAGGTAAGTTGGATTGCTTTGATTGCCGGTACAGCAGGAGGTATCTTAGGTAGTTTGGTAGCAAAAAGATTGCACTCACGAGAGGAATTGGCATTATTAGGAATTGCGATCGCTATTACCCAAGCAGGAGTTTATCTAACGATTCAACTCTTAATTGGAAGTATTATTTTAAACTCTTCTTCCTACGTAATATTACGAGAATCGTTACTTTTTGGGTTGTCTGGCTTAGTTTGGAGTATTGTGGCTTTAGGTTTAAGCCCTTATCTAGAAAAAATATTTGATTTAGTCACACCAATTAGGTTGGCAGAGTTAGCGAATCCGAACCGTTCCTTATTACAGCAATTAGCGACAAAAACCCCAGGGACATTTCAACATACCCTATTTGTATCCACTTTAGCGGAAGCAGCCGCAAAAAAATTGAAATGTAATGTGGAATTGGTGAGGGCTGGTACCCTTTACCATGATATTGGAAAAATGCACGATCCAGAAGCATTTATTGAGAATCAAATGGGGAGACCAAACAAACATGATACACAAATAAAAGATCCTTGGAAAAGTGCGGAAATTATAAAAAAACACGTCACTAAGGGTTTCGTAATGGCACGCAAACATAGTTTACCGACAGCTATTCAGGCTTTTATTCCCGAACATCAGGGGACAATGCAGATTGCCTTCTTTTACCATCAAGCTCAAGAAATTGCTAAGGGAGATCCTGATCTAACTGTCAACGAAGATGACTTTCGTTATGAAGGACCCATACCCCAATCTAGGGAAACGGGTATTGTCATGTTAGCAGACTCCTGTGAAGCTGCATTGCGTTC
>CBZS010000256.1 GCA_000613065.1 Richelia intracellularis | reverse complement strand
ACGCCCTTGAGCCAACCGACAACAACGATGATGGGGGCATTATTCGATTTTATTAGTTCTGCATCACCCAAACATTTCCAGCCCATGCCACCAAACTTCGGAATTATACCGGAACTAGGTAGGAAGATAAAAAATAAGCAAGAGCGTTATGGATGTTACCGGGATCGCTCTTTGGCTGATTTGGAAACCTGGAAAACCAGTTTATAGGAAGAAAGATATAAGATAAACGAATAAAGAAACTAGGGTGAAGAGGCATTAAGTTGTCACACATTTAAATTGTATGTTCGAGTGATGAAAAAATATTTTTTCTCACTGTCAACTTATTTCTCCCCTG
>CBZS010000255.1 GCA_000613065.1 Richelia intracellularis | reverse complement strand
TGTGTTATATCTGTAACCAAAGTAGCGACAATCTATTTTATGTATGTACAACCAGCAGAATAACAAGCCATTGAATGCATTACGTAAAGCTAGTGAAGCTGGTAATTTTTTAGTTACCGCCGAAGTAGCTCCTCCCAGGGGAGGAAATCCTAGTCATATGGTGCAAATGGCGGCGACCCTTAAGGGGAGGGTTCATGCCGTTAATGTTACCGATGGTAGCCGTGCTGTATTAAGAATGTCTCCATTGCCAGCATCTGTGATTTTACTCCAACATGGTATTGAACCAATTTGTCAGATGGCTTGCCGCGATCGCAACCGAATTGGTTTGCAAGCTGATTTGATGGGGGCTTATGCTTTAGGTATTCGCAGTGTTTTAGCTTTAACAGGAGACCCAGTTAAGGCTGGGGATAATCCAGATGCGAAGGGTGTATTTGATTTAGAAGCCATCCGTTTATTGCAGGCAATTGATAAACTAAATCATGGCTTTGATTATAATGAGAAACCTTTAACTGATGGTAGTCTGGACTTATTCGCTGGTGCTGCTGTGGATCCCCAATGTCCGAGTTGGTCTGGTTTACAAAAAAGATTTGAGCGCAAAGTGCAAGCAGGGGCAAAATTTTTCCAGAGTCAGTTAATTACAGACTTTGAACGGCTGGATAAGTTCATGAATAGAATTGCCGCAGGTTGCGATCGCCCAATTTTAGCAGGTATTTTCCTGTTAAAGTCGGCAAAAAATGCCCGTTTTATTAATCGTGTGGTTCCCGGTGTGAATATTCCCGAACACATGATTGAGCGCCTGGAAGTAGCAAGAGATCCTTTGGAAGAAGGGATGAAAATAGCCGCAGAGCAAGTTAAAGCAGCCCGCGATATTTGTCAGGGTGTGCATATGATGGCCGTGAAACGGGAAGATTTGATCGCTCCAATTTTAGATATGGCAGGTGTTAAACCTTTAGGCGAATTGGTGTCGGTTTGAAGAGGACACGGGGACACGGGGACGCGGTGAAACGGAGATATCTCTCCGCATGTTTTGCCTCTTCTTGGTAAAGGAAGTAACTTCATATCTTTTTGCCAAGCAGCTAGTTTATTCTGGCTGCTTTGGTCGTTTTGGGGATGGTTGCATGGAGACTGCGATCGCTATTCAAAAAAATAGTACGATAAATTGATTTATAGCCATTCCAACCCACATTCCGCAGGTTAGTTAGCAAAGAAGATAGGCGTTGCATATTTGCGGGATGAATCAACAAAATACAGGTATTTTTCTATACTTAAAGTAATGAAGTAACAATCGAATAGAGTGCTGAAGCATATCTACGGATTTAGAGTAGCATAATGTTTTTCGATGTAGACGTGGGAGATAATGACGTAAACGTGTGTTTTCCCCTTCTACTCTGGTCATATATGTTTTGGTAATAATATGGTCTCCTGGTTCAACAAAACTGGCGTAAACTTTCCATCCATCTGTGACATAAAAATAGCACTTCCAGAGGTAGACAATATCCCACAAAGGTTGAAAGGTTTCTGCACTATGGTCTCCCAGTACCCAAGCTAAAATTCCTTGGCGGAAATGGTCTACTGCTGTCCACAACCAAATTTTGTTTTTTTTTAACCGACGAAAGTTTCTAATTCGTCCAGTTCTCCAACTTCTGGGATATCCTCTATTGATGGTGCATCTGGCAATTTTTCACCAACTTGTTTTACCCAACTAATTATGGTTGTGTGATGAACTGCTTTTTGGCATTCAATAGCCCTAAATTCCGAGCCATTAACCTATGCTTTTAAGCATTCTTGTTTGATCTCATTTGAGTATCCTTTTGGTGGATTATAGATATCTATAAATTGGCGAACGCAATTTACACAAATGTGATTTTGTTTACCTCGACGTTTCACATTTTTTCTAATCCTCGTAGACTTGCAGTATGGACAATGCACAGTAGAACACCTCAATTCATCCCTCTATTATGCAACGCCTCATTCGATTTATCGTCTTGTTTTACTTGTCCTAAAACAAGACGATGTTCACTCGACCATGCACTAACTAGATGTAACGCA
>CBZS010000254.1 GCA_000613065.1 Richelia intracellularis | reverse complement strand
ATTAAACATTGCTTTTACAGTCATTTGCATGAGTTGTTTGTCGCCGAAGGTGAATAAGCCACTACCTAATACATAATCTGCTTGCCATTTAGTTTCTGAATTTAAAATATTACCTTCTTGAAATTGCCAATTTGGATAATAAGCACAAGCAGCAGCTATCATTTCTGGTAAGGTATCAATCCCGATATAATTACCTCCATAACCAATTTTTGCTAAGTATTCCACCAAGTGACCGACTCCACAGCCAATATCGAGGATAGAATCATTCAAGACATCAGCCACTTCTAACAAGACTTGGAATCGAATTGTTTGTCCCCAACTGGATCCCCAATCCACGGCGCGGAATGTAGAACCGTGTTGCTGAATTAATGGAAGATAATGCTCTTGTATTCTTTTTATATGCTCTTGATTAATTAAGTTATTGAACATCAGTATTTATAGTAACTATTGTGCCGAATAAACAGTTTTTTCTCTGGTCATTTCACAATGCTTGGAGGGACAATTTAAGCTAGGATTGACACAGACAAAACCGGCTTTAGCAAAAGCCGAAATAGAAGGATAATTATCTTGGCGAATATAAGCATTCATATTTGTTATCGGCCACTTTTCAAAACCATAATCACAAGCTTTTTTTATAGCTTGGACACCTATTCTCCGACCAGTAAATTCCTGCAAAAGGTAAATATTAATTCCAGCCTGTTCTTTGTTCGTCCTATCTAGTCTTACTATTCCTGCGTCTACATTGAGTTGGGTTTGAATAATTAGTAATAAGTGTTGTTCACTTGTCACAACATTATGAAACCAAGCACTATGTTCTTCCCAAGTAACTTGCTTCTGAGTGCTGCTCAAAGAAACAATCCAAGGGTTATTACGCCATAAGAAGACTTGTTTGGCATCATCAATGGTCGCAAGTCGCAGTTTAAGTAACACTAAATACCTCTAGATAAAAATATCAATTAGCAGTCATAAATTATGATTATTTCCTATCTTTTGGGCGTTCACCCGCCATTCAGCATGTAATAAGTACTGTGGTTGTATTTATTCGGTTTTTTGCAAATTTTCTACGCTCTGTAGTTCGCAGCCTTGCTTAAATAAAGCTTCTATTTTTTGTTGGTTATAAAAACAAATTTGCCGAGTGTCTACAAGTGTACCTGCTGAAATATCCAACAGAAGCCCATTTTTTCCTGGTTTAGCTGATATGTATACTTTAAACTGGTAAAACTTAGACTTATTTAAATGTTTGAAACTCGAGATTCAATAAGCTATTTAACTTCTTCTGCTTATCAGTATTAGCGGTAGCAATGCAGTTAGATATTAGATTACTGCCTTAAAATCTGCAAAATTACCATAGTAGTTAGAGTATAAACATTCATTTCTAATACATTTCCAAAATCTTTCAATCAAATTTAATTGTCGAGAATAGCAAGGTAAATAACATAGTTATATATCTACTGATTTTGTATCTTTATGTACTAATTTACACTTCTTATATATGGCATTATCTAGTACAATAACAATTGGTTTATTTAGCCCCAGATTAGCTCATTTAAATAACAACTGGCACA
Organism: Richelia intracellularis; assembly: GCA_000613065.1. Taxonomy (GTDB): domain Bacteria; phylum Cyanobacteriota; class Cyanobacteriia; order Cyanobacteriales; family Nostocaceae; genus Richelia; species Richelia intracellularis_B. Next base: position 3,166 of record CBZS010000254.1, on the reverse strand, counting down.
GACTTTCTGAATTAATATAAGTTTCATTTGTAATTGTAATTATTTCATTAGTAACTGCATTAACTGCTCCTAAAACATTAAATCGTTTTCCACCGGAAGGTGAACAGATAAATGTTCTTGTAAAACACCATAAAAATCCTAAGTATGCTCGATGTAGAACGTGGGCTGCGTAAACAAAAAAAACTACTTTATTTCCGCTAATAGCTTCTTCCAGTAATGGTTATCGCTTTTCTCGTCTATATTTTTCTACCTCTTCAATCTTTTCTGGGTCTACTGACTTTCCCGGCACATACCCCACTTTTAAGCAACGCAAACCTGTTCTGAGCAGAAATTCTCTTACCTGAGTTGGACTGCGCTTAATACCAGTTATTTTTTCAATGGCATAACTCCCTTCTGCAATACTTGTAGCTGAATGTTTCTCAAAATATTATTTCAAAATATCACTATACTGATTGAATTCACTTGGCTGTCCTTTGTGGTGTATTTTTTTTAGTTCTTCTACTCCTCCTTATTGATATTGTTTAATGTAAACTATTAATTAATCTTGTTTTTTCTATTTTACACCAACTACAAATATCTTTATGTTTTATCCCCTGAATTTTTAGATACAGAACTTCCATCTTTTTCTGTACTAATGGATAAGGATATCTTTCATAATGAAGTTTATCAATGTATTCTTGCGTAAAATCTATTTTTAACATCAGACTTTACGTGGTTTCTCAAGTAATATTGTATATTAATTTATAATACTTGTTATTACCGCTATACAAAAGTCCAGCTTTTAGCCCTTCTTAGTATAATTTAAGTTGTAATGTCAGAATTATTATCAAATCAATGACATCCCTTATCGAGATAAAATCCCTGCCAATTAGCTGAGTAAAGCGCCCCTCCTAAATGGCGACTGCGTTGGTTAAAACTACTTCTTTTTCCTGTGATGCCACGAAATCCACCCACAACAACTAACCACCGTTCATTCACTTTATTGTCCTCTATTTTTGATGTTCTACAAGCTTTATTTGGCGTTGCATAAGTGCGGGATAAATTACCGTTTGCAATCATTGAAAAATCGTTGAAAATTTAGTGAAATTATTCCCTGATTCAGCAACGCCCTTTATTTCAAGTATGATAACTCAATTACCTGATTTGCCGACAAATGCTGCTTGAGAGTTCTTCCAATTAACAAGTATGAATGAGTTGGTGGTACACCCGTTCCAGGACGGCGAAAGACGATATTATCTTCACTCAATACATGTCCCACTGGTAATTCATGGGATGTCACACAGGAAAGCCGAAAGTTTTTACGACCTTTTTCTTCACTAGATGTAGGACTTATCTGTGAGTTTCCTAGGTATTTTTCTGTTGTTCGTACTGCTGTTACCAAAGCCTTAAACTCAGCTGGATCGGATGAAAAGTGATGATCGGGACCAGGCAAATCTTTGTCCAGTGTAAAGTGCTTTTCAATCCAACAGGCTCCTAATGTTACCGCTCCCACCGCTGCTGTAATCCCATCGGTATGGTCGCTCAAACCTACGGGACAGCCAAAAACTGCTGCTAGGGACCCTATTTTTCGCAAGTGTACATCCTCAGGAGGAGTTGGGTAAGAGGAGGTACAATGCAACAAAATTAACTGTTCATTGCTTGTTTTACGGAAGGTACGCACAGCATCTTCAATCTCTGCTAAAGTTGCCATACCCGTTGATAATACAGTTGGTAAACCAGTATCTCCCATTGCTTTTATCAGGGGCAAATTTGTCAAATAATCAGAGCCATTTTTTAAAACTGGCACACCAATTTCTAGTAAATCCCTGATCCCAGCTTCACTTGTGGGTGTGCTGTGAAAACTTATGCCTTGGCGATCACAGTATGACTTTAATTCATACAAGGATTCGGCTGTCAGTTCACAGCGTTTAAACATTTCATATTGGGATTCAACAATAGTTTTACCCTGAGAAATATACTCATAAGTTAGAGATTTGTCGGCAATGAAATCCTCTGTATGATAGTTTTGAAACTTAACTGCATCAGCACCAGCTTCGACTGCGGTATCAATAGTTTTTTTGGCTAGTTGCATATCGCCATTGTGGTTAATGCCTATTTCTGCTGCTAGGAAACATGGTCGTTCTTTACCAATTAAATATTTACCAATAGGAATTGAATTCATGGATTTACCTCCGCTAATATCGCTGCAATTCTGGTAACAGCAGAACCACTTACCAACTTTTGCCCCTGTTGAGACATTTCTATCCGTGCTTGGGATACATCCATTAATGGTTTAAGTGCCAGTGCTATTTCTGTGGGTGAAATATCTTCATAACAGCCCAAATTGACGGTAATTTTCATGCTGCCTAGTTTTTGTGCGATCGCTCTTTGATTTTCAGCTAGAACTAAGATGATGCTTGGTAAACCCATAAAAGCTAGTTCCCAATTAGTAGAACCACCAGCTGCGATCGCTACATCAGCCCAAGCCATTAGTTCGGCCATGTTTGTTACATTCCTTTTCAGATGGATGGGAAATTTTGCATCTAAGCAAACAAATTTTAATTGCTCATAATGAGGATTGCTTCCCCCCACCACAACCACTGTTTCCAAGTCATCTAATTTCACCAATTGTAAGGCTTGTATTACCTTAAGAGTCACATTATCTGGATCGCTACCACCCAGTGTTACCAAAATCTTACGAGCTACTGTAGGAATTTCTCTCTTCCATCCGCACCACTGCCAAAATTCTCGGCGTAAAAGAGTATATTTTACACCTAGTAAGAATTGGGTGTATGGCTCTCGGTTTACATATAAACTTTCATCAGCAGAAATATTTTGATTTAAAATAATATCCGCATAGTAATGTTCTGCATGTCCATAATCATCAATCATTAAAAGACGCAGGCCATCATCTTTAATTATTTTTTGATACTTTCCATCAAATTTATAACCATCTATTACTATGCAGTTAGCATCAAATTTACGAGTTAAATTGATAGTTTCTCTAGCATCTTCAATACTTCCTGTTTGAGTAGGTATGTAGATAACTTCTATTTCTTCCGACTTTAATCTAGCCTCCAGAGCAGGTGGTGATGTCATTATAAAAATGACATCACCACCTGCATCCTGCCAAGCTTGAGCTAAAGCTAGACAGCGCATTACGTGACCTGTACCGATTTGTCTTGAT
>CBZS010000253.1 GCA_000613065.1 Richelia intracellularis | reverse complement strand
AAACGGACAAAGATTCCATCTGACAGACGTTTTATGGTGACTTGTGAAGGAGCATTTTCTTATCTAGCAAAAGATTATGGATTAAAAGAGGTATATTTGTGGGCAGTTAATGCTGAAAAGCG
>CBZS010000252.1 GCA_000613065.1 Richelia intracellularis | reverse complement strand
GTGAGTTACCATTAACAGCACAAGATTTAAAAGCTATTCCCCTAGTAGAAGAAATCGAACCATTTCGCATCATCAAATTTACTGGAGAACAAGCCTGGGTTCCCTTACCGGGATGGCAAGTGCTATTAAGTGCAGAAGATCCTGTGGTAATTTTATGTAATAGCGATCGCTTCCCCAGTCAAACCAAAGCTGCTCCAGAAACAGTGATGGTAATTCTTGATCGCGCCCAAAGAGAATGGGAAGCTGGTAGTTATTTTGTAGTAGATAATGATGGAGAATTAGATTTTCAATGGTTTGAAGAAACTCCTGATTTTACTTTATTGGGTCGGATTTTAGTAATTATGCGTCCCAAGAAAATTTTGGATGAGTTGTTAAGTTTAGATTCTTGGCAACTTGATGAGTAATAGTAGATTACGAAAATCTGGTTAGTGGCGTTTACAAGTATAAATCGGATTGGGATGGCATTCCAATTACCAAACCCGAAGCTTGACTTACTAACTCCCCCACATCTTCGGGTTCTGTGGTGCTTAGATCCAGCAATTCCATCTCTACCCCATTCCTGAGGATACCATGGGCGATCGCTCTTGCTAACTGGTCACTATAACCGTAATCTTCCGAGTGAAACACAGCAACTAGAGTATCTGTTTTTGCTTGTTCCTGACTCCATTTTTGGTAATTCTCTACCCAATCACCGAGATGATGTTGTAACAGGCGACCATGTCCTGTGGCTATCATTCCCGTATCTAACTTTCCGATCCGTTTAATTGCAGACAGTACTAAACCAGTATTGGGAGCCATCAAGCAGTCATAATAATATTTAAAATCTGCTTGGAATAGCCACAACCTCATACATAGATGCATTCAAATCCAAAATTAATAGCTGATTTCCATTCTTTTCTTTTGTCTCAAACACATATAAATTCCTTTTTCATAGTAGGCAAACTCATTAATAAATAGGGGATACACAGTAGAATTTCCTTCATAAAAAATAGTCTTTCGAGCAAAAGTAGTAAAGATCGAAACGCCAGGATTTAATGGTTAATAATCTCTTGCCTGCAGTTGGGGATGTATCATAGCTTTAACCTCACCATCAAAATTTTTAGGGTAGTCTATAACTCCTATATGTTCATATATATCGAGAGTAATGTGTCCTTCGAAAATACTTTGATTCTTGTCATCTAAGTAATCCAATATTTGATAAATTAACTGTTCAGTTTGCGGAAAAATAGAAGCATTGAGACTACCGGGAGAAACTGCTCCCACCTCAATAGAAAAACCGCGTTCGCATAATGAATTTTAAAAGCTATTTTCCTCTCCCTTTTCTGTCCAACTATAAATTTTGAGTGCTGGATTAATTGAGCTGATATATCCAGCAACTTTTAAATTAAAAGGTTTTTGGCGTTGCATAAGTGCGGGATGATTTCACTAACTTTTCAACGAGTTATCAATGGTTTAAAACGCTAATTCATCCCGCACTTATGCAACGCCGGTTATATATGTGTAACCAAGATAATGCGAACGCTCGCTGCAAGAGTTGGCACAACCGCATCAAATTGTTCTAGGTAAAATTTATTTATAAAGTACTACATCACAGTTAAAAACTCAAAATTATCTCACCTTACCCCCACAGGAGGAGAAGGTGACAGTTACACCTGGGAACGCATTTCAATATGCAATACATTATGCAATAAATATCAATTTTAGGCGGAGAAAACTACCATTATTTATAGTGCTAATAAGTAGCATATTGATATTTTCAGCAATTAGAATTAATGCCTTACGCTCTTCACAAACCCCACAGATTACGGCACAGAATCAGGTAAAAGAAGCAAGGGTAACTATTCAAGAAAGCAAGATTCAATAGAAAAAAGACTGGGTTTTGGTTGTAGGTTCTTCTAATCTACGCTCTTTGTGTAGAAGGAGGAAAATGGGAAAAGTTGTGAAATATGGAACTAGGGTGACAGTTACAGGTAAACAGGAAAATGGTTGGATAGAAATTACTTCTCCTGAACCCGGTTGGATTTGGAAAAGTCGTACTAAGAATACCTGTCAAAATCAGGAGTAAAATTGTTGAACATTTATCATTTTTTACAAAATGAACATATGAACAGAATTTACTATAAGATTCATTTCTGATACTACGGTTTAAATATTATTTATAGTAAATTCATGGTGTAAAAAAGGTTCGATATACGATTATCGTATATTCTATATTATCAATCAGTCATTCTTCTGATATACCATTGTCTAAACAATAATAAAGATATCTTTACTCAATTAAATATTACTTATAATTATTGTCAGTTTAGCCATTTTTTATGCAGAAGTATTCAAGAGGTTAATATCCAAGAATTAACCTTATATATATCGACATCTGGAGTTTACCAGGGAATAAAATGACCTATCTAAAGACTGCAATTACTCTCAATTTTTAAATTTAATTAGATAAATACTGTGAAAGTCTAAAATCTGCAGAGTAGACAAGGTTTAAATACAAACATGTTGACGATCCATAATCAAGAAATAATTATAATATATGCGAATTGTTTTTTCATTTTCTTTCTTTCCCAATAGTTTCATCTGATGCAAATTCTATTATCATCCTGCAAAGATGCAACGTCAGCATCTTAGATATTTATGCAGAAAGAACTCTTCT
>CBZS010000251.1 GCA_000613065.1 Richelia intracellularis | reverse complement strand
AGCAGCAAGTATCCTTAAAGTATTCGTTTACAGATTTCCAGAAGGAACTTTCAGAAGTCACAGGAGGTGTAAGAGTTGAAATTGGTACTCATGAATACAATCCCACAGTTGAAAACAGAGTAACCCAATCCGATCAAGGTTAATATCTGCCTAAAACTATTAAAATAGCTGAGGACTAGGAACAGGAGATTTTTTAGCTACAGTATTAGTTGGAGACGGCTGTTTTGAAGCTTTTGGTTGTACAGTGGGAGATGCTGGAATTGATTTACTAACAGGGAGTATGGTGTTGGATGGTTGTGTTGGTTTGGGGGAAACGGGATTATCAACTGATGATGGCTGAGATTGACAGGCAACTGTTAAACCAATACTGAAACAAGCTAAGGATCTGGTGATAATCCATGGAAGCAAATATTTGCTTGACCTCATATCTTATATAACTGATGCTAAATGGATATTTGATGTACCGTCTCTCATTCTAATGGACTGGATTTCCCAGTAAGCCAAATAGGAGACAGTGTTTCTACTGCACTCACCAACAGTACAGGAAGTAGAAGATTTAGAAGCATATTATTAAAGCTTGTTAAGGATTTTTAACGGTTCCTTGCTTTTTACTGTGTTGTATTAGGTCAATAATCTGATGGCTCAACTCCACTCGAGTCAAGGATCTCAGGAAAATAATTCAAGACATGAACTTTGAATCTATATTTACTATCATTTTTCTGAACTATTCTTTGGGAAAATTTCAGGTTTAATGAGATTTATACCATTTTTATCTAAAGTTGCACAGAATAAAAAAGCTGTAAAAGCCTTATATATAAGTACTATTGCTATGTAGCTTCATAAAATTTGGTACTAAACGATGATAATCATTGATTTACTCTTGTAATTGCTGTTTGTTGCGAATCAAGATGAAATTTGTACGCCAAAGCTTATCTCTACCTGATATTCAACTTTCTTACTTAGAATGGCACCAAGGAACCGAACCCCTTTTATTGTTGCATGGGCTAGCTGACCATGCCCTAGTTTGGTCTAGCTTGGGGAATTATTTGGCATCAGATTACCATATTATTGCCCCAGATATGCGTGGCCATGGCGATAGTAGTAAGCCAGAAGATGATTATACTTTTACCAGCGCGATCGCGGATTTAGAAATTTTGATGGAGAATCGCGGATGGCAAAATGCCCATGTGGTAGCACATTCTTGGTGTGGCAAATTAGCTTGTATTTGGGCAAGGCAAAATCCCCAAAGATTTCGGAGTATGGTGTTGGTAGATCCAATCTTTGTGTGGAAAATGCCCAGCTTTCTCAAGCTGACGTTTCCCCTATTATTTCGCGTTCTTTCTTCCCTCCAAGGTATGGGACCATTTCCCAGTTATGAGTCAGCAGAAGCCAAAGCCCGTCAATTAACTCAATACCAAGAATGGACACCTTTACAACAACAAGTCTTTAAAGCAGGTATAGAACAGAAAGCTGATGGAAATTGGGGAAGTAAATTTACCATAGCAGCCCGCGATCGCATTTTCGAGCAAGTCATGCTAATTCCTGGTTTAACTGTTCCTGTGATTACTCCCACCCTATTGATCCAGCCAGAGAAAGGGGTAAACCGTTTAGATTCCCAACTCAAACCCTACAAAAAATACTTAACGAATTTGCATATTTGCCGAGTACCTGGTAATCATTGGCCATTTTTGAGCTCCCCTGATACCTTTAATCAAGTTGTGTCAGAGTTTTTGAGTAGCCACTATGAGCAATAAGTTATATCATGCCCG
>CBZS010000250.1 GCA_000613065.1 Richelia intracellularis | reverse complement strand
CCAAGGGCACCATTAATTCTTGCTGTTACTCAGCCTAAATTGATAGGCAGGTTGATTCAGTGCCATTGGGGCAATCATTGTTTTTCTCCAGAAGAACTTTCAGAATTGATGTATCAAGTATAACTCATCAATTTGCAGTTTTTTCCCTTCCCAATGGGATTCACTCGCCTCACAAGCTTTGTTTCTGTCGGATTTAAAAGTTCAATGTAACAGTACTTTTCTATCCAAGTTTGAGTAGCAAAATCACTGTTAGCATTTCTTTCAAGAAAATATTTTTAGAGAAAATCAGAATGAACCATTCAACTAAATTTTGGGACAAAATTGCCGAAAGCTATTCAAAGCAACCTGTTATTGACAAAGCAGCTTACGAGAAAAAATTACAAATCAGCCAAGAATACTTTCAGGCAGATATGGAAGTATTAGAGTTTGGCTGTGGGACAGGTTCGACTGCTTTGATTCACGCACATTATGTTAAACATATTCGGGCGATAGATTTATCGTCGAAAATGATTGAAATTGCCCAAGATAAAGCTGATGCACAAAATATTAAAGGGTGCGACTCTTTTGGTAGTAATGAGTATGATATCAGAATAATAAATGACAAGTGAACCACAGTAGTATTGACAGCCAAAAATGTACTTGATGAAATTGGCTTGTAAAAAGTGAAAAAACAGGAACAGTTCCACACCCTATGCAAGGATCTACATCAAATCAAGGTATGTTTTGGTCACAAGCACGAGAACTATTTGAACAGATAGTTAGTTGGTTAGACTCAGACAGCATTTGTGGGTTAGAACACTCCCAGATAGAGAGTAAGTTACTTGAGAATGGATACGAACTATTGACACGGTTGTTACAAACAAAGATATTTTGATAAACGCACTCAAGATGAAATAGAGGGAGAGTGTGCAGGCACAGACTCAGTAAACAGAACACACAAGAAAAAATTGTCGCGGAAATTGACCACATTATTTGGCACAGTAATCGCCAATAGAATCGGTTATGGAGGAAGAAAGATAAATACCCTATTTCCTTTGGATGGGGAGTTTAATCTACCAGCAAAGCAATATTCTCATGGAC
>CBZS010000249.1 GCA_000613065.1 Richelia intracellularis | reverse complement strand
TGCCACTAACTTACTGCCCTATCAGTGTCTGACATGAGAAGGTCATGATAAAAATGGGGTAAACACAGAAATTAATTCCTTGCGGCTGATAATTAGGGAAGGAAAAGAGCGATCGCTATAATCAATACCTGGAGATAATGGGAATGGTTCCGAACCCAGAGATACCCAAGTCCCCCCTGCAGCTCTGACAATTACCCAAGAAGCGGCAATATCCCATACTTTGGGAGTGGCTTCCATACAACCCAATACAGCACCAGTAGCGACAGTGAGAAAATTATAGCTAGCTACACCCAGCATACGAATTTTACAAGGGAAATTAGTTTGCATTACCCTGGTACTACGGGAACATAAATTAAAGAAATGATCGTGACTGGGTTCGTCATTACTGGTATGTATAGGATGATGATTGCGGAAAGCTCCTGTAGGTGTTGTTAAGCCAGATGTGCCAGACCAAAAACCATGGAATGCTTCATCTAATGTTGG
>CBZS010000248.1 GCA_000613065.1 Richelia intracellularis | reverse complement strand
TGACTGTAGTTGTGCAAAAGATTCAAAATCTAGTCACCATTCCGATTGGCATAAATGTCTTACGAAATGACGCTCACAGTGCGTTAGCGATCGCTAGTTGTGTGAAGGCGCAATTTATTCGTGTTAATGTGCTCAATGGTGTAATGGCGACAGACCAGGGGTTAATTGAAGGGGAGGCACATCAGTTACTCCGTTACCGCCGCGAATTGGGCAGTGATGTAAAAATTATGGCTGATGTTTTAGTCAAGCATGCTCGTCCGCTAGGAGCAATAAACCTTACCAATGCGGTACAAGATACCATAGAGCGTGGATTAGCTGATGCAGTTATTTTATCCGGGTGGGCAACAGGTAGCCCACCCACCCAAGAAGATTTAGAATTAGCCTCTAGTGCAGCAAAAGGCACACCAGTATTTATTGGTAGTGGGGCGAGTTGGGAAAATATTGCTAAACTGATGCAAGCGGCAGATGGTGTAATTGTTTCTAGTTCCCTGAAACGTCACGGTCGCCGTGAACTACCCATTGATCCTAATCGCGTTCATCAATTTATTGAAGCAGCACGCCAAAGTTGGAATTCTCTAGAGGATAGTAACTCTAAGTCCTCCGTCAAATTGCACTATTAGCTACGGAATGATTAATAAGTGATGGGTCGTAAAAATTAGAGCGTTGCTGAATCAGGGGATGATTTCACTAAATTTTCAAGGATTT
>CBZS010000247.1 GCA_000613065.1 Richelia intracellularis | reverse complement strand
CTTGAGGTTGTGGGTGGTGCAGAAGCACTTAATTAAAACTCAATTGGGAACTATACACTAATAGCTAATTGCTGGTAAGTAGATAACTGGCGATTAGCTATTTTAGTTTTGGAGACGGATTCTTAGTGTATCTTAATTAATCTGCAACACTGTATTCCTGCAAAACTTCCAAAGGTACATATTTCAAAGCAGCCTCGTGGGTAGCAGATAAAACTACAGGTGGCGCGACACCATCTTCCCATGCTTCCTGCCATCGAGAAGCACATAAACACCATTTATCCCCTCGTTTTAAACCCGGAAAATCATACATGGGGACTGGGGTACTTAAATCATTTCCTTGGGACTTGGTATATGCGAGGAACTGTTCTGTCACTTGAGCGCAAACTACATGACGACCAGTATCTTGAGGTCCTGTTTCACAACAACCATTACGATAAAAACCAGTCATGGGTGAGGTACAGCAAACTTCAAGCTTTCCCCCCAGAACATTTTTGGCATCTTTAGTCATGGGTGATAACCTGCAATTTGATTCTGAATTTTATCATTAACCCATAAATCATGTTTCCTGGAAAAGAATACTTGATCGCTCCTTAAGGTTTCACACTATATCCCATGATGTCACAATGAGGATAGATTTTATCTTCATAAAACGTTATGTATTTAACTTATCTGGACAGCAATAGCTGGTTAATTGAAATCGGAGGCAATAACATACTGCTTGACCCCTGGCTTGTGGGCAATTTAACTTTTGCTAATTTGGATTGGTTTTTTAAGGGTTATCGTCCCCAAGAACGTCCAATTCCAGATAAAGTAGATCTCATTTTATTATCCCAGGGTTTAGAAGACCACGCCCATACACCAACCTTAAAACAGTTAGATCGTTCTATTCCTGTTGTTGCTTCAGTGAATGCAACTAAGGTAGTTAAAGAATTGGGTTACACTCAAATAAATACCCTTGCTCATGGTGAGACTTTCTCTTGGGAGGAATCTGTAGAAATAACCGCAGTTCCGGGTTCTCCCATCGGACCTACTTTAGTGGAAAATGGTTATTTACTCAAAGAGATGGAAACAGGTTTTACTCTTTATTACGAACCCCATGGATATCACTCCCCATCCTTGAAAGAATTTGCTCCCATAGATGTAATTCTCACTCCTCTAATTGATTTAGCTTTACCCTTAGTTGGACCATTTATTCAGGGTAGGAAAAACGCTTTAGAGGTTGCTAAATGGTTACAGCCAC
>CBZS010000246.1 GCA_000613065.1 Richelia intracellularis | reverse complement strand
TTTCCTGCTATTTTTTCCATCGAACCTTGGCGACTGTTACTATCTGCGGCAATTTTACGTCGTGGTGGGAAAAATCAGATTGCGATCACTAAAATTAGGTTAATTGATTAGCAAACTCTAAAGTACGGTAATTTCTCCCCATATCAAGAGAATATCCCAATCGTCAAAGCGATCGCTACATTAGAAGATATAAAAAGAAAAATTCTCATTCTAATCGCAACTCACACTAATAACTATGATTGGTAACGCGACTATTACAAACAATCCTTTGCTGGAATGCTCCGGTTTACCCGCATTCACGGAAATTAAACCGGAACATGTTGTTCCTGGAATGACGCAGTTGTTAACAGAACTGGATGCAGAACTCACCAATTTAGAAGCTAATGTCAAACCAACTTGGAACGATTTGGTTGCTCCTTTAGAAAATCTGACCGAACGTTTAAGTTGGAGTTGGGGTGTTATTAACCATCTCATGGGTGTCAAAAATAGCCCAGAATTACGGGAGGCTCATCAAAATATCCAACCCCAAGTAGTACAGTTTATTAACAAACTCAGTCAAAGTCAGCCCCTCTACAATGCTTTTAAAGCCCTCCAATCTAGTGATGAATGGAATGCTTTAGAGTCAGCCCAGAAGAGAATTGTGGAAACTGCTATCCGCGATGCAGAACTGGCTGGTGTGGGTTTGCAAGGAGAGAAGAAGGAGCGTTTTAATGAGATTCAAATGGAGTTAGCGGAATTATCCACAAACTTCTCTAATCATATATTAGATGCTACTAAAGCCTTCAGTATTACCCTCACTAAGAAAGAAGAAGTAGACGGTTTACCCCCCAGTTTACTGAGTTTAGCAGCTCAAGCAGCCAGAACGGAGGGAGCAGAAAATGCTACTCCCGAAAATGGCCCCTGGCGTATCACTTTAGATATACCCAGTTATTTACCTTTTATGCAGTACAGTACCCATATAAATTTGCGGAAAAAACTGTACAAAGCGTTTGTCAGTCGTGCTTCTGATGGGGATTTGGATAATAATCCTTTAATTGAGCAGATTTTAACCCTACGCCAAGAAATGGCGGAATTACTGGGTTATAAAACCTATGCTGAAATTAGCTTGGCAAGCAAGATGGCCCCCAATGTGGAAGCGGTGGAAAAGCTATTAGAAGAACTGCGGGTTGCTAGTTACGATGCAGCAGCGAAGGAATTGGGTGAGTTAAAAGAGTTTGCAGCCTCAAAGGGAGCTTCAGAAGCTAAAGAACTCAAACACTGGGACATCAGTTTTTGGGCAGAACGTCAACGGGAAGAAAAATTTGCCTTCACCCAAGAGGAATTACGCCCCTATTTCCCCCTTTCCCGTGTACTTGACGGTTTATTTGGACTGGTTAACCGCATATTTGGGGTAACTGTGACACCCGCTGATGGAAAAGCCCCAGTATGGCAGGAAGATGTACGCTATTTTCAAATTGCCGACGAAACTGGAAATGCGATCGCATACTTTTACCTCGATCCTTACAGCCGTCCAGCGGAAAAACGGGGTGGTGCTTGGATGGATGTCTGCATCAATCGCCGTCAATTAGACAATAATACTCAATTACCAGTAGCCTATTTAACTTGTAATCAAACGCCTCCGGTAGACGATAAACCTAGTTTAATGACTTTCTCAGAGGTGGAAACCCTCTTCCATGAATTTGGGCACGGATTACAGCATATGTTGACTAAGGTAAATTATGTGGGAGCCGCAGGTATTAATAATGTGGAATGGGATGCAGTGGAATTACCGAGCCAGTTCATGGAAATATTGTCTG
>CBZS010000245.1 GCA_000613065.1 Richelia intracellularis | reverse complement strand
ACTAATGTTCCAATGATCGAAAACGCTAGTATTAAATCGGTACGTTTGAACCAGGCGTTGCAGACGAAAGTTCTGGCACTGGTTGAAAGCTACTTGGAAAAACAACCAGATAAACCTTTTAGCGACCTCTGGAAAGAGGGTTGATGGCAATCTTGATGCGTACCGGAATCTGTCAAACCGAACCAGATAGCGGCAGTTAAATCAGGATCTGAACAAAAGATTGCCGAATTGGAAAGTCAACTGGCTAACCTGGAAGAACGTTTTTTCGCCAAAGAATCCGATGGTTTAGAAGCGATGGAACGCCAAATTATGGAACTAAGTCAACAAGTTGCATAATTGGCAATCGCGGCTAACTAACAACCAGCTATTCAGTCTGCAAACCATGCAGCACTTGCCTTGGATGTGGTACATACTAATTCGACTTTTAATTATGCTGATCCCCCTCCCCTCCAGCAGATGTTGACCCATTAATCAGCCGTCTTAGTCATTTTCTGGAAGATTTCTAGGCGTTGCATAAGTGCGGGATGATTTCACTAAATTTCCAACGATTTCTCAATGGTTTCAAACGCTAATTCATCCCGCACTTATGCAACGCCGATTTCTAGATTCACTAGGGTCCTTTGTTAATAATATTAATCGAATCCTCCTGATTAGCAATAATTAATCAGGAGGATTCATTTATAGAGTCGTTCCCATGTATTTTTGTAGTGGGTTAACCGACTATGTACTCAGGGCATTTATTTTGCTTCCTTATATAGCACTAAGTCATTAGGTTAGCCATTTGTACAATAAATTTATTTATTTTGCTCTCTCTGCTGCTTGAAAATTAACTTTACCATGATAATAACCGTCACAGAAGGGTTTGTTACCGGAAGCTCCGCAACGACACAATGCTAAAGGTTGCTTGGTAGTATCACATTTTTCACCTTTTCCATCAGTTAAAGAAATAGAACCAGATACTAAAAAAGGGCCATTATCTAAAATTTTAATTTCAGCATCAGCCATAGAGTTATTCTCTCCGGAAATTTGCAATATCTTAGTGTGGGTTGAAAACCTGATGATTATCTTGAATTAGATATTTTACTTATGTAAAGTAGTTATATAAGAATTAGCTAGTAATAAAAAGTAACTAATTCATCACCATGCCTCTAGCCAAGCAATCGCCACGTTGTGCATTTGAATCTCTATTAAGCTTGTTAACAGGAACTTGGACCCTACATCTAATTTAGGTTTTAATTAACCATGGCTCGACTCTATTTGGCGATTTTAAGCGTAAATTTGAGGGGATTTCTGCTCGCGTACTAACGGTTCGATTAGGATTGCTGGAAGAGGCAAACTTGGTATATCGAGACTATCAAGGAACAATTCCACCTCAAGTAACCTACAGCTTGACAGAACGCGCTCAGTATCTAATTGAAGTTTTTGAGAAGCTTGAAGTTATTGCTCGGAAATGGTAATCAGAGGAAAAATAAATTAATAGAATTACTGATAATTTATTTAATTGATAATGGTGGTAGATTTTTCTCTGCTTGTGCTATTGATTTCGGTTTTAAGTAAAGATTCTCTAATAACACAGCAATCCCTGCAACCCATGGAGGAATAATTAAAGCACCAATAATTCCTAATAGTTGAGTTCCCCCTAATACTGCTAATAGTTGATACAAGGGGTGAACTCTTACAGAAGAACCAACCAATAAGGGATCAAGTACATAAGTTTCCAGATTTTGAATAATTACAAACAATAGTAAGACCCAGAGAAAAGTCCAACTACCAAGAGGAATAGCAACAATTAGTGCGGGAATTGCACCTAAAACAGGACCAATAAAGGGGATAAGATTGGTGAAGCCAGCAATTACACCCAAGGCTAAGGCAAATTCTGATAGTCCTAAAATACTTAAACCTAGGGTAATTACTATACCCAGAATTAACGACACCAATACCCTACCTTGAATATAACCACCCATGCGGCGAGCAATTGGTGTAACTTGCTCCGCAAGTCGTCTATCCCAAGGTTGGGGACATAAGTTTGCTAAACCATTCACCAGCTTTTTGCTTCCAGCAACCATGTAGCCTGAAATTACCACAGCAAAAATCAGGTTAAGAACACTACCAACAATCCCAAAAGTTAAACCAAAGGAACGAACTAATAGCTTTTGGCTGGAACGCAGGACAAAATTGATAAAACCCTGGATATCAAAAAAACGCTCAATTGACTCTAGTTGAGTTACACCCATTCGCAAGGCTAAAGTTTTTGAAGTGGTGCGTAAATTATCCAGGTAAGTTGGTAGTTTACGAACCAATCGCTGAATCTGTTCAGATACAGAAGGACCAATGAACAACCCTACAGCAATTAAGGCAGTAATAATACTGGTATAAACTACAATTACCCCCAACCACCTGGGTAATCGTAATTTCTCTGCTAAATCAACTAGGGGTGAAATAGCTGCAGCTAATACTACGGCAATCATCAAACTTAATAATAAACTACGTAATTGCCACAGTATTAATATTAATATCCCAGTAGCAATAATCAATAGTAAATCCGTAAGAGAAACGCCTTTACGTTCAAAAGACATACATAAATTTTTGGAATTTTATAAACAATATAAATGTCGATATTCCCGACTTTTGCACATACTTTATGGTTTCACATGGTAAAAGTCGAGGAGCTTTATAACCGAATTCTTGTTAGGCAAAATTAATCACGATGCCATCGGGTTCCTTCCTTGCTATCAATGAGAGTAATCCCCTGTGCTTTGAGTTCATCACGAATTTGATCGCTTTCAGCAAAGTTCTTATTTTGACGTGCTTCTTGTCTTTGTTGAATTAATGCTTCAATTTCTGTATCGTTTATAAAGCCGGGATCACTACTTTCATCTGTGGACGCAGCTTCTAAGCCTAGTATTTGGGCTAAAGTAACTAAACTATGCCATTGTCTATGTAATTCTTCTGATGAAGTCTTGGTTTGACCTTCATGCTTAAAAATGTTGCCCTCTCGTTTGAGTTCTTTGGCTAATTCAAACAATACTGCCAAACCACCACAGAAATTAAAGTCATCGTCTCCCGATTGTTGAAATTTTTCTGCAACTTCGGAAATTAGGGAAGGAGACTCTTGACTCCAACCGAGTTTTTCCCCGTGCTGGGAGCCGAATAATAAACCATCCTTGAGGGTTTTCCAGCTACTTTCCGCTGTTGCGATCGCTTGGTTGGTAAAATCTAAGGGTTTGCGGTAATGAGCCTGTAGCACGAATAACCTTACCGCCATAGGATCTACAGGTTGGGGATGCATCGACCATTTTCCATCCAGTAAATCCCGAATTGTAATAAAATTCCCCAAAGACTTGGACATTTTCTGTCCATCCACCATCACCATGCCATTATGAGTCCAGTAACGAGCTAAGGGTTTGTTCATAGCTGCTTCCGACTGGGCTATTTCATTTTCATGGTGAGGGAAAGTTAAATCTCCACCACCACCATGAATATCAATGGTTTCCCCTAACCTAGAGCGAATCATTGCCGAGCATTCAATATGCCATCCCGGACGGCCTTTTCCCCAGGGAGAATCCCAGGCTGGTTCGCCGGGTTTTGCGGATTTCCACAGGGCAAAATCAAATGGATGTTGTTTTTGTGGGGCTTTGCTATTTTCAGCATCAACTCTACCACTAGCCCCGACTTGCATATCTTCTAGCTTCCTCCCTGAAAGTTTACCGTAACCAGGAAAACTTTCTACACGATAGTAAACGTCACCATTAGTGGCGTAGGCGAAATCTTTGCTTTGTAAATCCTGAATAAGCTGCTTAATTTCGGGAATATGTTCTGTTACCCGGGGGTATTCATCCGCATCCTTTACATTTAAGCGGCGAATATCGGTAAAATACTCATCAATAAAGCGATTTGCGAACGCTTCCATGGTGGAACCCCTTTCTTTAGCGCGGTTGAGGATTTTATCGTCAATATCAGTAAAATTTTGAATGTAGCGCACTTCATAACCACGCCACTTCAAATACTGGCGAATGGTATCCCACACAATATAAGAACGAGCGTGACCCAAATGGCAGTAATCGTAAACCGTCACGCCGCAGCTATACATCTTAACTTTTCCTGCTTCGATTGTTGTGAAAGGTTCTTGGCGACGCGTGAGGGTATTATAAACTGTCAGGGTCATAACAACGTAATTCTCAACTCAAGAGATTAATTAATAATAGGTTTAAGCTGCTGGAATTAAATACCAGCATAATCTATGCTAGAGTTTTATGGACTTTTTGCGCCACACTTCATAACTTTTGATTTTTTGATAGCAGTACCATGCAATCAGCAGTTACTTCCTCTTCCCATTATATGGACGCGCCGAAACAGGGATTACCAGTGACAATTATTACTGGATTCCTCGGTACTGGCAAGACGACTTTATTAAATCATATTCTTAGTAATCAGCAAGGTTTAAAGACAGCTGTTTTAGTTAATGAATTTGGCGAAATTGGTATTGATAATGAGTTAATTGTTTCCACTGATGAAAATATGGTGGAACTTAATAATGGTTGTATCTGTTGCACGATTAACAACGATTTGGTGGATGCTGTTTATCAAGTTTTAGAACGCCAAAAAAATCTTGACTATTTAGTGGTACAAATCACAGGGTTAGCCGATCCTTTACCTGTTGCATTAACATTTCTACGTACAGAATTACGGGATTTAACCCGTCTCGATTCCATTGTTACCGTTGTAGATGGAGCAAACTATAGTTTAAATTTATTTAATTCCCAAGCTGCATACAGTCAAATTGCCTATGGAGTCGTGATTGTTCTGAACAATGTTGATTTGGTAGATGAAGCAGGTTTAGACTCTTTGGAAATGAAAATTAGGGATATTAAAGAAGGTGCAAGGATTCTTCGCACTACCAATTCTCAACTACCCCTACCTTTAATTTTGAGTGTGGGTTTATTTAAGTCAGATAAGTATTTTGATCAAGAAGAAGCTCATACTCACGAACATCACAATCACCATCATGAGCATGATCATTCAGAATCTAATCATGAAAATCATGACCACCATGAGGAACATCATCATCACGAGCATTCCCACCATTTAGAAAATGATGGTTTTACTTCCATCTCTTTCGAGAGCGATACACCATTGTCTATTAGAAAATTTCAGTACTTCTTAGATAATCAATTACCAGAAAACATCTTCCGCGCCAAAGGAATCATCTGGTTTGATGAAAGTCCCAAACGTCACATTTCTCACCTCTGTGGTAAGCTTTTTACCCTAGATGATGATGAGTGCAAAGGGGACAAGAAAAATCAGTTGGTGTTAATATGTAAAGATTTATACTATAATTATTTGTTAGAACAACTCGAAAACTGTGTTTGTCTTCCTTCTGTAAATCGCGGGTAAGGATTTGGGAAATAGTGTAAACAGTATTAAATTAGTAATGACAGTCGATAGTTGATAGTCAATATCCTCGCTTTGGCACCTTATCCAGACTGTTGACTTTATTTCTTTTTTAAAGGTAAAAGTTAACACAAAACATATAACGCAACCTTGTGTTCCTTGCCAGAGTCAAGGAACACAAGGTTGGAGGAGCTGCCTCAATTTGGAGGCAAACCCCTCATACTATATATACAAAGGCTCAGCCTTGGCATGAGAGTTTCTTCTCCTTGTACATCTATTCCCCTGCTCCTTACCTAAATTATGCCTGTAGTCATCCAAAGAGTAAAATCATCACAAGTTATCGTAAGGGGTGAAATTGTTGGGAAAATTGGGCGAGGACTAAATTTACTCGTTGGTCTCTCTGATAGGGATACTGAAAATGAACTAGACTGGATGGCACGCAAATGCTTAGAATTCCGGCTATTCTCAGAGTCAGAATAAAATAATCGCTGGCAAAAATCTATATAAGATATATAAGGTAAATTACTAGTGGTTAGTCAGTTCAGTCTCTATGGGGATTGTCGCAAAGGCCGCCGTCCTTCCTTTCAAGGCTCTGGGAGCCCTGAAACAGCAGAAATTTTATATAACAGTTTTATCGAAAATTACGTATTAGTGGTTTACGGGTAGAAACTGGTAAGTTAGGGGCAATGATGGAAGTGTGTATTACTATTGATGGTACTGTAACTTTTATACTTGAAAAAGAACACAACACATAAGTAAAAATATATCTAGATTAGTCATTCAGGACTAAATGATGAGAGAATGCTAGTTTAACCATTACAAAACTTTAAGATTCTTCATCATGGCAAAAATTCAATTTTCTAGAGGTGTTGACGAACCAGTAGTTGCAGATGTGCGTTTAACGCGATCGCGTAGTGGTGATACTGGTACAGCAACATTTATTTTTCAAAATCCTAAGGCTTTAGATAGCAATAGCACTGAAGAAATAACTGGGATGTATATGGTTGATGAAGAAGGAGAAATTATTACCCGTGAAGTTAAGGGTAAATTCATCAACGGTAAACCAGAAATCATCGAAGCGATTTATTTAATGAAGTCTGCTGAAGAGTGGGAGCGTTTCATGCGCTTTATGGAACGATATGCGGAAGAAAATGGTTTGGGATTAAGTAAATCTTAGAGGAAAGGGGAGGGGAGCAAGGGAGCAAGGGAGCAACAAATATTTAACCTTCACCTTAATAACCTTCCCATCTAAGATCAAAAATTCCAACGCTATGTCTAAACTTCCCCATCCAGATCTATCAAAAATCAAGATTAATTGTGCTGTGATCACTGTTAGTGATATTAGAACCATAGAAACAGATAAAAGTGGTCAAGTGATTCAGCAATTGGTTAGTAATGCCAATCATATAGTTAAAGAGTATGAAATTTGGCTTTGCATAAGTGCGGGATGATTTCACTAAATTTTCAACGATTTCTCAATGATTTCAAACGCTAATTCATCCCGCACTTATGCAACGCCTGAAATTTTACCTGATGAGCCAGGATGAATTCAGCAGAAACTCGAATGGATAGGAAAAATAGCAGATATAGATGTGGTCATTTTTAATGGTGGTACAGGAATTGATCCTAGGCATACTACTTATGATGCTATAGAAAAATTGCTAGAAAAAGTTTTACCAGGTTTTGGCTAATTATTTCGTTGGTTGAGTTATCAAGAAAGCTGAAAATTGAGTATTCTCTGGGGTTTGAGGGTAATGAAGCCTAGATCTAAATCAGCCCATGATTCCATACCATATATCCATCTTTGCCCGTAAAGGGCGAAGCTAAGATGACTCTGGCGTGGGTATTTGTCTTCCTGCTGTTTAATACGTCCGACAGAAGTTTAAATACTTAATCTTTACATCTGTTGACAGTGCATTGCCCCTAAACTATACGCAATTACAATCAGTAATACTAAGGCTAAAAAAGGAGTTTCATTGACTTGGGCATCTTCCAGGTTATAACCACCTCTTTTGCAATCTTTAAAGAATTGCTCAATTCCTCAAACGATAAACCTCCAAAGTTTGTTTTAATTAGGGTGCGACTCTTTTGGTAGTACGGAGTATTATATAAAAATAATAAATGACAAGTCAACCACAGTAATATTGACAGCCAAAAATGTACTTGATGGAATTGGCTTGTAAAAAGTGAAAAAACACGAACAGTTCCACAACCTATGCAAGGATCTACATCAAATCAAGGTATGTTTTGGTCACAAGCACGAGAACTATTTGAACAGATAGTTACTTGGTTAGACTCAGACAGCATTTGTGGGTTAGAACACTCCCAGATCGAGAGTAAGTTACTTGAGAATGGATAGGAACTATTTAGACGGTTGTTACAAACAAAGATATTTTGATAAACGCAGTCAAGAACAGATAGAGGGAGATTGTGCAGGCACAGACTCAGTAAACAGAACACACAAGAAAAAATTGTCGCGGAAATTGACCACATTATTTGGCACAGTAATCGCCAATAGAATTTGTTATGGAGGAAGAAAGATAAATACCCTATTTCCTTTGGATGGGGAGTTTAATCTACCAGCACAGCAATATTTTCTCTCATGGAATAAGACAGGGATATTATCCATGTGATTGAGTATTTGTGGAAAGGTGCATTTGTCTTTTATTATCAGACTTCAACACAGGCAGAACCTTGGGAGAGCAAACGTTTACAGCTTATCCTTGAAGGTAAATCAAGTTCAGTTGCCCCAGGTATGCGCCGGAGTGCGACTTTACCCAAACTCACCCCCCAAGAACGTAAACCCGTGGATACCTGTGCTAGATATTTACTTAACAATGCTAAATACCTCAAATCTCACGATTACTTAAAAGCTGGATTATCCATCGCCACGGGGGAGATTGAGGGTGCTTGTCGCCACCTGATAAAAGACAGGATGGATATCACTGGGGCTAGATGGACCATGAGCGGTGGTGAGGCTGTTTTACCCCTAAGTTCTTTATACATCAGTGGCGATTGGGATGAGTATTGGCAGTTTCATCTACAACAAGAACATAAACACAATAACTTGGCTTTGTACTCTAGTGGTATTCCTTTGATGAAGCAAGTTCTCAAAGCTCGTTGTTCTACTACGCCTCCACCTCTTCCAATACCTGTCTAAGTTCCACTTCCCGTCTTACTAAAAGAGTCGCATCCAAATGATTATGGCGGTGGGCGTTCGCAACCCTAGCTACCACAAAACCTTGTTTTGCATAGGGCTAAAAACTGCGAGCAAAAAAATCACTCCAGCCCAAACAATTTAAATTGGTTATGATTCCTCAATGTGCGCTGATAAATTGGCACAAGGTTTCACAGAGGAATTTGTCTTTATTATACCATAGAGGACTGAACTAACACCTCTGTGCCTTGCTTAGTGAGAGTTAAAGTAACCCAGACAGTTTCTAGTACAGTCATAAATCCAATCTCCCTAAATAGATGAAGTTCTAACAGTAGCCATGAAAACACAGGCATCTTCAATCAAAATAATTAGCCTACTTTATAAGAAGCTACTATCAATATACATTTTTCATATCCACACTTCTACATTAGCTAATTCCGGAAACAGATGACTAATTATTGCTTAATATTACAGCCTTGTAACCGAAGCCATCATTAGCAAAATAGAGCTCGTCTCATTTTTTATACCCCATATTTACTCAGTCTCAGGAATTGTATATTTACTAGTTGTATTTAAAATTTCGAGCAAAAAAAATTACATCTGGAAATTATCCTGCTAAAATCTGGCAGCATAAAAAATCATCAGAGGTGAAGCATGAGACACGATAAACTTTCTCCTGGCTTATTGTTGGCATTTGAAAACTACGAAAGAGAAGGACAGGAAGGTTTAACAACCCATCAGCGCTCGCTAGGTATTGTTTCTGCTACCAGTAATGTTAAAGCAACCCGTAGTGTAGTTTTTATCTACTGTGACGAGGATGCTGACCTTAGTCACTTCTCACAATATGGTATCAAGATTAACCAGGAACGGGGTGCTGTCAGAACAGCGTTGATACCCATAGAAAGTTTAGATTTTCTCTCAGAAGATCCAGCTATCCACCGGATTAAGCCATCCCGAAAACTCCATGCTCGTATGGATGTGGCTGCAACAAAGGTGAAATTACCAGAATTAAAGAATAAGACTGGATTAACTGGCAAAGGGGTAATTGTTGGTATCATCGATACTGGTATTGACCCCAAACACCCTGCTTTTGAAGGACGGATTTTACAAGTTTGGGATCAAACTTTACCAGGTTCCGGAGTGAAAGAGGGGGATTATGGTGTAGAAGTACAAGGTGCTCTACTCAATATTTCCCGCGATGTCAATGGTCATGGAACTCACGTTGCTGGCACTGCGGCTGGGGTAGATACTGAATATCCTGGTGTAGCAACAGAAGCAGAGTTGGTAATTGTTAAAACAGACTTACAAGATGCTCATATAGCTGATGGGGTATCTTATATCTTCCGGGTTGCCAAAGATATGGATCGTCCTGCGGTAGTTAACCTGAGTTTGGGTGGACACGCAGACAGCCACGATGGTACTGACTCTTTATCAAAAATCATTGATGCAGAATCTGGACCAGGAAGAATTGTTTGTTGTGCTGCGGGTAACGAGGGTAATGATAATATTCACGCAGAACGAATTGTCAACGCCCAGAAATGCCGTACCATGCGCTTCAATGTACCTTTGAACAAAGTAGGTATAGTTTGGCTAAATGGCTGGTATTGTGGCAAAGGAGAATTAGAAGTTTCTCTCCGTAGTCCAGCCGGATTTGTTACCCCTTATCAGAGAATTATTAAAGATGGTAATCCTTCCAAAGAATACCAATTACCAGATGGAAGAATAGAAATTGTTACTCCTAGTGCCGATCCTGCTAACGGAGACCATAACTTTTTATGTCAAATTCGTGGTTTAGGGGTAGATAGATTTGGATTACCAGTGGCTGGAGGCATTTGGCAGTTACGAGTGCGTAATGTATGTGATGAAGATGTGCGTCTAAATGTTTGGAATTTGGATGATACCGGAGGAAATGTTTTCTTTACCGGCATTAGTGTCAAAGATGCCGTGAAAATTGGTTCTCCTGGAGCTTCTAATAGCGCAATTACAGTAGCTGCTTATACTACTAAGGCTCAGTACCAAGATATTGATGGTAATATGCGGCAAATTGGTTTAGATGAGAACACCATCTCTGAGTTTAGTAGCGAAGGTCCTTTACGCAATGACTTTCAAAAGCCCGATGTGGCTGCACCAGGATCAATGATTGTTTCGGCGCTTTCTAGTGATGCGAATTTTCCGCGATCGATGATGGTAAACTCCAAATTTGTAGCTATGGCTGGTACAAGCATGGCAACACCATTTGTTGCGGGATTAGTAGCATTACTACTAGAGAAAAATCCCCAACTAGATCCACCAACTATTAAAGAGCTACTTCGTAAAAATTCCTTGATTCCCGAGAAAGATCCAGACACTTTTGATAATAAATGGGGCTTTGGCATGATTGACATGGCAAATCTATCCCTGGAAGAAAATCCTCCCTGCAATGAAGATCAGCCTTCTGAAGAAAATCCTCCCTCCCAATAAAATAAGACCTTTTTGATTTTATTGAGGTAAGATTAAAGTCACAAAAATAATAACCTAGGCATGGGGTAAAAGGTTAAATAAGAGCCTAACTTATTGACCCCGAAAGTACTATATACCTTGGACAACCTATCCATTGATAATTGAATTGATGACAATAAATTTGATAGCGTAGATAGAGGGTAGGCATATAACCTACCCTTTCTTAATAGGAAAATCTTATGAATTATCAAAAACTGGACGCTTCCTTGGCAATGGCAATTAAAGATGCTCCAGAGCCGGAAACCCCTAATTTTGTAGTTTTTATCCATACACATAGTCCTTTAGAGCCTGATGCGATCGCTATCTTACGGAACACTACCCTCAATAATATTATTGAGGGCGAAAAGATATTTACTGCCACAATCTCTTTGAATTCCATTTCTCAACTATCAGAGCAAACTTGGGTAAAGTACCTCAATCTGTCCCGTAAATTGAGCTTAGTCAACTAAAATAACTAAAAAGGAAATCTAGCCAATAACTGTAATTTAAGAACAAACTAGTATAAAGAAGGACATTTAATCATTAGGGAGTAAAAATGTCTGTGTTATTTACTAGAAGCAAACTTCAGTAATAGTAAATCAATATAATTTTCCTTACCCCCCTTACCAGTAGTCCCAGACAGTCATACACTGTACTTGAGAGTTGAAAGGCATCTGGGTTTTTCTTGTGAAAAAAGTTTTAGCAATTATTCTCGGTGGTGGAGCAGGTACGCGCCTTTATCCCCTAACAAAAATACGTGCAAAGCCAGCAGTATCAGTAGCAGGCAAATATCGCCTAATTGATATCCCTGTGAGTAACTGTATCAATTCGGAAATATTTAAAATTTATGTTCTGACACAATTTAACTCAGCTTCCCTCAATCGCCATATTTCCCGAACTTACAACTTTTCCGGCTTTACAGAAGGTTTTGTTGAAGTCCTAGCAGCTCAACAAACTCCAGAAAGCCAGACTTGGTTTCAGGGTACAGCAGATGCAGTCCGTCAATATATTCAACTTTTTGAAGGTTGGGATGTAGACGAATACCTAATTTTATCTGGCGATCATCTCTATCGCATGGACTATAGGCAATTTGTTCAACGTCACCGTGATACTAACGCTGATATAACTTTATCTGTACTTCCCATTGATGAGCGACGCGCTTCTGATTTTGGTTTGATGAAAATCGATGATGCTGGTAGGGTGATCGATTTTAGTGAAAAACCCAAAGGGGAAGCCCTCAAACAAATGGCTGTAGATACGACCATTTTGGGATTAAGCCCAGAACAAGCTCAACGGGAGCCATATATTGCTTCTATGGGAATTTACATCTTTAAAAAAGATGTTTTATTGACCTTATTGAAAGAATCTTTAGAACGTACTGATTTTGGTAAAGAGATCATTCCCGATGCATCTAAGACATATAACATCCAAGCCTACCTATTTAATGATTACTGGGAAGATATTGGAACCATTGAAGCATTCTATAACGCTAATTTGGCATTAACCAAGCAACCACAACCACCCTTTAGCTTCTATGATGAAGAATCTCCAATCTATACCCGTGCTCGTTATTTACCTCCGAGCAAAATGTTAGATTGCCAAATATCTGAATCAATGATGGGAGAAGGCTGTATTCTCAAAAATTGCCGCATTCACCACTCGGTTTTGGGTGTGCGAACGCGGGTAGAAGCAGATAGTGTAATAGAAGATACCTTAATTATGGGTTCCGACTTTTACCAGCCTCCTGCAGAGCGTCAATCTACCATAGCAAATGGTAGTGTACCCATCGGTGTTGGAAAAAATTCCATTATTCGTCGGGCAATCATTGATAAAGATGCTCGCATCGGCAACGATGTTAAAATAATCAACAAAGATAATGTACAAGAAGCTAATCGCGAACAACAAGGCTTTTACATTCGTAGTGGCATTGTCGTAATCCTGAGAAATGCCGTAATTCACGATGGCACAATTATCTAAGGTTTAAGGGTTTAAAGTTGATAGTGGGGGAATCAGCAGTGGGAAATAGTGAAAGGGTAAAAGTGAAATCTCTTACCCTTTCACTATTTCCCACACTCCTTGATTTAGCCAATAAATATCAACACTCCCACGTTCCCTTGAGCCTATTGGCGGGGCAGGGTCCGCCAAGCAACAACTACCACTCAGGGTGCCAAGGTACGGAAATTGCACTCTTTGGGTGAGAATAACCGCACTCTAGTCTAATTATGGTTTGTTAACTTAAAATTAGAATTCATATTCTTATATTGCTCGACAATATATTCACTAAACAAAATCAATAAATCCGTTAATCATATAAAAAACTTCAAGGGAATTGGCGACAGGAGACTAGTAGATGGCTGCAACGGACTTTAAAGACTATTACTCAATTTTGGGAGTTAGTAAGACTGCCAGTCCAGAAGAGATCAAAAAAGCCTTCCGCAAATTAGCCCGTCAATACCACCCCGATGTAAATCCTGGTAATAAACAGGCAGAAGCTCGTTTTAAGGAAGTGAGCGAGGCTTACGAAGTTCTCTCAGATGTAGATAAGCGCAAAAAGTACGATCAATTTGGTCAATACTGGAAACAAGCAGGAGAAGGTTTCCCCGGTGGTGCTGGAGTTGACATGGGAGGCTTTGATTTCAGTCAATATGGCAGTTTTGATGATTTTATTAATGAATTGTTAGGACGCTTTGGTGGTCCTAGCCCTGGTGCCGGTAGGCAGAGCTACAGCAGTTATCGTGCAAACACAGGTACTCCTGGTGGTTTTGGTGCTTTTAGTGATTTTGGTTTCCAGGATGTGGGAACGTCGACCACCCAAGATACTGAGGCTGTGATTTCCCTGAGTTTTGCCGAAGCTTTTAATGGCGT
Organism: Richelia intracellularis; assembly: GCA_000613065.1. Classification (GTDB taxonomy): domain Bacteria; phylum Cyanobacteriota; class Cyanobacteriia; order Cyanobacteriales; family Nostocaceae; genus Richelia; species Richelia intracellularis_B. The sequence goes on along the minus strand of CBZS010000245.1, from coordinate 7,537 downwards.
GCAAAAATCCCTACGAGTAGGTCAAGAAATTATTGATGTCCGCATACCCGCAGGGGCAAAGACTGGTAGTAAATTGCGAGTGAAGGGTAAAGGAATTTTTAATACTTTGACTAAACAAAGGGGTGATCTATATTTGAGGGTGGAACTCAAACCCCATTCTTTTTTCCACTTTGAAGGAGATAATTTGGTTTGCGAAGTACCAATTACCCCAGATGAAGCAACTTTAGGAGCAGCTATTGATGTGCCAACACCAGATGGCAGTGTGAATGTGAAATTACCACCTGGAGTTCGTTCTGGACAATCTTTACGCTTGCGGGGTAAGGGTTGGCCCCAACCAAAGGGAGAAAGAGGAGATCAATTTGTTAAGGTAGCGATCACTCCTCCAAAAGATCTCTCTGCACAAGAACGGGAGTATTATGAAAAAATCCGCGATATTCGTACATACAACCCCCGCAGTCATTTACAACGGGTAGATCTGTAAATAACAAGTAGTGAATGTTAAACAAGGGATGTGAGTAATTTTTCCCAACATTCTCTGAGTCTATTTTTTCAAATTGAAACAACTAGCTCTATAAATGAATGCTCCTGATTAGTTATTCCTAATCAGGAGCATTTAGATTAATGTTAATAGCAAAGCACCCTGATGAATCTAGAAATCTTCCAGAAACTGACTAAGACGGCTGATTAATGGATCAACATCTGCCGGGGGAGGAGGAGCATTAACATGATTAGGGGTCGAATTACTATGTACCACATCCAAGGCAGGTGCTGTATAGTTTACAGACTGAATAGCTGTTTGTTGGTTCGCTGCAATTGCCAGTTGTGCAACTTGTTGGCTTAGTTGCATCATTTGTCGTTCCATAGCTTCTAAGCGATGGGATTCTTTTGCAAAAAAACGCTCTTCCAAGTTAGCTAGTTGACTTTCCAACTCAGCAATCTTTTGTTCAGATCCTGATTTAACTGCCGCTATCTGGTTAGGTTTGACAGACTCCAGTACACATAACGATTGCCATAGAGCCTCTTTACACAGGTCGCTAAAAGTTTTATCTGGTTGTTTTTCCAAGTAGCTTTCAACCAGTGCCAACAAACTTTCGTCTGCAACCCCTGGTTCAAACGTAACCGATTTCACTACCTTTTTCGACCATTGGAACATTAGTATTAAGACCTAGCAGCACGATTGGATGAGATCTGTGCCTCTCCGTAAATGTATTGTCCTAGAGCGTTAGCTTGACGGGACGGTGCAGCTAAGTGGGCGTTGATTTTTGCTTCTTTCAGTAGACGTTGTACATCTTCCCAGAAAAATTCTCCACCCCCTCCAGTGAGAATCACGTCAGTGACTCGCTCTGGTAGCCATGCTAACACGCGATCACAAATTTCACGAGAGAACATTTCTGTGAGGTTGGGAAGAAAATCATCTAGATTTGTAGGCTTGCTAGCACCCCTCGGACGATAAAAGCGATCGCCTTTGGGTTGATTTACAGCTGAAATTAAAGCTAGAGATTGGCTATCAGCTCCTTCAATTTCTTTTGCAACTAGTTCGTAGAACTTGTTCATGCCAAAATCTTCGCTCTTGGAAGCCCCCCTGGCAAAACGGAAGTTATCAACCATCAAACAATCGATGGTTTGATGTCCTATGTCCACAAGTGCTACGGATAGCTTTGTAAAATCAGCACAACCGGGCCCTTCTTTGGGCTGAGCTTCGCACCACAGCAAGCTACCATAGCCTTCTGGCATTACCCAAACTTTGGTGATGTTTATTTCCACGGATTCACCGCGAAAATTCATTACATGGGGACCGCTCAACTGACTAATCAATTGAGCTTTTTCTTTTTCAAACTGCTCTTGGGATAAATAAGGTAAACCCAGAACAACGGAAATATCTCCTTTCAGATTGAAGTAGCCAGCAGATGCTAATACCTTAATCAATGCAGCTTCAACTTTGGATTGACCTACGCCGAGATTAGCTCCAAAATCTGCTGCTAATTGACCAACAGCATATCCATGACCTTGATACTCCAACCACAGATCCATTAAGGGGTCTGTTGCCCGGGCTTCAAAAACCCCTCCTCGCACCTGTTCCATGGGCATTTGTTTCACGTTGGATGGCACAAAAGTCACATTACGAGCATCACGACTGACACAAGTTTTTGTGGAGGTTCTACCTAAGTCAACACTGAGAATACTTTTACCTCCGCCACCATTCATGTGCTTGGGTGTAGCAGCATTGATTGGATTCGCAGCTGGTACCCTATTCATGGGGATAGCTGCGGTATTCATTGGGGTAGCGGCAGATGGTTGGTCTGTCATGAAAGCTCCTAGTTTTTACCTAGCTCTATAAAGTAAATATGCTCATCTTACAAAAAAGCGTGCCACCAGATTTGTGTGGGCACGTCAACTGTATGTATAACTATGCTATATTTTACTTTAGCGATCACAACTTAAGCACATTTGACCAAATTTAGACGAAAGTTAAACAAAGTCAAGATTGATTTTTACACAAAAGTCTCTATTTGTGTACATTTACCCAAGCAAATGTGTTTTTGGCGTTGCATAAGTGCGGGATGGATTAGGGTTTGAAACCATTGAGAAATCGTTGAAAATTTAGTGGAATCATGCCCTGATTCAGCAACGCCGCAAACTCTTTTTTCATCTTTCTATCTATGAATAAATGCTTTCACATCCTTTCGAACACAAAGAAAAAGGATGTTCACCCCTTTGCTAGGACTTATTGTTCTTCCTAATATTTCTGTTCTTAAAGTATGGGCGTCAAGGAATTTCTTTTTGTATCAGATTGCCAATCCAGGAGATTCCAAGATCTATCTTCCAAAGCAATTTGTTCAATCAAGCTGGCTAATCTTAAAGCCTTAAGACCTTGTTCACCACCAACATAAGGCTGGTTTCCTCCACGAACGCAATTAACAAAGTGTTCCAATTCTGCGCCTAGTTTATCGGTTTTACTAGTAGATACCTTTTCAATCAGTTCATCTTGCTTATAGGGTGCTTTTTTATAATTATTCATCGAATTAGCTGCTGTATGACGATGAATGAGAATTTCATTTTGGAGAAAATCTGCTTCTGTAAATGAACTTTTACAATGGGCAACAATACTACGAATTTTGCGATGGGTGACTTTACTTGCGGTGAGAGTAGCAATAATGCCATTCGCAAAACCCAAGGTAGCACTGACATAGTCCAGGCATCCAGACTCTAATGCTCGACTGCCGGCAGATGTCAATTTAACTACAGGAGCTCCGGCTAATTCTAAGAGTAAATCAATATCGTGGATCATCAAATCTAGAACCACCGATACATCATTTGCCCGATTGCTATAGGGACTCATGCGATGGGCTTCTAGAGCCAATACTTCTTCTGTTTTAATAATTTTACTTAATTCCTGAAAAGCAGGGCTAAAACGCTCAATATGACCTATCTGGAGAATACATCCAGATTCAGCTGCAGCATTAACCAGGGATTCTGCTTCAGAAATACTTGCTGCGATCGGTTTTTCAATTAGGAGATGGATTCCTGCTAGCAAACAGTTAATACCTACAGCATAGTGCAGTCGAGTAGGGACAGCTATACAAACTGCATCTACATGGGTTAGTAAATCACAATAATCCTCAAAAAATTTGACTTTATACCTGCTAGCAGTTTCCAAACCACGCTCGACATTAATATCTGCTACACCAACCAATTCTACGTCTTTCATCAAGCTCAGTACACGGGCATGGTGTTGTCCCATATTGCCCACACCAATTACGCCGATGCGAATTGGTTGTATTTGGTTGCGCTGTGTATAGATACTTGTTTCTGACATTGAAATGCTATCTTGCACTATGATTTTCTCCTCAACCACCAAAAAATAGAGACGCTACGGGCGTTAGCATGGATAATATGTTTCCATTGACGAGCCGTTGAAAACCATCCAGATGGTAACATAGAGGCTCTATTCATGAAGAATTTCAAAGATTTTTGTGAGTCCCCTAAATTCTGTATATTTGCTATGCATACGGTTAAACTTTTGATTTTTATATCACAGATGCAAGATAGTATATTTTCTTATATATAATTAAGGTAACCTCTGACTGCTTACTCATAAAATTTAAATTAAAACTGATTACTCATAAAATTTAAATTAAATTTGCTAATGAAAGCTGTGATTTTGTTATCTGGAGGATTAGATTCTACCACCGTTGTTTACCAAGCACTAGCAGATGGTTGTCAAGCCTATGCAATTTCCTTTGATTATCAGCAACGTCACCGTCAAGAATTAGAATCTGCATTAGCGGTCGCTAATGCAGCAAGAGTTGTTGAGCATCAGGTTGTACAATTTGACTTAAGTTTATGGGGCGGATCTGCCCTCACGGATGACAGTATTGATGTGCCCCAGGAACGTCCCTTGGATGAGATGGCACAAAAAATTCCTGTTACATATGTCCCTGCTCGCAACACCATTTTTTTAAGTTTTGCCCTTGGATACGCTGAAAGCATTAACGCAGAAAGGATATACATAGGTGTCAATGCCTTAGATTATTCTGGATACCCAGATTGTCGTCTAGATTATATTCAAGCTATGCAAGAAGTATTTAGCCTTGGTACAAAGCAAGGACGAGAGGGAAATCCAATTCAGATTTATACTCCTCTAATTAATCTAAAAAAAACGGAATTATCCAATTAGGTAATAAACTGGGTGTGCCTTGGAAATTAACCTGGTCTTGTTATGCTGGTGGTCATATAGCTTGTGGCGTTTGTGATTCTTGCCGTTTAAGACTAGCTGCTTTTGCCGAGTTGGGACTTGCAGATCCCATTGCTTATGCTCGGTAGAGAGCAGGAGGCGAAGGAGACAAAGAGAAGAATTAATTTTATCCAATTGTCATTAACCGTCTCCTAAATACTTGATTTGAATTTGATTTAATCGAGAACCATCGAGGGAAAGTATTGTGAATTCTAAGTTTTGATATTGGCAAACTTCACCGACATCAGGGATTTTTTGTAGTTGATATAGCAAAAATCCCCCCAAAGTTTGATATTCATCCCTCAGAGGTATATCTAGATTGAGAATTTCGTTCAGTTCTTCTAAGTTAATTTGCGCTTGTACTAAAAATGTTTGCTCGTTTAATAATTCAAAAATTTCATCATTGCTGTCTGTATCCCCGGTTTCGCCAATAATTTGAGCAATCACATCTTGAATTGTTACCAAACCAGAGGTGCCACCAAATTCATCTACCACGATTGCCATTGTTGGTTTCTCTTGCTGCATTGTGGGTAGTAAGTCTTTGAGCAGAGTATTGTCAGGGACAAATCGAACTGGACGCATCCATTGCCTTATTTCTGTTTCCATACTCAATTTCCCTTCAGCCAAAAATTTTGCTAGATCTTGAAAGTAGAGAATACCGTGAATATCATCCAGTGATTCGCCAATGACTGGATAACTCGAATGGCCTGTATCTGCCATAGTTTGAAGGAAAGTCTGCAAATTTACATTGGTTGGCAGAGTAAACATACTTGTACGAGGAACCATGACGGCTTGTACCGTCGCTTCTCCAAATTCAAAAATATTGTTGAGTAGTTCCCTTTCCCCTGCAAGTAAACCGGTAGATTCTCTTTCTGTGGAAATAATTAGTTGTAATTCTTCTGGTGTGACTGGTGGTTTCCAACTTTGACCTGTATATTCTATACCAACAAATTTGAGGAGACAGCGAGTAGATTGATTCAGAATCCAGATAAATGGACTGAAAAAACGAACGATCGCTTTTACTGAGGGTCCTAAAAATTTTGCCAATTGTTCAGAATATAACATTGCCACAGATTTAGGGCATAATTCTCCCAGAACTATCTGTAAATAGGCAATTAAAAAAAAGGTAATGGGAATAGATACAGAATGGGCAATCAAGGAATTAGTACCATTAGGGAAAAACCAAGACTCAAGCGAGCTATCCACCAACCCCACAATTGTACTTTCCCCAATCCATCCCAATGCCAAACTTGATAAGGTAATACCTAATTGGGTTGTAGATAACAGACGGTCAATGCTGCGTTGTAAACCTTCAACGGAGATTGCCTGAATATCACCTGCTTCCACTAACTGATGAATACGCGATCGCCTTACTGTCACCATGGAAAATTCTGCCGTGACAAAAAAAGCGTTAATCGCAACCAGTAATAACACTGACAATAATCGCAGACCCACATCCGTTCCACTTACGTTACTAACAACCATCACCGCCAAATCAAACCCAAAAACCATGTTTCAATATTGAATTTGGGAAATAACTGTATGCAAAATATGCAACAACACCTCCATTCTCAAGTTTCGGAGAATATCCCAATTATTTGCTATGAAACATACTGATACATTTACCTCCAACCATAAATATCCCAGATATAAGAAATATTACCTATTTTTCTACCGGAATATCTGATACTTCTAAACGTAGTTTCTGAGCTGGATAATCTGTTAAAGTTAATGATATTTTTTTTACTTCATCTAGCAAAGCTGTAGGAATAATGACTTTACCTATATAAGTAGGCCCTTGTGGTGGTAATTCGGCAGGTAATCCTTCCGTACTAGCACTCAAAGTTCTACCTTTATCGTCAATCACATCTAGGAAAGTATAGAGGAAACGAGCTGTTTCTGAACTTTTATTGTGAATTTTTACCTGTAGTTCTAAAGCTCCCCCAGAAAAACGAGCAGATTGGACAGATAAGCTTACTCCATCATTCTCTGCCTTAATAGGAAAACCAGGCTGCAATTTTTCTTCCTTCTTGGCTGAAATAGTTTGCTCTACATTGGATCCTTTTCTGTTCCCACGGTTTTGCCGCTTATTAGCAGCATTTTTATTTTTACCTTCTATTCTGGCTTTGACAGCTTTCAGTATTTCCTTCTCCTTCAGCATAATTACCCCTTCTGGAGTGGAGGAGTTTGTCTTGGAGTTAGCAAATTTATTTGTGGGGCGAGAATCGGGAGTACTGACACCTTCAAGTGCAGCACTACCTAAAGTAAAACCCCAAAAAGCACTTACAGAACCAGTACTCAACATCAGGGTTAGCAAAGTCAAAGTTAGAATTACGGTGGAATCTAATCTCATTATGGAAAAATACTTCTATGGGTTATAAATATATCTGGGCTGCGAACGCTACCTCCTTAAGCAATACCAGGCATAGCAGTTAACAAGATAGTTAGGATATTTCCCTGTTGGCAATTGACTATCAAAACCCAAAGAGGTTACGCGCTTCGTGCACGCTACGCGTTCAGCAGTTTCTCCTTAAGATTTTTCTAACCAAAAGTCCTGTTACTATGAGTCTTCCCAGTTTTGCTTGCAAGACTAATTAATCTTAATCTGAACTATAAATGTATCTATCATCTGAGGTTACAAAATTATGATAATTTGTTTTTGTTAACACAATCACGCCAGTTTATGTTAACATTAATAGCTGACCAGGGTTGGCCGAGCGGATGAGGCAGCGAACTCATAATTCGCCCTAGGCAGGTTCAACTCCTGCACCCTGGATTTAAATAACAACTAGTTTTTCTGAT
>CBZS010000244.1 GCA_000613065.1 Richelia intracellularis | reverse complement strand
AAAAAGTTGTCAGTACTATTGATGGCCCTCAGCGTTCATTTTTTATGGTTATGAAAAAAACACATGTTATTAAAAATAGGACAACCTAGTGGTAAGAGATGACTTTATCTTAGTACAGACTGGGTGAAAGTAATTTTTTCCATTATTATTAATACCTATGACTTTATGAGCTTCTTGAGTATATAGTGTCATAGCATACTCTTATTTCTTCCTCCATAAGATAACGCCATTGTCCTTGCTGTAAATCATTTAATTGTAAATTAACTATACTTTTCCTGACTAATCTTAATGTAGGAAAACCTACAGCAGCAGTCATGCGTCGTACTTGGCGGTTTTTACCCTCCGTCAAAGTCATTTCTAGCCAGGCGGTAGGTACTGTTTTGCGAAAGCGAATAGGAGGATTCCGATCGCCAATGTTGGGAGGGGTGGATAATAGTTTTACTTTTGCTGGCCTAGTATGGTAATTTTTTATGCTGATTCCCCTCTCTAGCTGGTGAATAGCACCTTCGGTAGGAATTCGTTCTACTTGTACCCAATAAGTCCGTGGATGGGCAAATTTCGGGTCACACAGACGATGTTGAAATTGTCCATGATTGGTAAGTAAAAGTAAACCTTCGCTATCCCAATCTAAACGTCCAACGGGATAAAGATTGGTTATGGGAATATAGTCTTTGAGTGTGGTACGAGTAGGGTTGTCTTGAGTGAATTGGCAAAGAACGCCATAGGGTTTGTAAAACAGGACATATTTATATTTCTTACCCATAGGATACGGAATAGGGAAAACTCATTTCCTACTCTACTCCTACGGGGAACATTGAGTGAATGGGAAGGGAAAGACTAATAAGTAGTCGCACATAATTCATTACATACACGACTTGGAAGGTTAGGGCGATCGCAATGACTGTCAAGATTTTTGTCCATGTACTTACCAATTCACAAAAATTATCACTATTGTCAACTTAAGGTGAAAGCAAACATGGTCAAGTCTTTGAAACAAATCTAACGAATTTATTTTCAAGGCTTGAGTCTTCTAACTCAGTGGTTGAGGGTCTGCCTCCAGCCCTGAATTCTTTACTATAGTTAAGAAACACGTTGCATTGCAGATTCAATGCAAGACTACACTCTGTTCCTATAATGTATTATTTATAACCATAAATAGTTACGATAGAAGCCATTTGGGATCTTTTATTGAAATGCCAAGGGTTTAGTAAAGCCCTTTTAACCAACCTAGTAACTATGGGAATTCAAGAAAGCGATAAATCATGATAAATGACTGTAAGAGCCATAAAACCCAGATGGGTATTGGACTTTTACCTTGGTAAATAGATCCCAAATAGGTTCTATACAGTTACAGATGGATATGTATGGAACATCTTAAATTAAGCACGCCCGATATAAAAAATTTACCAATGCCCACTTCCCCAATGTATCGCCGTTCATTTCTTCTTTTAGGTGGTGCTACCCTCACGAGAATGTTGACAAAATCACCTACGGGCACGTCGATTAATCAAATCTTAGGTCATATGAGGGGGTTAGAAGAACTATAAGAAAGTGAAGTTGGGCAAAAAATAGCTCAACCGGAACGATTTCTAGTTGAAATCTGGCTCAACAGAGACAATTTAGACCCAATTATCCCACAGCTTTAGGATTTTTATTCTCCCAAAATCCATAACGTTTGAAGTTGTAGACTAAATTTTTCACTCCAATAGTCGTCTTGACTGACTGCTTACCAATGGAACCCATTTACTTGCCTCCCATTTCATTAACCCAGTGACCAAAAACCTGTTCGACCTTAGCTCTGACTTGAGAACGCTCTCGATTATCTTCTTCCTGTTGTGCAGTCAATGGATGATTGCGGTTGACTCCTTCATGAATGTGACTGAGGAATTGGGCGTTGCTGAATCAGGGGATGATTTCACTAAGTTTTCAACGATTTCTAAATGATTTTAAACGCTAATTCATCTCGCACTATATTTATTTGAGAAGTTCTTTTCAGGGATTGCAACGAAACATTTATTGGGAGAAGGAATACAACCAGAACATTTGAACGATGAACGCTTTTTGGGCAGAGTCTTAGACAAACTATATGATGCAGCATTAACGGAAATTTTTATCCGAGTCGCACTATCAGCAGCAGATAGATTTGGAGTGAAAATGGACAGCTTCCAGTTGGATTCAAGTTAATTTCATGTACATGGGCATTATGGAACTAGTACTGGTACTGATGATGAAGCATCAGCACAATTAGGATTAATTACAATTACATATGATTATTCTAGAGACCACCGACCAGATTTGAAACAATTTATCCTTGACTTGATGTGGAGTGGTGATGGAGATATTCCTTTATATTTAAGAGTTGCAGATGGGAGTGAAGTCGATTCTGGCTTGTTTGGAACACTTATAGCAGATTTCCACAAACAATGGCAAATTGATGCTTTATTTGTTGCGAATGCAGCCCTTTACACTTAAGACAATTTGCAGATGATAGTCTCATTCAGATGGGTATATCGAGTGACTGCAACCCTAACTGCCGCAAAAAAACTATTAGAAAAGAACAGTATTGATGCATTTGTACCAAGTAAAATTCCAGGATATCGTATTGTCCCCTGTTCTAATGATTCTGATGATGTGCGACAACGGTGGCTAGTGATAGAAAGTTAAGCTCGTAAAGAATTTGACTTAAAACAACTGGAAAAACAAACGTCTGACCAAAAAATATACCCAAGCACAATCCCAACTACGAAAATTGTGTCAACAGGAATTTGCATGTGCCGAAGATCCATTCAACGCAGCCAAATGATTTGAGAGTCAGTTGCCATTTCATCAACTTGCATGCAAATATTGAAGTTATTCAAGATGGCCAACACCGGGGACGTGGTAGACCTGGCAAGGATTCTCAACCTACCCTAATTTACCATATTCAAGCCGAAATTGTACCCAAATAAACTGCAATTACCATTGCCACAAAACAGCCTGACAGGTTTATTCTTGCCACCAATGTTGTTAATGCCGACAAACTTAGCAACGAAGATGTTTTACGTGAATATAAGGCACAAGAATTTACAGAACGTGGTTTTTGGTTTGTCAAAGACCCATTGTTTTTTACTTCCATTGTGTTTCTAAATTCAAGAAAAAGAGTGGCTGCTTTGGCAATCATTATGGGTTTGTGTTTGCTACTTTACAGCCTAGGTCAGAGGGCATTACCCCAATATCTAAAACGAGGATCCCAAACAATTCAAAATCAGTTAGGTAAACCAACTGCAACTCCTACTTTAGGTTGGGTGTTTCAATTTTTCATGTCAATTCATTTATTAACGTTGGCTTCTTTGAAACAGATTTCCAACCTCAGTGAACAGCGGTGCTGTATTCTACAGTTGTTTGGTGCTCCCTGTCGTAAATATTATCTTCTTTCCTAACGAACCTGCGGAATGTGGGTATTAACGGTATTTCTTTTCATAAAACAGTTATCTATCTAAGAGGATTTTTTCAAAATCTAAGTGAGTTACAAATCATGCAAGTTCCCTGACCATGATACGTATCATTGCAATATAAATTAAAGTTTCAGAAGTTTCAGCTAGCCTTTCATAGTCCTTACTTAATCTTCTACACCAATTGAGCCACCCAAAAGTTAGTTCTACAACCCAAGGTTTTGGTAAAAGGGTAAAACCCTTCTTTTCTAAGGGTCTGAGAACCACTTCCACAATCCAACGAAAAACATCGATTATACAGTGGGCAAAATCTTCCCCCCCATATCCTCCATCCAGATAGTGTGCAGTCTTTTAACTTTATCTTTCATTTGATAAAACTGCCAGAACGTGCACGTTTAGTTTAGCCCCTGCACCTTCTGGCAGACTTGCAGAAGTAACCAAGACTCGCAAAACTAGCCCTAACAAGTCAACCGTAATAAATTGCTTACGTCCATGTATTTGTTTTCCTGGGTCGAAACCAACATCCGTACAAATCATGGTTGCAGTTTCAACTGATTGGCTATCAAAGGCTGCTTCCCATGGACTTGGTTCTCGACTGGCTGCTACCCGAACCCATTGATATAGTTTGTCATGAACCTGAAGCCAACTACGGTCTTTGCGCTATCTTCTGAAATAGCCATAGACTGTAGACCGAGGTGGTAAATCTCCTGGTAATGCCCGCCATGTACATCCTTGACACAGTACGTATAAAATCGCGTTTATTACTTACTGGGTACATACATGTTGTAGGTGGATGAACACCTGGTTTTGGCTCTGGAAACAGCTCTGGGATTAACTCCCAGTGTTCCCACGTTAAATTGCTAGGAAAATTCTTAGTCATTTGCTCACGGGGTGCTGTTTTCTATAATTCTCAGCATATGGCTTGTGAGCTTTTTTATCACACCTCCCGCCTTTTAAAACATCCTCTAACAGACCCTGACACTTTTTT
>CBZS010000243.1 GCA_000613065.1 Richelia intracellularis | reverse complement strand
CCCGTAATGCCTCAGTTAAACCAACCAGATTGGCTCATACCTTGGTGGTTTGCTAATTCACAAGCACTTGAGGAAGCATCTACTGTGCTGAAGTTAAATCAAGCTCCAGCATGGGCTGATTGGGTATTAAATAACCGGTCAAATACTACAGTGATTCACATTGTCAGGCATCCTGGAGGATTCTTAAATTCCTGGCAGAAAAGATATCTAAAAATTAATGACACAAACGAGGTAAAAAAAGCTAATGCAAAACGTTTGAAACAGATTGCTGATATAGATCCATACTGGGCAAAACTCTTTGGAGATATAAATGCGATGAAAGTAGATCAATCTGAGCTGTGGTACTGGCGTTATGCAAGTGAAACTATTGATGCTGCCGGTAACGGTAAGTCTAATTACAAGCGAATAATCTATGAAGATTTGGTATCAGATACTTTAACAATATCCAAGCAAATATATGAAAAATGTAATTTATCGTGGACGAAAGAAGTAGAAGCATCAATTTCTAACAGCACATCTAATTCCAATGTTATTGCTAGTGCTTGGCGGAAACATTTAAATAATCAACAAATAGCATTAGTTGAGCGTGTTGTAAGTGATAGTCCAATATCTCATTGGTGGTCGGATATCTTACCTCAAAATGCTGGTGTTTTCAGCTCTAAGAATGAGTTTTAAGGGTTATTTAAAATCATGAAAATATTAGAATTTATTTTTCTACAAAAATGCCTAAAAAGCTAAGATTTTTATATGCGCCAGGTCCGGGAGATATAATCGGAACTTACAAACATTGGGTGAAGGGTGAGGACGATCCGTCACAAGTAGCAGTTACCTATTCAAGTCAATTTTATGAAGTATGTGATGCTATGGATGCCCAAGGTTATGTGATCGCTTCTCCAATTGCAGAAGCTCAATTTTTGCATGACAAAAACTTTCAAATTAGACACCTTCCAACCCCACTACGTCAAGCCCCAGGATTAATCTATCATTTAGGGTTACTATGGTATGAGCTTCAACTTATAGCTACCACACTTAGTTTTAGAGCTGATATTGCTATAGTAGGTCATGGCAGAGTACATTGGTTCATCCTGTGTCTACTTCCTTGGTTGGGAGTAAAAGTGGGCGTTGCATAAGTGCGGGATGAATTAGGGTTTGAAACCATTGAGAAATCGTTGAGAATTTAGTGAAATCATCCCCTGATTCAGCAACGCCCGATTTTAAGATGGCGGTGCGGGTTAACCGATATTGGCTAGTTGATGCTTCTAATTCTTGGCAACAAATTAACGAATATTTACCTGATTTTCCCGATGAGCGTATCCATATCGTTTTTTATGAAGATTTCAAGGCTAATTCTACAGCAGGAATCCGTAAGTGCTTTGAGTTTCTTGATGTAAATCGAGATAAACACCTTGCTGACACCAATCTTCACATCGGGCACTTTAGTGGTAAGAAAGTGCTAAATAAAACTCTATCTAAACTGCGTAAATACTCAATTTTCCGTAACACAGTGAAATTGGTTCGAGAATCTTTTCGCATATGAATAAAAAGAGAACTATTTTTCCAAAAAATTGAAAGTAGACCACAATGGAATCCAAAAACACGTGAATGTGTTGCGGATGTACTAGAAACTGATACTTATAAATTCTTGGAATACTATGGAAAGCCAAAAGACTTTTTTTTGGAATCTTCGAGGTTCGGGATTACCTTCCCAGGAATATACTAAGCAGTCCAATCTACTCCAAAAACGCTAGAGGATACTAAATCCAATTTCACACAGGAAACATCCGGAAATAAGTTGTGTAAATGTCTAATATAATTAAACCAAAAAATCTACTTTCATTTCTAATAGTTATTGTTAACTATCGCAGACCAGATCTAACTATTGACTGCTTACATTCTATTGTGGACGAAGTGCGAACACTCCCTGAAACCCGTGTTATTGTTACCGAGAATGCTTCTGGTGACGATTCCGTTGCAACAATTCAAACCGCTATTGAGAATGAAGGCTGGGAAGATTGGGTATCTTTTATGCCTTTGGATTGTAATGGTGGCTTTGCTTTTGGAAATAATGCTGCAATCAATCCTGCTCTCAATTCTTCCAATCCACCAGATTATATCCTTTTACTCAATCCAGATACTGTTGTTCGTCCTGGTGCTTTAAAAGTGCTTGTGGACTTCATGGAGCAAAATCCCCAAGCAGGAATTGCTGGTAGCCGTCTAGAATATCCTGATGGTACTCCCCAATTTTCTGCTTTTCGTTTTCATTCCATCCTCAGCGAACTCAATGCAGGCTTACATCTACGATTTGGTCAAAAGTTCAAAGAACGTTGGGCTGTCGTTCCTCCTGCCCTTCCTCAAGAAATTACCCAGGTAGATTGGGTCGCTGGAGCCAGCATGATTGTACGTCGTAAAGTTTTTGAGCAGGTCGGTTTAATGGATGAAGGATACTTTATGTACTATGAAGAGGCTGATTTTTGTTTACAAACCAATAAAGCAGGTTGGGGTTGCTATTATGTCCCAGAAAGCCGAGTTGTACACCTAGTCGGTCAAAGTTCCGGAGTTACTGACCCTAAAGCTCCACGCAAACGTCGCCCGCAGTACTGGTTTGATTCTCGACGACGGTATTTTGTCAAAAATCATGGTTGGCTGTATGCAGTAATGGCTGATGTTGCTTTTGCTTTTTCTTTTGCTTTGACTAAATTACGCTGGTTAATTATGGGACAACAATCTGTGGAGCCCCCACAATTCCTGACTGACTTTCTCCGTAATAGCGTAATAGCCAAAGGATTTGTTCAATCCCTACAATAGATGTAGATAGATTAATCATACGGCGTTGCTGAATAAGGGGATGATTTCACTAAATTTTCAACGATTTCTCAATGGTTTCAAACGCTAATTCATCCTGCACTTATGCAACCCCAATCATACAACTCCATGATTTGACATAATTCAGCGTTTAGCATTAGAAACAGATTATGGTCACCCAAAAAGACCTAATATCACATCCTACATTAGCAACGGGCAATACCTTTGGGCTTCTGGAACAAATTAAAGAAGACTGGATAGCCCATGGACGTGATTGGACAAAGCCCGGATTTCGAGCAGTTGCCGTTCACCGCTTTGGTGTATGGAGAATGAAAATAGAGCCCAAAATTCTCCGCGTTCCTGTTAGTATTCTCTACCGGTCTTTATATCGTAAAATCCGCAATACCTACGGCATTGAATTACCTTATACAGTTAAACTTGGTCGCAGAGTAATTATTGAACATCAAGGGGCAATTATCATTCATGGAAATTGCAGTATTGGTGATGATTGTATTATTCGCCAGGGTGTAACTTTGGGTAATCGCTACCTAGAACGCCCATTTGATGCACCGAAACTAGGAACTCGCGTCAATATTGGGGCTGGGGCGAAAATTTTGGGTGATGTTATCATCGGCGATCGGGCTAAGATTGGTGCTAATGCAGTAGTTCTAAATAATGTACCAACAAAAGCAACTGTCCTAGGTATTCCAGCTAAAATTATTACCAGTAAAAAATAGTGTAACTATTAATGTATAAATATTTATTAAAGCGTTGATACTATGAGGTGGTAAAGAAAACCGCTTGCAACCCATTAATTGATACTGGCGCTAATCTTTAGGATGAAAATTAGTCTATTATTGTCGCAGTTCTTACAGATATCATTGTAATCAATCGACGCAGATATAGAAGATAGTGTTATTGGAAAAGGGGATCAGTTTCAGGTTACGCCGCAACATCTTAACGCGTTACGTTTTCTGATTGGCGATGATTCACAAATCGAACTAGTTTGATTGGACTACCATTGGAGAAATAAATGTCAGCAGCTATTCCTTTCAATCGCCCACTGACTGTGGGGAAAGAATTCACATACATCCAAGAAACCATTGAAAATATGGATCTTTCTGGGGATGGATCTATTACTAAGAGGTGCCATAATCTCTTAGAAGATATTTTACAAGTTAAGAAAGTACTACTAACTACTTCCTGTACCCATGCTTTGGAAATGGCTGCATTATTATTGAATATGCAACCAGGAGATGAAGTAATTGTTCCTTCTTTTACCTTT
>CBZS010000242.1 GCA_000613065.1 Richelia intracellularis | reverse complement strand
AACACCTCACCAAATTATCTAGATATATATACTAATTTACATAGGTGGGGCTAAATCATTAGTCAGGATAAATGCTTTCACCACAACTAAAAGTATTAAAAAAATATCTGCCTGGCGAATTTGAGAATAAGGAACAAGCGAACGTCGAGGCAGTATGGTATGTTCTCTTAATAACATGGTACGAACTTACCAGTATGCTTACGTAAAAAATGTGACATTATTCGTAGAACAGGCAAGTATAGTTAATATCTACCGGGTTTACAGGCAAAGGATTATGAGAATATCCCAAGCTAAAGATTCTCAAGATTCATTTTTTGTTCAATATTATATGTTGAAATCAGCCAAAAATCTGTTTGACGCTGGTCGTAACCGCACTCGAGTTCATAGCTTAACAACTGAAAAACTGGAATTATTACCTGGTTGTATATTGAATTTAAGTTCGAAATATTTAAGGGCTAACAGTTACGAATTTAATGCTGTCCCCCCACCGAATGTTATTTGCACTTTTACCTACTTAGATCCCAAGTTCAAGTTGTTCTTGGTTTTGAAGTAAACTCTGAGGAACTCAATACTTCCGATAAGGGTATAGATATACATACGGGAAAGGCTACTTGGGGAGCCATTTAAGGACCTTACTCTTATAAAAAGATAGAAATATATTAAGTTTTAAGTGTTAAGTTTTGGCTAATTTCTTTTATATTGTTGCCCACACCGATATGTATTTGCCACTCATAACTTTAATAGTTAACTAGCAACAGCAGATGTAACTCCATTTAAAGCCTCTTTTTCCGTATCAAAGATGGCAAATACGCTATCCATCATTGTGACTTCAAATACAAGTTTAGCTTCGGGATGCACATTGCAAATGCGAAAACTTGCCTTGGCTTTATCGGCATCTCGCATACCAGCTACTAAGGACGTTAAACCAGAACTATCAATAAAATTTACTTGGCTAAGGCTTACAACTAAATTAGGTGTAACTTTAGAAATTGATTCCTGTAATTTGATACGAAATTGCCAAGCTGTGGTGATATCCAAACGACCTGCAGGAGCTAAAACAACAATGTTAGTACCATCGGCTGTTATGTGGTTTTTTTGTTCTATTTGAATCATAATTGCCTCCCCTGGTTGGTTTGAAGACTAGAACTTAAATTGGTATGGATACACGGAACTCAAATATTTTCTACACGGCAGTGTGGCATTTATTTTTGTAATTTGAATAACCACACTTCCATGATTAGTGAGTTCTTTTTGCGAGGATGAATTATCCCTGTAGCTTGAGAATAAAAAGCTACAGGACTAAATGTCACATCTCAGTATATACGGATTTTTTAGTATTAGAAATCACACTAATTACTGATGTCTTCCTTTCCAGTTAACCCAATCCTGAGGTTTGAGGAAAGTCTCATACAACTCAGCTTCGGGGGTATTTGCTTCTGGCTCATAGCAGTATTGCCAGCGTACTAATGGGGGTAGGGACATGAGAATAGATTCCGTGCGTCCGTTAGTTTGTAGACCAAAAATAGTACCTCGGTCATAAACTAAATTAAATTCCACATATCTTCCTCGACGATAAAGCTGGAAGTCACGCTGGCGATCGCCATATTCCATTCCATTTCGGCGTTCAACAATGGGAACATATGCTGGTAGCAAGGCATCACCACAATCTTCGATAAAGGCAAATATTTGTTCCCAGGTGCGGGGTTCTAATGTTCCCAACTGATTGCTATGATTAGCAGCTTCCCCATTTTGATTGGGACCACGATATAAAGGTAATTGACGAGCATCTTGATAGTCAAAAAATAACCCACCAATTCCTCTTGTTTCCTGACGGTGTCTCAAGTAAAAGTATTCATCGCACCAACGCTTAAATATTGGATAATAATCTGGGTGGTGCTGATCACAAGCGTGTTTAAAAGTTTTGTGGAAGTGGGTTGCATCTTCTGCAAAAGGGTAATATGGTGTCAAATCGGCACCGCCACCAAACCACCAGACAGGACCAGCTTCAAAATAACGATAATTCAGATGTACCGTGGGTACATAGGGATTGCGGGGATGTAGCACCATGGAAGTCCCCGTAGCATAAAATCCGTGTCCTGCAGCCTCAGGACGTTGGGTTAAAATCGATGCTGGTAAATGGGAACCCCAAACTTCAGAAAAATTGACACCAGCTTGTTCAAATACTGCACCTTCCCGCATCACCCGCGAACGGCCACCACCACCTTCTGGACGTTCCCAACTATCTTCCTGAAATTTAGCTACTCCATCTACTTTCTCCAAGCCTTCAGCAATCTTATCTTGTAGGCTTTGCATGAACTGACTAACCCTAGTTTTGGCATCAGCTGGTGGCAAATGTGTGGGTGATTCTGTTGGTAGTTTTTGGGTTTGAGGATTTGTCAACATAACTTCAAAAAAATAAATAAAGCTTTTCAGAAAGTAACTAGTTTTAAATAAAAAATGGGAGACGAAAGCTACTATAAAATAGATTTACATTCCCCAAGCCTACTTTCCTGATGAAAGGTCAAGCATTCATAAGATTAATGGTCATGACTAGAGTTATTGTCCCTCAATACGTATAGCCTTGTATATTTATTAAGTTTTTTCAAGTTTTCAGGCTTAAGTATATTGGGTATAAATAAAATGCTCTACCATCTTTATTCTCTCAGGGATTTTGACATTGAGGCATCATATAACCCTTCCCTGATAAAGAACGGTTCCAGAAGAGCAGATGAATCTATCCCACTAATATGATTTTGTTAATCCAAATATAGATTGTTGCAAGAGACAAAAAAGCATCAAAACAAGCTGAAATTCTTTCCCATCTGACAACAAACAAGACGACGATATTTTTTTTTTACCATGGGAAACAACGTTCTTGTTGAAAACGTGGGACGGAAATTTGAATGGGTCTGCCCTTGTTCTTCTTTCTCTTCCAAACCCGCTTGGGCCATTGCAGCTTAATACCATGTCTAGGAAAAGCAGCGCGCTTATCCTTAGAATCTTAGCCTTTCTCAGCAGCAAGAACTTTCAGGGGTTTACGGGGTCTACCGCGTTTGTTGGTCTTAACCTTTACACTGTCTAGAAGTGGTATGACCTGATCTCTTTCACTACCATTGGCAGGTGTGGTGCGATTGGATAGAGGCATTCCTGAGCCTTCAGTAAGAGTGTGTATTAAAATATCCTTTCCTTTCCCACCGTAAGTAACACCATCACCTCCGCCCTTCCCAGGGAGAAAAAGACCCGTCCACCTTGCCATCACTGCAGTTGATTAACCCTTTCTTTTGTCCAATCCCCAATATTCGTGGTTGTAAAACGTCTAACTTCCTGTCCAACTGCCAACGTTTGAGCCATCGATGTGCAGAGCTGTTTGATG
Source organism: Richelia intracellularis (assembly GCA_000613065.1). Taxonomy (GTDB): domain Bacteria; phylum Cyanobacteriota; class Cyanobacteriia; order Cyanobacteriales; family Nostocaceae; genus Richelia; species Richelia intracellularis_B. Next base: position 381 of record CBZS010000242.1, on the reverse strand, counting down.
CCCATATTTCTCCTTTTGGAACGTCACACCAACTACACCCGGTTATCAATATATACAGTAAGGTACAGTAAGGTATTGAGTACATAACGAAATGAAGAATGTGGCATTCCTCCTTGACGTTTCTCTGGCGATTTCGGAAAAATATCCTCAAACAAAGACCACTCCAAATGACTCAGTCCTTCAAAACGTCCAGCCATCAGATGATATAACCCCTCTTACTCAACAGGCATATTATCACCTTCTGATATTAGTGGGAGAAATTCATCCATTTCCCACCCTATATCAAGTGATTTGTGCCCATATATCTGCTGTAATATCATTTGGATGCGACTCTTTTAGTAAGACGGGAAGTGCAACTTAGATAGGTATTGGAAGAGGTGG
>CBZS010000241.1 GCA_000613065.1 Richelia intracellularis | reverse complement strand
AACAAGCTTCGCCGCCCATTTCAATGCTGGTCAAAAATACCCCAACAACCCTCTATAGCATTGTATTTACTATGGTAAGCAGGATAGTAAACCAATTGAATTGGTATATTTAGGAGATCAACAAACTTCAACCATCCGTTTTTTTTTATTGAGTTCTTACTCCAATACTTTCCGAACCATTATCAACTTTAATTTGTATCAGTTCGGTATCCTGCTTTTGTTCTGGTGTCATTGTCTTCTACCTTTGAGGCTTGTTTGTTGATTGCGGCTCAAATTCTTTGATGTTGTTGAAGATATCATCCGTTTGTACAATTTTTTTTTAGGTTTGACTTTTACTACTTTACGAAGACCATAGCCCATTCGATTCAATACTTGTGCCATTGTACTGGCGCAAGGCAATTCCTCTTGCCTAAATCCCTGTTCTTTGAGTTTTTCTAGTGCCGATGTTGCTGTTAACCGGGTATAGGCTAAGGAAGTTTTAAATGTTGGGTCTTGTTGAGAATCCAATTCTGCAATTTGTCGCAGCGATAATGCCACAAGAGAAGAGGTTGTTTCTCCTGGCAAGGCTTTGCTGTGCTAAAGGCTGATTGTAATCCCACGCAGATTATCCCTGTTCTTTTTTCCGCTAACCCTAACTCTATATTTCCTCTACCCCAACCGAATACTGTTTGTGCTAACCTTGCTTTACCTTGGCAATATTTCAACGTCATCTCAGGTTGAAAGCCACGACGTTCTACTCCATTCATTTTCGATGGTGCTAACCGCAAGTCTTCTATTTGTTTGTGATCTTGTTAATGATTTGGCTTTCTCTGCTGGGTCTAGCATACTCCAAAATACTTGCCCTTGTTTTTTTTACTCATCAACATTACATCTTACTTTCATTGGTAAATTCTTTCTTATAAATAACCTAAGTTTTCAATATCTTGCACTTATAGCAATCTAATATGAAGCTGCATAGAGAAGAGCTTCTAAAATAAAGTTGTAAGAGGACATAGATATTACCTCCTCAAATGTAAGTTGCTCGAACAATTCTTGTATGCGTTCACGTAAGTCTTGCAAAGAAGAGAAAAGTTCGTTTCTGTAGAGGATTTTTGAGAAAGTCTCAAAGCCTTTCATTGGATTAAGTTCAGGTGAATGAGGTGGTTGAAGCAGGATAATAATATTTTTTGGCCAATTAATCCCACAAGTTGTATCAGCAGGAGCTTGGTCATACAAGTTGTAAAATTGCATAACTCTATCCCACTAATCTAATTTTGTTAATCCAAATATGGATTGTTGCAAGAGGCAAAAAAGCATCAAAACAAGCTGAAATTCCTTTCCATCTGACAATAAACAAGACGACGATATTTTTTTTCAACCATGGGAAACAACGTTCTTGTTGTCAGATGGGACGGAAATTTTAATGGGTCTGCCCTTGTTCTTCTTTTTCTTCCAAAACCCCTTGGGCCATTGCGGCCTAAGACCACGTCTAGGTAAAGCAGGGCGCTTATCCTTAGAA
>CBZS010000240.1 GCA_000613065.1 Richelia intracellularis | reverse complement strand
TTTAAATATTGGTGTGTTAGGACCATTTGTCAGCTAGGTAATAGGATTTGTAATCTATTCTCGTATGTAAATTCCATAGGAGAATAAGCAAAATAATTATGTCGCTCTCTGTGTAATTAATCAAACCGTCTTATATTACAAAGACCTAACTTGCGAACAGCTCTCCACTTCAACAAGTAAATTGTTTAGTGGGTATAAGTAGACAAATTATTTTAGCTGCAACCAAACGTGAGCTTTGGTTGCAGTGGGTTCTAGGTATTTAAATTTCCACTATATACCTAACCTATCTAATTGCCATAGTAACACTGTGTAGCGTCCCTATTGATTTCAATATAGGCAAAACCGTAGTGCAATCTTAAAATAGAGGTTATAAACAATGGTGCTAGCTGGAGCGGAAGTAAAAGTCAGTAGATTAGAATCTATTGTAGAGCAGATTGGCGAGGCCGTGCTGGCTACAACAGAAACAATCGAGCGCTTAGCTGACAGGGTAGATACTTTGAGCGTGAATAGCGAGCAGCAAGGAAAACAATTGCAAGAACAAGGGTATCAAATTATTGCCCTATGTGACGCTGTACAAACTCTAGCCGATACTCAAGAAGAATCTCTACAAAAATTGACTCACCTCACCCATGCTTTAGATCGTTTAATGACTTTGTTAGAAGAGTCGGATGATTGATTTGT
>CBZS010000239.1 GCA_000613065.1 Richelia intracellularis | reverse complement strand
GAGCATCAATAGGGAGAAGAAACTTGTGCAATCACCCTCCATCAACTAAGAAGATGACTTCTAAATTCAGTTAATACCGATCTGTACTAAAAGCCAAAGCTGAAAATTTTGATTTTTATGAGCTGGTGAAGATTTTAGCTGGAGATCCTAATGTTGGGACTAATTTAACTCCAAATTCAGCTTCAAATACATCCTTTTTGAAGTCTAAACTCCACAACTCCAGGGCACAATCATCATCTATCTTTTGTGGAAAGACTCGCAGTAATAATTCTTGGATATCCCGATTGTATTCACATTTGACTTGATGTATTGCACCGATTTTTCGCCTATCTAATGCTACAGCTAATCTTAAAATAGAGCTT
>CBZS010000238.1 GCA_000613065.1 Richelia intracellularis | reverse complement strand
ACAAATGATATTAAGTCCGGCTAATTATTTACGATATCCCTGTCTTAGGTGATTTTTGAAAAATAAATTACCAGCTAAAGTCGTTGAATCAAGATATCCCATGTGGGCAACAGTGGATTTCGCTGTAATCTAGACTCGACTTGTTTCATAGCTTTGTTTGTTAGAGAAATCCCTTTTTGGTAAACAGTTTTACTTAAACTCAAGATAGGATATAAGCCTTTCAAAGTCATACTCCAAGCCCAGGAAACCATGAC
>CBZS010000237.1 GCA_000613065.1 Richelia intracellularis | reverse complement strand
GATGATCTGCAAAAGTTGACGAATAAATACACTAGCAAAATAGACGAATTATTGGCAGAAAAAGACAAAGATATTACAACTGTCTAGCTATTTCTCTAGCAACATCAAAGTTTGGGTTGAATCTTAATTAGTTTTATTTTGCTCTGGAAAGTTAAAATCTATCTGTATAAATAGAAACTGTTGTGAATTGAGACTTCACAGCAGTTTTTTGTTATCTCATAATCAAGACACTCTGAATAATTACGGATATGGACAAAATATTCAGAATAAATACTATGGATTAGTAAAAAAAATACAGTTCAATTTCCCAAAAATAACAGGTACCGGATATCTAACTCGATATAATTTGTTATTTGTGTGTAAATACTGTAACAGACTGAGGAGTAAAACTTTAAGCATATGTACGATTGTATCATCGTCGGGGCTGGACCAGCAGGTGGAACAGCTGCATATCATTTAGCAAAACGTGGACATTCAGTATTAGTCTTAGAAAAAGAATCATTACCTAGATATAAACCCTGTGGTGGCGGTGTTTCCCCAAGTATTGCTGAATGGTTTGACTTTGACTTTAGTCCAGCAATTTCCATTAAGGCTGATACCATTCTTTGTACATGGAAAATGGGTGATCCGGTAGAAACAAAATTGAACACCCCCGAGCCAGTATGGATGGTGCGACGGGATGTATTTGATAAATTCTTGATTGAACAAGCTCAAAAACAAGGGGCTGAGCTCAAAGATAATACTGAAGTTAAAGGTATTGAATTTAAAGGTGACTCTTGGCAAGTAAACACAGCCAATGGTTCTTTTGCAGGTCGTTATTTAATCGCTGCCGATGGAGCTAAAGGACCAATGGCAAAGTGGTTAGGTTTTAAGGAACGCAAACGTCGTCTTGCCGGAGCCTTGGAAGTGGAAGCTTCCGCTGAGGTAGAAAATGGTAATGTTGCCCATTTTGAGTTTGGCATGGTTAAGAATGGCTATCTTTGGAACTTTCCTAAAGCAGATGGATATTCTATTGGTATTGGTACTTTTGTTGGTGGAGAGCCCCAAAATTTCAAAAATATTTTGGAGGAATATGGTAATAAATTCGGTTTAAATATAAATAGTTGTAAGCAGTATGGTCATGCTCTGTGCTTGTGGAATGGCAATCAAAAATTACATTGCGAACGCGCTATTTTAGCAGGAGAAGCGGCTTGTGTCGTCGATCCATTCACAGCAGAGGGGATTCGCCCTTCTATATTTAGTGGTGTGAAAGCAGCAGATGCAATTAGTCAAGCTGTTGGTGGAGATATCAATGCTCTGGAACAATATACAGATACCATAAATCAAGAATGGGGCACTGATATGGCTTGGGCACAAAAGATTGCTGGAGCATTTTATCGTTTCCCTGGTATTGGTTATAAGGCTGTGAAACGCCCCTCCGCACCGCAGATCATGGGTAAAATTCTTTGCGGAGAGTTGAAGTATGGTGATGTGGCAGGACGTGCTATTAAGCGTTTAATCCCTGGTATTGGTGGGTAATTGTAGTAGGGTGGGCATTGGTGTCAAACTCGCGGGTTATTGAGCCAGTTTTTGTTTATTTTGTTCACTGGATTACGCGCTCCGCTAGTCCACCCTACTACTTACTCCAAAACCCATTGGCTCTTTTCCAGGTTGGTGGATAAATCTTCCTAGGCGATAAAATGCTAGGGGAAACATTACAAACCCTAGGAATTTTGGCTAAAGGGTAACTCTGCATTGATTCCTGTTATTTCCCGTTCCTCTAATTCATTCACTTCACCAATGTAAGCACAGAGAATATGCTGTAAGCGTTCGCTATAAAATCGATGTAAGCTATGGTTGGGTTTAGCTGGGAACCCCCGACGTTTTTTGTGTCTTCCCCCCGCACCAGGATCGAATAGTTGCATATTATTTGTGATGGCCCATTCAATTGGTGCATAGTAACAAGCATCAAAGTGGAGATTATTGATTTCCTGAAAACTTCCCCAATAACGTCCGTACAGTCTATCTTCTTTGTATAAGCACAATGACATTCCCAGGGGTTGACGCTCATCATGTTCGCTGTAAGCTGCTACTAACATAACCCGATGACGATAGTCATGTAACAGTTCAAAAAATCCTTTGGTTAAATACTTACTACCCCACCAGCCAAACTTATCACAGGTTTCGGCATAGAAATCATACATTAACTTTAACAGGGAATTGGTAACGCGATCGTCTGTTAAGCTTTGCAGTTGTAAACCTGCTTTGATAACAGCTTTGCGTTCCCGTTTGATATTGCGACGTTGGTTTGCATTAAATACAGCCAGGTAGTCATCAAAGTTGTTAAATCCTAAATTCTCCCAGATATAGCTGTGGTGTAACCAAGGGGTGAAACCTTGATTTTCAATTAGTGGTTTCCATTGAGGATCGGCGAATAAAAAATGACAACTACTTAATCGATGTTTGATGCAGAAGTGATCGATTTCATGTACCATCATTGCAGTTATTTCTGCTTCATCTTCACCCGGTGCAATCAAAAAGCGATAGCCTTCTACTGGTGTAAAAGGGCTCATTCCCAATAGTTTGGGATAGTAATTAATTCCTAAACGTTCTGCTAAGTCAGCCCATTGATGATCAAAAACAAACTCACCATAACTATGTCCCTTAATATACAGTGGAGCCGCAGCAATTAGTTGTTGCTCTCGCCATATGGTTAAATGATTGGGTAACCAACCATTTCTTGCGATCGCACTACCAGAAATTTCTAAGTTATTCAGCCACTCCCACTCTAAAAACGGAGTCTTTAAAGGCATTGCCAATTGATCCCAAGCAGATTGAGGAACTTCAGCAATTTTCTGTGTCCAAGTAACAGAGTAACTAGGCTTAATTTTTTCCACCATTGCGGTTTATCTAAGTAGGGGATTAGGGGTTTAACGCTAATTTCATATAACAGTCAGACGTTTTCCTGTTAATAGTTGATAGTTTACAGTTCTCTAGCCAAACAAGAATTTCCTAACTAATGTCTCAATATGCTATGTCAGGTTTTGCCAATGGCAACTCCTATAGTCTACTGACTAAACTTAATGCCTATAGCTATAGCAATTGAACATAGGTTTTAGTGGTTAATAAAATAACCCTTTTATAATGCTTATCTTCGATATATATGGTTGTTTGTGCAATTTACTTGTGAATACTATATTATTCACCCATGACTTGGGGTGTTAAATACCAATTATGTACATGTAGCGATAACTCTGGAAAAAATTCCAGGAAATCTGCTTCCAAATCCTGGTCATTTTCCTTTAATTAATTAATTCCATGATTCAATGAAAAATCTTTGGCGTTGCATATTTGCGGGATGAATCAAGCAAATACAGGTATTTTTCTATACTTAAAGAAATGAAGTCACAATCGAATAGAGTGCTGAAGCATATCTACGGATTTAGAGTAGCATAATGTTTTTCGATGTAGACGTGGGAGATAATGACGTAAACGTGTGTTTTCCCCTTCTACTCTGGTCATATATGTTTTGCTAATAATATGGTCTCCTGGTTCAACAAAACTGGCGTAAACTTTCCATCCATCTGTGACATAAAAATAGCACTTCCAGAGGTAGACAATATCCCACAAAGGTTGAAAGGTTTCTGCACTATGGTCTCCCAGTACCCAAGCTAAAATTCCTTGGCGGAAATGGTCTACTGCTGTCCACAACCAAATTTTGTTTTTTTTGAACCGACGAAAGTTTCTAATTCGTCCAGTTCTGCAACTTCTGGGATATGCTCTATTGATGGTGCATCTGGCAATTTTTCACCAACTTGTTTTACCCAACTAATTATGGTTGTGTGATGAACTCCTTTTTGGCGTTCAATAGCCCTAAATCCCGAGTCATTAACCTATGCTTTTAAGCATTCTTGTTTGATCTCATTTGAGTATCCTTTTGGTGGATTATAGATATCTATAAATTGGCGTTCGCAATTTACACAAATGTGATTTTGTTTACCTCGACGTTTCCCATTTTTTCGAATCCTCGTAGACTTGCAGTATGGACAATGGACAGTATAACACCTCAATTCATCCCTCTATTATGCAACGGCAAATCTTTTTGCGAACGAGTAAATAACCTTTGTGATATCCTCCTTAAGGCGTTTTCCACACCTATAATTTGTTGGTAAGCGCCCAACCAATCTTCCCTTGCCATGGGATGAATAATATCCCTCACTGGTCAGGGTAAGCGCATCTAATTTTGTAGTTAAAATTACAGATTGTTGTACATAATTGTGAGGTATGTCTTGATTGTCAAGTGCGAACGCCAACGCCCTTTGGGGCGGTACTGGAGGGGCATCGCCAAAAAAAGTTGACGCAACTGGGGAAGATTCGGTGGCGTAGGGGAGATTTAAGTATTAAAGAAGTTAAGTAGTATGGGAAGGACGCAAAGGGTGTATCTGAACTGAACGGGTTAGTGTAATGGTATCTCTGACAAGAAGGCTTGTGCCTACGGGTTTCAAATCTTCAAAACCAAAGATTAAAAGCTCAAAAAATTTGAGTATAGCCAATGCCACTGCATTCACAGAAAAAATGTCATTAGTTTTTAGTGAGATAGAAAACCCACCTGTAGAAAGAACCCGTTTCCATTTCTTAACAGATATTTTAATCATTGGAATACTATCAGTGATTGCAGGAGGTAAGGGATGGGAGGACATGGAAAATTATGGATTGAGTAAATACGACTGGTTGGAGCAGTTTTTAGCTTTACCAGAGGGCATCCCAAGTGGAGATACCTTTCGACGGGTGTTTGAACCCATTAACCCAAAAGTATTTGAGGGATGCTTTCGACGTTGGGTAGAATCAATAGTTGAAGCCCCAGGAGCACAGGTAATTCCCATTGATGGTAAGACCCTCAAAGGTTCCTATGATAGAGAACAGGGTAAATCAGCGTTACATCTAGTTAGTGCATGGTCGATTGATTTATCGTCTTGTTTTAGGACAAGTAAAACAAGACGATAAATCGAATGAAGTTACAGTAATCCCTGCATTATTGGAATTATTAGACATGGCTGGATGTATTATTACCATTGATGCCATGGGTACGCAAACAGCAATTGCATCCCAAATCTTGAATGCAAAAGCAGATTATGTTTTAGCACTCAAAGGTAATCATCCTACACTTTACGGACAAGTGAAAAATTGGTTTGAGCAACAGTTATCTCAAGGCTTTAAAGGTATTATCCATAGTTATGATAAACGGGTAGAGAAAGATCATCATCGTACTGAAAAACGTCAAATTTGGTGTGCTCCTATTTCTCAACTGCAAACTTTGCATAACCAAGACAATTGGGTTGGTCTTAAATGGGTTGTCATGGTTGTGCGGGTACCACATCTTTGGAATTAAACAACCCGTGAAGTTCAGTTTTATCTAACTAGTTTAAATTGTGATGCTTGTAACTTAGGACAAGTGATTCGTCTTCATTGGGGTGTGGAAAATGGGTTGCATTGGACTTTAGATGTCACATTTTCTGAAGATGCTTGTGGTGTCCGTACTGGTCATGCTCCACAAAACTTAGCACTTCTGCGGCGAATAGCTCTTAATGCTTTAAACCTAGAGCAATCTTTGAAACGTAGTAATCGCCAAAAATCTAATCCAGCCGCTATGGATAATAATTATATGCTGACTGTTCTTACTGCTTGTTTATCCCAACATGATGATGAGACCTCTCAACCGGCTTGTCAATAGAATTTGAGATGCGCTTACCCTGGGAGAGTAGACTCTCACCCCGTATTGCTCCCATGCTCTGCGTGGGAGCAATACGGGGTGAGAATTTCACGTTAAGTTAAGCCTTGGACCCCTAGGATGAATTTGTAATCGGCTGACAACTTTAATTCTAAAAATATTCGGCGTTGTCATTAAGTGCGGGATGAATTAGCGTTTGAAACC
>CBZS010000236.1 GCA_000613065.1 Richelia intracellularis | reverse complement strand
TCAGTTAAAACCGCAACCATGATTTGTACGGATGTTGGTTTCGACCCAGGAAAACAAATACATGGACGTAAGCGATTTATTACGGTTGACTTGTTAGGGCTAGTTTTGCGAGTCTTGGTTACTTCTGCAAGTGTGCCAGAACGTGCAGGCGCTAAACTAAACGTGCACGTTCTGGCAGGTTTATCACATGAAAGATAAAGTTAAAAGACTGCACACTATCTGGATGCATGGAGGATATCGGGGGAAGATTTTGCCCACTGGATGATTGATGTTTTTAGTTGGATTGTGGAAGTGGTTCTCAGACCTTTAGAAAAGAAGGGTTTTACCCTTTTACCAAAACCTTGGGTTGTAGAACGAACTTTCGGGTGGCTCAATTGGTGTAGAAGATTAAGTAAGGACTATGAAAGGCTACCTGAAATTTCTGAGACTTTAATTTATATTGCAATGATACGTATCATGGTCAGGCTACTTGCATGATTTGTAACTCACTTGGACTTTTAAAACATCCTCTTAGACGAGACGGTGCCGTGGTCAGAATTTCGTCCGATTTTAGAACAAGTGCATGACAAACCCAGAAAAAATAATGCTGGGCGAAAGACCATAGATGCAAGAGTCATGTTCAAAATGCTTATGCTGCAACAACTGTACAACATCAGTGATGAAGAACTGGAGTACCAGGTCAATAACCCCTTGCTGACAAGCTTTTCAAATAATTTGGAATAGAATTTTTCGCCAAACTACGCCGCAAGATGAAAAAGAAGTTGATGCTCCTTCATGACAAACTTTTGTCACGTAAGCGTTCGATCATTGAGACAATTAACGATCAACTCAATAACGTTTCTCAGATAGAACATTCTAGACATCGAAGTCCCGTTAATTTCTGTGTTAATGTGCTGTGCGGATTAATAGCTTATTGTCACCAACCTAAAAAGTTTAGCTTTCAAATGGACTGCTTTTTATCTCAATCTGCTTAACCCGAACTCAGGTTAATATATGCTAGCAATATTGCGGTTTTGTGTTTTTCTATTTCAGATACAATATGATTCTTCCTTGCAAGTTAAAAATATAAATTCAGTAAGCACTCAATCTAGGCAGCAATTGCCAAGCAAATACTATAGTTATTTCAAATAGGAAGTATATAGCTTGACTAGAGTAAGAATTCCCAAAATTCATTCTGGTAGTGCGGCTAGGGGGCGTTGCATAAGTGCGGGATGAATTAGGGTTTGAAACCATTGATAAATCCTTGAAAATTTAGTGAAATCATCCCGCACTTATGCAACGCCCGAGTAGGGTGTGGCTGATGATCATGCCACTTCCTACCTAATTTTAAGATATCAAGGGAACTTTCCTACTCCTACTACAGGAATTAATTGGAATGACCATACATTATTATTTTTGTGTATAAAAATATATCGGTGCTATCAAGGAATATTTTTAAGATACAAGGTTGGATTACCCATTGTTTAACCTCATAAACCTTTGATCTTTTTGAGCTATCTTCCTAAAGTCACTCTATTGAACTATTAACCAATTGCAGCGATTCTTCACAATTAGTCAGAAAATATTTCAACCTATTTCTGGTATGTAACCACTAGTAGTAAAATAATTTTTATGCAATTAGAATTTATTCCGGTAGAAAAGTTCTACTTTGCCCTGACTCTGGCAGTTAGAACCCTCGAAGATTTAGAATATCCTGGTTTAGTCGATCATGCGCGTTCACAATTATCTGAAAAATATGGTCAGCCTTCTACAGTGGCTCCCGGCAAACACAATACATTCAACTATGTCTTTTCTATCCAACACATAGACAACAGTCCTGCCAATCAACTTATCGTTTCTGTATCCGATTGGCAGAATAAACTGCGCTTAAGTAGCGATTATGGTTGGGTGTTAAATTCTGAGCGCAAACCCACTCGCACCGAGAAATTCCATCAGCGTTCGCAATTTTCCCAAGAAATCCGAAATTATCTGCAAGATTACTTGCAAATACAAATAAAAAATTGGCGTTCCTGAATCAGGAGATGATTTCACTAAATTTTCAAGGATTTATCAATGGTTTCAAACCCTAATTCATCCCCCACTTATTCAACGCCAAAACATGTTAACACTCACTTACAAAGGTAGAAGCACAGGTATTAAAAATTAAAAATCTTCAGAAGATTTTTAATTTTTAATATTCCCAAGTCAACAACTAATTTGTTGTTTGTGCTGCCAACATCTCTTTGAGCTTTTCCAATTCTGTTGCCCAGCGGGGATCTGGACGAATTGCATCAGAATCTCCATGGGAGGAATTATCCCGTGAATTATTACGACGAGATTTTTTAGATTTTTTACCTTCTTT
>CBZS010000235.1 GCA_000613065.1 Richelia intracellularis | reverse complement strand
AAATCCGCGACATTTACCTGTCTTACGATCTTTGATTAATTTAGTAGTAACACTGTCACCTTCTTCCGCAAAGACTGCTTGTAAATCTTGACGTTCTATTTCTTCTTTAGGCAAATTACCTATATATAACCGAACAGACATGAGCTATACCTCCGTAAGTAAATAAATAGGATAGGACACAAAAAAATTGCTGGCTATAGTCTATAGTGTTTTACCTGTAGCTACAATATGGGTCAAAAATGATGTTAACCAATTTTTTCTCAAAACTATCAACCTAAACAATCTAGTTTCTCTATAGGTTTCAGTTTGTTTAATAGAAATATTTACACAAAACTAATTGCACCTTATTCTTTATGAATTTGTAATTGAGTGGTTTGCCTGCTGCCACAGAGAAAGTCTTCAATATCCTGGTTGGAGAATTAAACACCATCCCCTACATTATCATGGTCTTAATCTATGTAGCTAGTTCAAACCATACATTTTAGATTATTCCTTGATAGAAATCGTAGCATAAAAAAATTTTTTTTCTAAAGTTTTATCTAAAAAGCTATAGTGGGTCTTTGACCGAGTAATTTTTTGCTGTTTTGGGAGAAGAGAGTTAAACCTTGGTGTTATGACCAGTAACTATATAAATAAATTGGTTCACTTTGTGTAAATAAGACGTTGCTGAATCAGGGAATGATTTCACTAAATTTTCAACGATTTCTCAATGGTTTCAAACGCTAATTTATCCCGGACTTATGCAACAACTGTAAATTAATGTAACAGGTATTGTTAGTATATGCAATATTTATTTACGTTTGTCGAGCTTGACAAACCAACGTATTAGTTTAACTTCAGTACCTTTACGCCTATCAGGGTTAAAAATACAGATGCTAATCATGCTAATTAAAAATCACCATAAAGGTTAAGATACTTTGGTTGTTTCTGGAATTGGCGATGCGGTTAGAAATCCCCAAATTTTTAGTTGCACTGATAATTGTTAGTGTCTTGTTGCTAAATGGGTGCTCAACACCCCAAACAGATTCTAATGTTTCTACATCTTCCAATACAGCGGAAGAAACTACTAAAAATGCAGATGATACAACTACAACTGCAACACCTGTTTCGGATAATACAAAAGCAAGCAAGTCTATCATGAAAAATTTACCCACATTAGAAGGCAAAGCCACGGTGGTGATGACGGTAAAAGGTTCACCAATTACGATTGAAGTGGATGGTACTAATGCTCCAATCACAGCTGGTAATTTCGTAGATTTAGTCCAAAAAGGAGTGTATGATGGCCTAGCCTTCCATAGAGTTATTGGACCTACAACAAATCAAGACCCCTTTGTAGCACAAGGTGGAGATACTCAAAGCAAAGATCCAAAGTTTCCAGTAAATCAGTTGGGAACTGGTAGTTATGTCGATGCAAAAACGGGTAATGTGAGATATATCCCTTTAGAAATAAAAGGAAAGGGAGATTCAGAGCCAATCTATAGTAAACCTATATCTAAGGCTCCCGAATTACCTCATACAGTAGGTGCGATCGCTATGGCTAGGTCACAAATGCCTGACTCTGCTTCTTCTCAGTTTTACTTTTCTTTAGCAGAACTGGGCTTTTTGAACGGGAACTATGCTGTTTTTGGTTATGTTACCGATGGTATGGCTGCGGTGAATAAAATTGACCAAGGTGATCGCATTGAATCTGCAAAAGTAACTAAAGGTGCAGAAAATTTGAAACAACCTGGTGAATAATAACTAGGCAAATGGGGAGTAAGTATTAATTCCCCACTTCCAAAATCTAAAATCGAAAATTGACTGAGGTTCTTGTTACTGGTATTGGTTTAGTATCATCTTTGAGTAATCACCTGAATCAGACTTGGCAAAAG
>CBZS010000234.1 GCA_000613065.1 Richelia intracellularis | reverse complement strand
TCAATAAAGCCATAGGTCATCCTCCTGCCTATCAGTAAAGTTGCTTTGTTAAAATATCCTAAAGAAAGAGTATCACTGCAACCTACACTACAAAAAGCCCCAATTACCGAACAGTGAAGAAGCGATATCTCTTTCGGTAGCACTAATCCCGGATTTCTCACCAAGATTGAAAAAAGAGGGGTCTAAAACTGCCAAAATGTATGTATATTGCAAAAGAATCTCAGCAGTTTAAAGGATGACCCCAAATAAAAATCATTCTATACCGGAACAGTTTGTATTTGGACAGGTAAAGTCATGTCCAGTTGTAGTCAATTTCAAGGGAGAGCCTGTAACATCGGATGCAGGGTTAACATTAATTGCGGGCGTTGCATAAATGCGGGATGAATTAGGGTTTGAAACCATTGAGAAATCGTTGAAAATTTACTGAAATTATCCCCTGATTCAGCAACGCCATCGGCATCATCAATCCGGGAAATTGTTCCCCCATCCTGACGTAACCGCACACATAATTCTGGCTCTTCCCCAGCAATTAAGCTTGCATTAAACCCACCCAGTGCTTTTAAGGCTGTCACCCGCATCATAGAATCACCACCACAGACAGTATTTTGCTTGACCCCTGATAGTATTTTATTTTACAGAAAAAAATGTATACTAATGCTTTGGGAAATTATTTCCGGCGGCGACCGCATACCACCACGACTGAAGGATTGCTGATTAACTCTTGAATAGCTGCTTCCCACCATTCTGACTCAACCCAACAATCTCCATCGACAAACTGCACAAATTCAATATCAGGTTGATGTTACAATAGATACTCCCATCCGGCATTTATAGCTCGAGCAGCGGTAAAAGGAATAGATAAGTCTAGTTCTACCACAGCTATACCAAGAGAACGAGCTAAGGTAACGCTACCATCACTAGATCCAGAATCAACATAGACAACTACATTACCTGGTTGCATTACAGATTGGAGACAACTCTTTAAGCGATCGCCTTCATTTCTGCCAATTACCACAACCCCAATAGAATCCAACTTTATGCCTCCTGATGTTTTGCATACTATCTACTAACTCCTGATAATCTGTGATGCATATGACCCAAGTGAATATATCCAAAAACTGTTGTTTTATAATTTCAATCTTCCATAAATTTATCCGTATTCCATACAAAGCTGCTTTGGTTAACCAGGGTAAGCTCATCTAATTTTGTAGTGAAAATTACAGATTCTTGTACACAATTGTGGGGTATGTCTTGATTCTCAAGTGCGAACGCCAACGACGGGCACTTCGTGCCAAAGCGCAGGCTACGCCAACGCCCTTTGGAGGGGTACTGGAGGGGCATCGCCAAAAAAAGTTGACGCAACTGGGGAACGCTTCCCTAGATTCCGTGGTGCCAGGTAGGGGCATCAAGACCTTGAGTAAGGCCAATAAACACTCATACCCCCACCTGGCACTCCCCTACGCCACCCAATCTTCCCCAGTTCCTGGAACACTCGTGGGGCACAAAAATGGAGATTTAACTATTAAAGAAGTTAAGTAGTATGCTAAGGACGCAAAGGGTCTATCTGAACGAACTGAAGGGGTTAGTCTAATAATGGTATCTCTGACAAGAAGACTTGCGCCTACGGGTTTCAAATCTTCAAAACCAAGATTAAAAGCTCAAAAAATTTGAGTATAGCCAATGCCACTGCATTGACNGAAAAAATGTCATCAGTTTTTAGTGA
>CBZS010000233.1 GCA_000613065.1 Richelia intracellularis | reverse complement strand
TATCAGGCGACTTGGGAGAGTTACGGGAAGAGAGAGCTAAAGAAAGAGTTCAAGTTAGCTGCCCTTAAGCAATTCCCATCATATCTGGGGAATTGGTTAGATAGTTTACCCCATATGAATGCGATAACAGTGGCTCGAAATATTGGTGCTACTGGGGTGGTAATGTCTCCTATGACTGCTTGTGCTACGGGTTTATGGTGTATTATCCATGCCATGAATCTAATTCAATCTGGGCAATGTCAACGAGTAATTGCTGGTGCGGTGGAAGCTCCGATTACTCCCTTAACGATTGCTGGTTTTCAACAAATGGGAGCTTTAGCAAAAACAGGATCTTATCCCTTTGATAAGTACAGAGAAGGGTTAGTACTGGGGGAAGGGGGGGCTCTATTTGTTCTGGAATCTGGGGAACTAGCCAGAGAACGCAAAGCGAAAATTTATGGGCAAATATTGGGTGGAGGAATGACCGCAGATGCATATCATGGTAATGCGCCAGACCCTCAAGGTAAAAGCGCGCTCGCAGCCGTACAACAATGTTTGCAACGCTCCTATTTAAAACCTGAAGAGATTGATTTCATTCATGCCCACGGTACTGCGACCCAATTAAATGATAGGATTGAGAGCCTTGTTATACAAAATATATTTAGCAATAGAGTTGCCGTAAGTTCTACCAAGGGAGCTACAGGACATACCCTAGGTGCATCAGGAGCTTTAGGTATAGCATTTTCTCTCATGGCTTTGCAGCAACAAATATTACCGCCGTGTGTAGGTTTAAAAGAACCAGAATTTGATTTAAACTTAGCGAGCGCGGCCCGTCACGCAGAAGTAAAAAATGTACTTTGTTTGAGTTTTGGATTTGGAGGACAAAATACCGCAATCGCCTTAGGAAAGATGTGAGAATAAAGGAAAATCAAAGGATTCATAACTGTCAACACTTGCGCTTTACCTTGCCCCTGTCGGCGGCGCCGGGTCGTTCGTCAACTAACAGCTAACAACTAAC
>CBZS010000232.1 GCA_000613065.1 Richelia intracellularis | reverse complement strand
AGAAAAACTATTTTTACGCTTGATGGGTAAAAAGAATCTATAGAAGGCGGGTTGACAATTTTCAGTTGATAGTTCGTCTACTCCTTCCCTCTCCCTCTGAATAATCACAAGGGTTATTCCTATTCCCATGCTCCCTCTGCTTCCCTTCCATGTATCTACAAACTTTACATTTGAAACACTTTCGTAATTACACCCAGCAGAGGGTTGAATTTACTGCACCTAAAACTATTTTGGTGGGGAATAATGCCCAGGGAAAATCTAACTTATTAGAAGCAGTAGAATTGCTAGCGACATTACGAACGCACCGTATGGGGAAGGATCGTGATTTAATTCAAGGAGGGGCTGCGATCGCACAAATTAATGGCACGGTAGAAAGAGAAATTGGTAATAGTAGTCTTGCTTTAACCCTACGTCGTCAAGGTCGTCGCACTGTCAATATAAATGGAGAAAATCTGCGTCGGCAAATGGATTTCTTAGGGATTATCAACGCCGTCCAATTTTCTAGCCTCGATTTAGACTTAGTTCGGGGTAGTCCTGATGGTCGCCGTCACTGGTTAGATACTTTACTCGTTCAACTGGAACCAGTTTATGCCTATATTTTACAGCAATACAACCATGTATTACGCCAGCGCAATGCTTACTTGAAAGCTTGTCAGAAGGCAGATGATGCAGGGGAAACAGAGGAATTAGCCATTTGGAATGCCCAATTAGTTACTGCTGGTACTAGGGTAATTAGAAGACGAGAAAGAGCTATTCAAAGATTAGCCCCCATTGCTGCAAGTTGGCACTCTGACATTAGTGGCAGTACAGAAGACTTACAAATTAATTATGCTTCTTATATTCCCCTAGAACAGAACTCTCCAGAAACAGTTCAAAAATCCTTTCTCGACAGACTGCAACAACGTAATATTGCAGAGTTACAAAGAGGTACAACCCTTGCAGGCCCTCACCGGGACGAAGTAGAATTATCTATTAATCAAACTCCTGCTCGGCAATATGGTTCCCAAGGACAACAGCGAACCTTAGTATTAGCCCTGAAGCTAGCAGAATTACAACTGATTGAAGAGGTAGTGGGTGAACCTCCCCTGCTACTATTAGATGATGTATTGGCTGAATTAGATTTATCAAGACAGAACCAATTATTAGATACGATCCAAGACCGTTTTCAAACTCTGATAACCACAACTCATTTGGGAGCTTTTGATGCTCAGTGGTTGCATTCTTCTCAAATTGTCTACGTCCATTGTGGAGAGATATTGTGTAAATAAATTGTAGATAAAATCTGTATTAAACTTTGGATAGCAAAGGGTAAAAGATTTTAGATTAGATTAATATTTTCCTCTATTTCTTGTCCCTTGAACCGTTGTTACTCCTGACTAGTTCCTTTTTCCGAATAATTGAGTGGATAAACTCTACTGGCTTAATCAAATTAAAGCACAAGACCGAACTCAAGTAGGTGAGAAAGCCTTTCACTTGAGTAGGGTAGTGCAAGATGGATATTCTGTTGTACCAGGTTTTGTGGTTGCAGCCGAGATTTTTAGGGAATTTCTAGAAAATCTCAGTAGTTCTGAAGCTCTAGTCGCTGATTTACCCTACTCCTCCCTTCATTTAGATGTGGATAATTGGCGACAATTACAACAAGTTTCACAAAAATTACGTCAGGAAATCTCAACGGCAGAAGTATCGCCAGAATTAATTAATCATATTCTACAAGCGTGTAAAATATGGAATAATGGCACAATTGTTTTTCGAGCTAGCTTAGTAGTCCTTGGTCTTAAAAACGAACTGGGAAACCACCCTGGACTATTACAATCAATTTTTTGTCGTCCCGAACCAAAAGCGATCGCTCAAGCTTTAAAATCAATCTGGAGTCAGTTATTCCGTGCTCGTAGCTTACTATATTGGCAAAGAGTAGGAATTGACCTGCAACAAATTAATTTAGCTGTTTTAGTCCAGCCAGTTTATAACGCGATTGCAAGTGGGTTACTAAATGGTAATGGTTCTGACTGGGAGATTCAAGCTACTTGGGGATTAAATATACCTCTTACCCAAGGAGAGATTTCACCAGATATTTACCGTATTCAGAAAGGAACTAATACTGTTTTAGAGCAGCAACTAGGTAATAAAATTTTAGCTTACGGTTTAGCTGAATATGGTAACAACTCTCAGCATATTTCCACTGAAAACATAATAGAGGTTGATAAGCCTTGCTTGCAGGCATATTTGCTAGATTCACTTCAACAACAGCAATATGCTTTATCTGAATCACAAATTCAACGACTAATTGATACAGGCGATCAATTAGTCGATAAATTGGGAGCAAACTTTTCTGTAGACTGGACAATTTGTCATATTGATGCTGAAACACAAGTCTATCTGACCCAAATCGCAGCTGCTCAATCTGTTGCTAATACGAATTTCCCAATGATTCAAGGGGTTGGAGCTGCTCCAGGAAGGGAAACTGCTACGGCTTGTGTGATCGTGAATCCAGGAGAAAGACCGCAGGATACACCCCCAGGGTCAATTTTGATAGCACCTGAAATTAATAGTATCTGGTTACCTAAAATACAAAAAATTTCGGGTATTATTACTGAGAAAGGAGGATTAACTAGCCATGCAGCGATTTTGGCAAGGGAATTAGGTATTCCCGCAATAGTTGGTGCTAAAGATGCCACCATTACGATCCAAAATGGTGAACAATTATTAATTGATGGCGATCGCGGAGAAGTTTATCGCCTCAGCTCAGGTACTAAGCAACTGGAAACTAGTGGATGGAAAATTCGTAATCCTGATCAGGTTAAATTAGAAGCAAATGATCTACCAGATGATTCCCAAGATAATGTCAGCCGAGCTAATTATTCTCCCATAACTGCAACTCAACTACTCGTAAACCTGAGTCAAAGTAGCCTCATTTATAAAGTATCTGGTTTCCCAGTAGATGGGGTAGGGTTATTACGCTCAGAAATGATGGCTTTGAGTATCTTGGAGGGACAGCATCCCCAAGCTTGGTTAGAAGCAGGGCGCAGAGATCAATTGTTAGAGTCTTGGCAATTAAAAATTTTAGAATTTGTCCGTGCTTTTGCTCCTAGACCAGTATTTTATCGTTCCTTAGATTGGCGATACTTCCAAAAGAATTTTCATAAAGGAAAAAGCAAAGATTTATCAAATAATTTATCATCAATTCAATCTTCAGTAGAACCAAGGCAGAGTCAAATTAGTTACTCGAAAAATTCACAATTATTTGAGTTAGAAATACAAGCCCTAGGAACCTTACAAGCTGCCGGGTATGATAATATTCGCTTAATTTTACCCTTGATTCGCACAGTAGAAGAATTCACTTTTTATCAAGACAAAGTGGAAGAGGCTGGTTTAACCCATCATCCAGAATTTCAACTGTGGATCATGGCAGAAGTACCCAGCGTTCTTTTCTTACTCTCAGAATATGTCAAAGCTGGAGTTGAGGGAATTTCCATTGGTACTAATGACCTAACTCAATTACTTTTGGGTATAGATAGGGAACAGGTGGTTCAGAGTAAAATATACGATTGCTGTCATCCTGTGATAATGCAAGCGATATCCCAGCTAATTAAAATGGCTGAGGATGAGGGGATTCCTTGTTCTATTTGTGGTCAAGCCCCGGCACTATATCCAGAAATCATTGATAAGTTAGTAGAGTGGGGAATTACATCCATTTCCGTGGAACCAGAAGCAGTGGAAAGGACTCATAAAGCGCTCGCTCGTGCGGAGCAAAGGCTGATCATAGCAGCAGCAAGGCGACAATTAAATAACAAATAATACTGATTATTTCTCACAACCAATGCCATCGCGTTCGCTATCTAATCTATAGGGATCTGGTGATAAAATTTTAAATCGTTTGTAGGTAAGATCAGAGCAATTTTAATCTTTAACGTTGGTAGGGAAGCAAATATCAGGATAAGCTGGGTGGCACAGTTGTTGTTTTGATATTTCTTGTTGTGGGGTGTATTTTGACTTCCTGGCAATATGAAGCATAACAGGATGAGACTGATGCCAAAAAGCCAAACTATTTTCTTTTCCCCTTGCTTCTGACTGTAAAAATTGATTGGCAGTATTGTTGCATCCACTGAGATATTTCCGGTAGACTACTGCCATTGGCTCTTCTACCATTTTTAGATTTACCGAGCGATTATTAACATAAACCTCTGCGACCAAGCTATCATATTTATCTGTATTAATGGAATGTAGGTCTACAGATTGAACACCTGGTAATAATTGCTGCAATCTATTTTTAGACTGTTTTCCCCATGGCTGCTGTGCTAACTCTGGTGCATCAATGCAACCCAAACGCACCTTGATGATTTTTCCTTGTTGGTTGCCTACCTGTACGGTATCACCGTCTGTGACTCGTATTACTGTTGCGGTGATATCTGCAGCTTGTGCAGGAAGAGTCACCAATAAGATGGTAACAGTGGTGATGATAAGGTTCTTGTGCATATACCAATCAAGAAGATGTTGATTATAGTATTTTGACAGTTATTTTTACTGGATAGTTTCCAATTTACACTTATATTCCAGTATATTTACGTAATATTGGTAAGTGTCGGGACACCTGCATTGCATTCTTTCTTTTTCTCTTCTGCCTCCTTTTTTGGGCGAACCGTATCATTGGTGTCAACTGTAAGATAAACTCCTTTTAAAATATCATTTCTAGCCAGGGGCTGGAAATCTTTATTAAGAATCTCACATTAAGTTGACAGGTATGGAAGACTATCTGTCCCTACGTCCTTCTATCAAATGCTCTGCCCATGCGATCGCTTCCTCAGTAGTAGAAACCCTACCTTCTGCTTGAGCCACAGCAACTTCTGTAAGTAATTCACCAATTATTGGAGATGCTGGAATATTTAGTGATATCATAATTTCTTCCCCACTGACTAAAGCAGTGGGATGAGCTACCAGATCATCAGGGCTCAGGAAGTGCCTGATTACGGGTGCGATAGCCTCAACCAAACAACCATTACCAAAGGCAAATAACACTACGGTGGGAAAGACTTTACCCGCTTCACGAAAGAAGAAATACTTTTCCCGCAACGACATTTGACCGGCTTTTAACTGCGGCAATAGTCTCAGGCTAGTAGTCACAGCCTTTATTTCTGCACGACTATAGGTCATTGCATTCAATTCATTTGCTGCTGTTTCCGGTTGTGGATGTACAAGACAAGCTAATTTTGCAGCACTCCACCAAGTCGTTTTTACTGTATCCCGGATATATTCTTGAAGCTGCCTTCCTAAAGGTTTCCAAGTTTGTGCTAATTTCTCAGCTGCTGTATCAATTGGGGCTAACTTAGAGAAACTTTCTTCTGTAGCATGGGGGAAAAAAGATGTCAGCAAACCATCTGACCAAGCACTGTACAACCAAGGTGTACCAGCCTGACTACCCAAGAGATAACCTAATTCTACCCTCACCCTTTCCACTGCTACCTGGGTAATTTTTGATGCAAGACTGCGGATTGTAGTTTGGGTATGGGGTTCAATGGTAAAATCTAATTGGGAAGCTTGGCGATAGGCACGCAGGAACCGCAAAGGGTCATCGGCTAAGTTCTGGGGTGATATCATTCTTAACAGTTGACCTGTTAAATCCATGCAACCCTGGAGAGGATCTATAATTTCTTGGGTATGGGGATTATAAGCGATCGCGTTCACTGTAAAATCTCGGCGATGGAGGTCAGTTTCAATATTATCTCCTTCCTGTTGGGCAAAATCCACCGTAGCATCGGGGAACACCACCCTGGCAATTTTTCTTTCTGGATCTAGTATCACAAAACCAGCTTGATAATATTTAGCAATCTGCTGTGCCACCTGAATTGCATCAGTTGGTAAAACAAAATCCATATCAAAATATTCCCTACTTCTACCTAAAATTGCGTCCCGCACTGCTCCACCTACCATATAAACTGGTTGTGGTAGTAATCCCAAATCAAATGGAAAATTCCCAGGAGAAAGGCGCGAAATAACCGAATCTTCCATGCGTAATAAAAATAAACTCAATAATTAGTGAATAAAATTTCTACTTAAGCTAGATTAACAATTAAAGTCCCCTAGGATTGCTTTAGTTATGTGTATTTGCGTTAATTGTGAGTATGTAGACCGTTGTATGACTTACCATGCGGTTGAAACGCAACATCAACAACCCAACTTAACAGAAAACCCAAATTTTGAACCCAATGAGCCTTCTATCAATGTGAATATTCGCCCTACTAATGATGTAATTGAAATGGAATGGGACGTTGTTGGTTGTTTGAGCTTTAAAGAAGAGAAGGGTAAGTGGTCTAAATTGCGTCCGGGTGAATTAGTACCAACTTGACATTCTATTTTCGATTTTAGACTCTCGATTTTAGATGACTCTGTAACTAATTTTCTCAGGGTCACAATTGGCAAATTTGGGCAAAGGACTTCAATCTTATACCAATTTATAAAATTAACGTGACAGTTAGGTATTTCAGTACCTAGACTTGATAAGTATTTCTTAATTACCTAGTTTGCTTTACCTTGCTCCTAAGGGTTTCTAAAAGCTAGGAAGATTGGGAGTTAGTATTACCCTTTCCCCATTTTTATACAGATTGTTACAAACGTTTATGTAGTAAAATTTGCCGCGTTTGCCAAAATACAAACTTGTTCCAATGTGACTCTATTTTATACATCCGATATCCTAATTTAAAATAAAGCCGTTGTGCTTGTTGGTTATTTTCCAATACATGCAAATATAATTCTTGAAATCCCCAACTGAGAGCCACCTGTTCACAGGACTTTAACAACTTAGATGCAGCACCTTGGCGACGATATTGGGGATTTACCGCTAAATTAGACAAATAAGGAAAGCTTTTACCTATGTGTGTCCAAGAATCACTGAAACGCACTGTCATTTCTACCGTCCCCACCACATGGTTTATTCCCGCGATAGAGTCTACAGCCACCAAACAAATATGGTGAGGATCGGGTAACACTAACCTATGCCTTAAATCTTCATAAATACCCAAGCGCAACAGGGGAAAAGTCCATCCCCACATTCCATGACGGGAGTGAAAACTTTCAGCAATAATTTGGGAAACACCATGCAAATCAGAAGATATTGCCACTCGTACTTGAAATAGGGATGAAGCTTGAGTATGAGTGGAAGTAATTGATTTTGGTTGAGATGAGTTAAAAAACCAGGGAGTCAAGGTAAGTTTATTTGTGATTGGATGCAAGGAAGAATTTGTCAAATATCCATATCCTAGAACAACTTACCAGAATATGTGACAAAAAAACCTTAGTAGTGACATGAAAAAAAAGTAAAAAATGGGTAGC
>CBZS010000231.1 GCA_000613065.1 Richelia intracellularis | reverse complement strand
TTTACGAAGACCATAGCCCATTCGATTCAATACTTGTGCCATTGTACTGGCGCAAGGCAATTGCTCCTGGGTAAATCCCTGTTCTTTGAGTTTTTCTAGTCCCGATGTTGCTGTTAACCGGGTATAGGCTAAGGAAGTTTTAAATGTTGGGTCTTGTTGAGAATCAGATTCTGCAATTTGTCCCAGGGATAATGCCACAACAGAAGAGGTTGTTTCTCCTGGCAAGGCTTTGCTGTGCTAAAGGCTGATTGTAATCCCACACAGATTATCCCTGTTCTTTTTTCCCCTAACCCTAACTCTATATTTTCTCTACCCCAACCGAATACTATTTGTGCTAACCTTGCTCTAGCTTAGCAATATTTCAACGTCATTTCAGGTTGAAAGCCCCGACGTTCTACTCCATTCATTTTCGATGCTGGCAACCGCAAGTCTTCTATTTGTTTGTGATCTTGTTAATGATTTGGGTTCCTCTGCTGGGTCTAGCATACTCCAAAATACTTGCCCGTGTTTTTTTACTCATCAACATTACATCTTACTTTCATTGGTAAATTCTTTCTTATAAATCACCTAAGCCACAATATTGCAAAAGTTCTACCAGTAATGGTTATAGATGCTCAAAAGGGATAGAAAGAATAAAAGAACACGTATACCGAGCCATGGTAGCCGCAAACCTTATCAACTCAAGGAAGAAGGAAGAGGGAAGAGGGTTGTATGTTTGGAACGAGCTTGCACTCAAAGTAAACTCTTTTCTCCTCCCTACCGAAGGCTTCTGCATCCGGTAATATTGCGTTCATCCTATAATAACTGAATGCTTATACCATTCTTATGTGAAGCTGCACAGAATTAATGGGGTAAAAGCCTTATATATAGGTACTACTTCTATGCGACTTCATAAAAAATTGGTATTAATGGATAGGTTATATATTCAGAATTCTTGATTACTATAAATACTCGAAAACCTGGTCAAGAGCGACCAGGTTCGGTAAATTCATTAGTGAGCAAATTGTTCTTATTGTTAAGTAAGTAATAGAAGAAATAGATGGAGAAGTTTACAATTAGGTGGACATTATCTCTATCCAAGTCAGCATGTCTGTGTTTTTCCGCTTTGGGATTTGGCTTCCCTTTTTTCGTGTAGGGAAATTGCCACTTGATTAGTTTATGCTTGTACTTGGCCGGGCTACTGAGGGGAGACACCTAAATTTCATTAGCCCTTGATTATTTGTTTTGTTGTGTCTTTTCTGGTGTCTTGATAATTAATCTATCAAATGAAACTCTCTGTTGGAACCCCTATTTAACTGAAGTTAACCAGTCTTTAAACTTCGCAATATATCGGTAAACTTTCGCAATTAGTCATCATGAACTTTCAGAAGGACGAAGGAAGCAATAATACTGAATTTTTGTGATTACTTTGTTAATATTGCTATTTGACTGTAACTTCTGCGGTATCTTTCGTTATGTTAATCAAGTATAAAAGTCGCAGTGTTGCTGCTGTTTTGGCATTTGCTGGTACGCTGACAGTTTCTGGGTTGCATAAGTTTTATTTGGGGCAACCCCTATGGGGATTACTATATGTACTATTGTCTTGGACTCCAATTCCAAAAGTTGCCAGTGCCATTGAGGGCGTATGGTATCTGACTCAGGATGAAGATAGTTTTAATCGCCATTTTAATGAGGGAAAATCAGTGATAGCGAATGGAACACTAGGTGTGAATCCGGTGGTAAGCATAGCTGAGGCTCTGAGGGAATTAGATGCTTTGCGTCAGGAAGGGTTAATTTCTGAATATGAGTTTGAGCAAAAGCGTCGCCAAATACTCGAACAAATTTCGTGATTTGCACATTTTTTGCACATTTTTTTACTAGTATTTATGAATCAAAACTGGATATCGTTTGGTATTAACCCCAGGTTGCAAAGACTACGTCACAAATTAAGCTCCGAGCCCTACTATCGCTTGCAATCTGGAGAAGAAATTGCGATCGCAGCACAATTGGGTGTGCGAATTGATGCGAATCAAGCTACAGTCGATGATTGGCTGCGCTTACCAGGGTTATCAATCCATCAAGCAAGAAATTTAGTAGAACTTTCCCGTACAGGGGTAAAATTTTATTGTATTGAAGATGTAGCTGCGGCTTTAAGTATATCTGCTCATCGACTGAAACCTTTAGAAGTAATTCTCAATTTTAGTTATTATGACGACGAAACCACAGAAGGCTTGGCTTGTGTGGTGAATCCCAACGCTGCAACATTAGAAAGTTTACTTCAGGTTCCTTACATTGATGCTGTTTTGGCACAAGCTATCATCGACAACCGGGTTACAGATGGCTTGTACCGGAACTTGGTAGATTTTCAGCAAAGGTTAAATCTATCTAGTCATGCGATCGCACAGTTAATGTATTATCTGCGATTTTAAGAATACCCCTTGTGGTTATTCCTAGGTTTAAATAAATCCAATTCTACCAAGAGGCCAGAAACGGAATACTGCTCGACCAATAACGTTGTGCTTGGGTAAAAAGCCCCAATAACGGGAGTCGTTACTATCATTACGATTATCTCCCATGACAAACAAATTATCTGGGGGAACTTTGACTGGTGGGAATGGTTGATTCGGTGGTTCAGCTATGTAATCTTCTTGTAAAGACTTACCATCTAAGAAAACTTCACCAGTATTAATACTCACAACATTTCCTGGTTCACCAATTACCCGTTTGATAAAAGCTTGATTTTTTTGGTAGCCACGGTTTTGTAACTCTTCTGGTGGTTGGAAAACAATAATGTCACCAAATTGGGGAGAATGGAAATGGTAGGAAATTTTCTCTATAACCAAGCGATCACCAGTGAGTAAAGTGGGCACCATGGAATCTGAGGGAATATATCGAGGTTCAGCAATAAATGTGCGAATCAGGAAGGCTAGAACCAAAGCGATCGCAATTAAACTGAAATTCTCCCGTAAGCTCTTCCAGATTTTGGCAGACGAATTAGTATCAGTTGTTTGTTTTTTGTCATTTTCCTGGCGAGACATAGAGTTTTCAACAATAATTACCATCTGAAGCTTTATTTTACTTTGGATATCCTGCTCTAGTCTCTAGAACACCAATTCAGTAATGCTAAAATTCCTGATAAGGTGAGTGAAATTAGGTTTTTACGGAGTGCAATTACCTTAACTTGTGCCTAGTATGGCTGAAGTATTAGAGCAGAAAAGAGGCGAAATGGAGTAGGGGAGAAGAAATTTTTACCTTCAGATGACAAGCAGAAATGATTAATCTTTATTCCTGAATTGAGGCTCTAGAATTTATATCCTGGGAATTAATTACAAATCAAAGATATTTGTGACTGCTCAAATTAACAGGATAAGAAAACCCTATCCCTATGGATTAATCATATTTTATCTTTTTTATACCAGTAGAAAAAAGATAAAATATCTTAATCAACAACTCTGAAAAATAATCACAACATAGCTAGCTCTGATGCAAAATCTGGGCATCCTATAGCCTAGGAGTTAATATCTATAGGGTGCTACCCGTGTCAAGTTCCATTGTTTTTGATCAATCTCCCCAGGGTAATATTTCGCGGGTTTCCTAGGGAGAAAACTTTAGCAACAGCTCTACACCTCAAGTTTTGATTGCTACTTCCGGTCTGTTAACTATTATTAACATTGCTTTGGTTCTGTATAACAAGTTTGAAGTGAAAAAGTTAACACAACGCATTAAATTTGAGCAATTTAAAACCAAAGAACTAGTGAAAAAAATAAAACTAGCTCTCGAAACTATTCGAAAAATGGAAACTAATCCAGACCTGCTACATTCGCGGTAATTTAATTTAGAATACCTGAGAATGAGAATGAGCGAAGAAGTATTTCATTTTGCCATTATTAATCAAATTAAGATCAAGCTCAAGGATACAATCTCCCAAGTTTTACGTGCCACCCAGATGGAAGAAGGTGTAGTTGGTATTGCTAGTAGTTCGGGGAAAAATATCAATACAATTTTCGATGTAGAGTACGAAACAGGCTCAAAGAATAATGTAAACAAGAGAGTCTTATTCCGGATCCAAATTAAATTAACGAAATTACCTACACAAATCACATCAGCTACGATTAGTCACATCATTGATTGTGTAAAAACATATCTTAGTCCAGATGAAGAAGAAGATACTTGGCAACCAACAATCCAGGGCAGAATAGTTTATATGCACTGGGAGCAAAAAGCTAAACCAACTCCATTATTAGTATTATAACAAACTAATGAAGGAGCAAACGTAACTTTTAGCACTAATCATAAGCCTAGTAATGTTGCTAACAAGAAAAACAATGCATTTAGGATATAAAATTATAAATTTATTTCATCTAATAAATTATGATTAAAATTTTAAAAATAGACTAAATAATCTTTAACCCATCAATTAATTACAGATAGTAATTTAGTAAATATATTTCTAGGTGGTAGAACCCAACTTTAAAGTTGAGTTCTAGGACAATGGCAGTGAATTTAGACCATTTTGATTGGTATTGACTACAGATAAGTTTTATAAAGAATATGAGTGATTGTCCTTAGCTTCTGATGCATGAGTTATATTTCCTCGTTGGGAATTACGGGCTAAACAGCCATCTTCCATATCAACTATGCGATCGGCAATATCCAAAATTCTATTATCATGGGTTACCAATAGAATCGATGTCCCTTGCTCTTTAGCGAGTCTTTGCATCAGTTCCACCACATCACGTCCTGACTGTTTATCCAACGCTGCTGTAGGTTCATCTGCTAACACTAGTGAAGGATGATTTACCAAAGCACGAGCGATCGCTATTCTTTGTTTTTGACCTCCAGATAGATTGTCTGGGTAAAAATCAACACTTTGCCCTAAACCCACAGCTTCTAGCATAGTTTTTGACTTAGAAATAGCATCTATTTGGGAAATAGTATCTTCCAATTCCACAGCCATTTGTACATTTTGTCTAGCACTCAGAAAACCTAATAAGTTGTGAGCTTGGAATATAAAACCAATATTGCGGCGAATTTGTACGAGTTCGGCTTGGTTTGCTCCAAATAACTCCCTACCTAAAAATTTTAGGCTTCCTTGTTGTACAGAGCGCAAACCTCCAATCAGACTCAATAATGTTGTTTTCCCAGAACCAGATGGCCCTGTCATAATGACAATCTCTCCAGGATTAATCACCAG
>CBZS010000230.1 GCA_000613065.1 Richelia intracellularis | reverse complement strand
AGTAGAAATATCTTGCTGGTTCCCTATGGTTTAACAATATGGTTAAAAAATTAAGTTATGAAACTAACCAATGCCATCGATTATGGGATGGAAGTAAAAGGCAAATCCTAATACAGCGTAGGTAGCTAGGAGTAAAGTTCCTTCCAACCAGTTGGATTTACCATCAGAACTAATGGTATTAGCAATTAATACAGAAACTGCTACCGCTACTAATTCAAAAGGATTGAAATCTAAATCCATGGGTTGATGGAAAAAATAACCTGCAATTACTAATACAGGAGCCACAAATAAAGCAATCTGCATACTCGAACCCACAGCTACGGATAAAGATAAATCCATTTTGTCCTTGATGGCAACGCTAACGGCTGTAGTGTGTTCAGCAGCATTACCAATGATAGGGACGATGATTACTCCAGTAAATAAGGCTGTTAATCCTAATTGGGATGTAGCTACTTCTAAAGCATCAACTAATAATTCCGACTCCATCGCTACAAGTAAAGTACAAGCTAACAGAACTCCAGTCCATAACCATAAATTTGGTTTAGTC
Organism: Richelia intracellularis; assembly: GCA_000613065.1. Lineage (GTDB taxonomy): Bacteria > Cyanobacteriota > Cyanobacteriia > Cyanobacteriales > Nostocaceae > Richelia > Richelia intracellularis_B. The sequence goes on along the minus strand of CBZS010000230.1, from coordinate 18,786 downwards.
GCAGTATGAGATTCAAAAACCTCAGTCTCAGCTACCCCTACATCATAAAGATAAGAATGGGTTTTCATGGAAAATAACAGGGTTAAGGCATAAACCAGAATCAGAACTACTGCAACTGCAAGGGAAAGATTCTGCAAAGTTTGTTCGTCAATACCCACAGAAGTTGCATCTACTGCTGTAGGTACAAGAATGGCAATCACGGCTAAATTCATCACTGCGGCATTCATCCTTGCTGCTATTGGTTGAAAGGTTTGTTCCTTGCGACGCAAACCTCCTAAAAACATTGCCAGTCCCATCACTAGCAATAAGTTTCCAATAATTGACCCTGTGATACTAGCCTTTACCACATTTACTAAACCAGCTCTGAGGGCAATAATCGCAATAATTAATTCAGTCGCATTACCAAAAGTCGCGTTTAACAACCCACCTAATGATGGACCCACAACTACAGCAATTTCTTCCGTTGCTGTACCCATCCAAGCTGCTAGGGGTAAAATTGCCAAACCAGCAGTAATAAAAACTATTAAGTCTCCCCAGTGAAAAAACTTAGCAGCAAGGGAAACTGGTATAAAAATTAGTAGAAATAGAAAGAGGTTATTTTTACTCACCATTCTTGTCCTTAGTTACAAATTCTGGTATGCATTAGTTATTTAACAGAGATCCTAGAAAATAATTAATATTAAATTTGTTGAACGCTAGTTCATTATTGGTGCTAAAAGTTAAGTCGTCATGAATACTTCTTCTGCTATTAAGCATCACCATCAGTGAAGTTGATTGATATTAATCAACTCCCTCTACTCAATATATTTTGATTTGGCGTTCAAATTCTAGAATACTTCTAACTATAGTATTTCTGGGTCCCGAGATTATACTGTTTCTGTGCGGAAGACTTGATTTGTCAAATTAAGATCGGGCTTGATCTAGTATTTATCTTCTGATTTCTTAAAATTTAAGATAAAATTTAGTATTTCAAGTGGAAAAAGTTGTTTAATAAATTTAAAGATAATTAAGCTTTGTTTGTCCAATTTAATATTGGAGATTTAAAATTGATTGCGTGCGTTAAAATTAGTCTCTGTTGCACAAAGCAATCAAATTAGAAAACTGTATACTTGTGAAAAATTTATGCAGTGACTTGAAGATTCTTTGGCGTTGTATAAGTGCGGGATGAATTAGCGTTTGAAACCATTGAGAAATAGTTGAAAATTTAGTGAAATCATCCCCTGATTCAGCAACGCCGATTATTTCTACTGATTTAATCGCATATCTCTGTAGAAATGTCTATGCATAATTACTTTCTATATCATTGCAAGCTTTTTGGATAATTTTATATGACTTCTGCGGCTGAAAGACCAACTCATGTTGGGATTCATTTTACTGACGAAGAAAGTCCTCAGGTTTCTAGTCCTATACAAACCGGCACCGGTGTTTATATCACAGTACACGGTCATTTTTATCAACCCCCAAGGGAAAATCCTTATTTGGATGCGATCGAGCGTCAACCGGGAGCTGCTCCCTTTCATGATTGGAATGAGCGGATTCACTACGAATGCTACCGTCCCAATGCCTTTGCCAGAGTCCTCAATGATCGGGGCGAAGTGGTGGGGATTGTCAATATCTATGAGTATTTGAGCTTTAATATTGGACCAACTCTGATGTCATGGTTAGAACGTCATGATATGGAAGTGTATCAGCGAATTTTAGAAGCTGATTCCAAAAGTTGCCAACGATTGCAAGGACATGGAAATGCGATCGCGCAAGTATACAATCACATAATTATGCCTCTGGCCAATGAACGGGATAAATATACCCAAATTCGTTGGGGAAAAGCAGACTTCCGTTCCCGTTTTGGACGGGAACCCGAGGGGATGTGGTTAGCGGAAACAGCTATTGATTACCCTACCCTCGAAGCCTTGGTAGCTGAGGGGATCAAATTTATAGTTCTTGCTCCCTCTCAAGCACAACGTTCTCGTCCCTTGCCTCAAGACAACGATCCCGATCCCGAATGGCATGAAGTAGGTGGAAATCAAATCGATCCCACCCGTCCCTATCGTTGCTACGTGCAAAATCAAGAGGATCGAGAACCCCAATATATCGATATCTTCTTCTATGATGGTCCTATTTCGAGGGACATGGGTTTTAGTGATGTTCTCTACAATTCTTCCCATTTCGCAGGTAGATTAGGGGCTGCGGTACGCGGAGATCATCGTCCAGCGCAACTAATTTCCGTTGCTACCGATGGAGAAACCTTTGGACATCATAAAGGAGGAACGGAAAAAACCCTTGCTTATGCCTTTACCGAAGAATTTCCCCGTTGGGGTTGGAATGTTACCAACTTCGCCCATTATCTCACTATCCATCCCCCCACCTGGGAAGTGGAATTAAAACCAGTTACAGCTTGGAGCTGTGCCCACGGAGTAGATCGATGGCAAGATGATTGTGGTTGCGGTGGTGGTGGCGAATGGCATCAAAAATGGCGCAAACCCTTACGAGATGCCTTAAATTGGTTGCGCGATCGCTTGATCGAAGTATACGAGGAATATAGTAAACAATACTTCTCTCACCCCTGGAAAGCACGGGATGAGTACATTCAGGTAATTAGCGATCGCTCGCCGGCAAATGTGCAAAACTTCCTCACTTGTCACCAAAACCATCTCTTAGAAGACAGTGAGCAAGTAGATGCTTTACGTTTACTGGAAATGCAGCGTCACTCTCTGTTAATGTTCACCAGTTGCGGTTGGTTTTTTGAAGAATTATCCCGTCCCGAAGGTACGCAAATTTTGCTTTATGCAGCCAGGGCTTTAGAACTAGCTGGAGAAGTAGCCGGAGTACAGTTAGAAAAAGACTTCATCAAACGCTTGGCTTTAGCTCCTAGCAATGTAGAAGAATTTTATAACGGGGCGATGGTGTACCGTAAACTGGTGGTAACAGCGCAAATTAGCTTTAATCAAGTAGCCGCTCAATATGCCATTACTTCTTTATTTAATCACCAGAAATTAGAGAACAATGGTAGCCGGATACAGACAAATTGCGCACTCAATCGCAAGGGGGTTTACTGTTACGGTATCCAGGAGTTTGACCACCAACTGCAAAGGATGGGACCCTTAACCCTAGCAGTGGGGCACTTGAAACTAGTATCAGAAATTACCTGGGAAAAGAAACACCTGGTATTTGCTGTCTTACATCTAGGAGGTTGGGACTTCCATTGTTGTATTCAGTCGTTCCAGGGACGCCACAATTATACGGAGCTAAAATCAGAATTATTTTGTACTTTCCAACAGGCGAGTGCAGCTCGTACAATTCTGGCAATGACTCAATTATTTGGAGCAGATAGTTATAGTTTAGAGAACTTATTTGCCGAGGAACGCCACCGTCTGATGCAACTACTCAGTCAGGAAACACTAACACGCTTAGACCAACTTTTTACTCAGACATACCGGGATAATTATGGTGTCTTAATGGCATTTCATCGGGATGCATTGACAGTTCCCCAAGAATTGCAGGTAACAACAGAAATTGCCTTGGCATATCGTTGTATGAATACTTTGCGATCATTAGAGCAAGACTGGGGTGATTTGCAATTAAGTCATAATCACATGAGCGAATTAACTGCGATCGCTACCGAAGCAGAACATCTACGTTGTCAATTAAATATCCCTGAAGGTAAGCACATACTAGAACAATTAATAACGCGAGAGCTCTGGCAATTGTTACATAACGGTAATAAAATATTTAAGCAAGATATTCAAGGTTTACACCGATTAATTGATGTAGCCTATCAGCTAAATATTGGGATTTTGTTAAATAAGGCTCAAGAAATATATTTTAACTCCTTGCATACCCAGATTGAGTCTCAATTACAAGCAATAATCGACAATGGAGAAAGTTGTGATCAATGCAATCAAATTTTTAACTTAGGAAAAAAATTAGGTGTTGATGTAACTCCTTGGTTAAAATACGCAAATTAAAAGAAGTATAGAATTATAGATTAGCAAATTTCCTTGCACACAAGTTATTTAGAGGCATCATTGTATTGATGCCTTTTTGATTACAAATCATTCTTATTCATCGATATCACTGTTGACAAATATTTATTTACCAATATAAAGATAAGATATGTTTAGTCACATAAATACTAAAGATTATTTCAGTATTTATACTAAAACAGATATTTATATAATTCAATCTGTAGATATCAAGCTTAGCTGAATATACCCCAACATTAGTCAATTTAACTTGAATTCTAGAATACTGGGTGCTCTAATTTTTTTAAATATATTTTCGTATAAATACTATTTGGGTGCGACTCTTTTAGTAAGATCGGGAGTGGAACTTAGACAGGTATTGGAAGAGGTGGAGGGGTAGTAGAACAACGAGGTTTGAGAACTTGCTTCATCAAAGGAATACCACTAGAGTACAAAGCCAGGTGATTGGGTTTATGTTCTTGTTGTAGATGAAACTGCCAATACTCATCCCAATGGCCAGTGATGTATAAAGAACCCAGGGGTAAAACAGCCTTACCACCCCTCATGGTCCATCTAGCCCCAGTGATATCCCATTTGGGCAACAGTGGATTTCGCTGTAATCTAGACTCGACTTGTTTCATAGCTTTCTTTGTTAGAGAAATCCCTTTTTGGTAAACAGTTTTACTTAAACTCAAGATAGGATATAAGCCTTTCCAAGTCATACTCGAAGCCCAGGAAAGCATGAATTCAAGATCAACAAGCTTCGCCCGCCCCATTCCAATGCTGGTCAAGAATATCCCAACAACCCTCTATGGGATTGTATTTACTATGGTAAGGAGCATACTAGAGCTATTGAATTGGTATATTTAGGAGATCAACAAACTCAACCATCCTTTTAAAAAATTGAGTTCTTACTCCACTACTTTGCGGACCATTATCAACTTTAATTTGTATCAGTTCGCTATCCTGCTTCTGTTCTGGTGTCATTGTCTTCCACCATTGAATTAGAGTATCAACAATAAAATCCCTGGTTTTATAAGAACAACTACCAAAGTTAATATACAATAATTGCCCACTATCTTCATCAAAAATCCCACAGGGAGTATATTTTTCTGTGGTTCCCATATCATGATCCTCAGCTTGATTGTCTCCTCTGGTTTTTCCACCAGGAGAATAACCCCCGATATTAACCGTAGCTTTGCAATCCATGCTTAGTCGTTTTACTTTGAGGCTTGTTTGTTGATTGCGGCTCAAATTCTTTGATGTTGTTGAAGATATCATCCGTTTGTGCAATTTTTTTGGAGGTTTGGCTTTTACTACTTTAGGAAGACCATAGCCCATTCGATTCAATACTTGTGCCATTGTACTGGCGCAAGACAATTGCTCCTGGCTAAATCCCAAATCCCTGTTCTTTGAGTTTTTCTAGTGCGGATGTTGCTGTTAACCGGGTATAGGCTAAGGAAGTTTTAAATGTTGGGTCTTGTTGAGAATCAGATTCTGCAATTTGTCCCAGGGATAATGCCACAAGAGAAGAGGTTGTTTCTCCTGGCAAGGCTTTGCTGTGCTAAAGGCTGATTGTAATCCCACACAGATTATCCTTGTTCTTTTTTCCGCTAACCCTAAGTCTATATTTTCTCGACCCCAACCGAATACTGTTTGTGCTAACCTTGCTCTACCTTGGCAATATTTCAACTTCATCTCAGCTTGAAAGCCCGGACGTTCTACTCCATTCATTTTCGATGCTGGCAACCGCAAGTCTTCTATTTGTGATCTTGTTAATGATTTAGGTTCCTCTGCTGGGTCTAGCATACTCCAAAATACTTGCCCTTGTTTTTTTACTCATCAACATTACATCTTACTTTCATTGGTAAATTCTTTCTTATAAATCACCTTAGTAATCGTCATATTTGAGGTATTTGGCATGGTTAAGTAAATATCTAGCACAGGTATCCACGGGTTAACCTTCTTGGGGGGTGAGTTTGGGTAAAGTCGCACTCCGGCGCATACCTGGGGCAACTTAACTTTATTTACCTTCAAGGATAAGCTGTAAACATTTGGTCTCCCAAGGTTCTGGCTGTGTTTAAGTCTGAGAATAAAAGACAAATGCAGCTTTCCACAAATACTCAATCACATGGATAATATCCCTGTCTTAGTCCATGAGAGAGAATATTGCTGTGCTGGTAGATTAAACTCCCCATCCAAAGGAAATAGGGTATTGATCTTTCTTCCTCCATAACCGATTCTATTGGCGATTAGTGTGCCAAATAATGTAGTCAATTTCCGCGACAATTTTTTCTTGTGTGTTCTGTTTACTGAGTCTGTGCCTGCACACTCTCCCTCTATTTCATCTTGAGTGGGTTTATCAAAATATCTTTATTTGTAACAACCCTCTCAATAGTTCGTATCTATTCTCAAGTAACTTACTCTGTATCTGGGATTGTTCTAACACACAAATGCTGTCTGAGTCTAACCAACTAACTATCTCTTCAAATAGTTCTTGTGCTTGTTACCAAAACATACCTTGATTTTATGTAGATGCTTGGATAGGGTGTGGAACTATTCCTGTTTTTTCACTTTTTACAAGCCAATTCCATCAAGTACATTTTTGGCTGTCAATACTAGTCTGGTTCACTTGTCATTTATTATTCTTATATCATACTCCGTACTACCAAAAGACTCGCACCCATACTATTTGATAAATGGAATTGTTGGGGATATTTTGGTGTGAATGAACTGTGTGTATATACACAGTGATTTTTATTGTTGAAGGAATATTTACGGTGAATCAAAAGCAAAAAATTATAAATAGCACAGCTATTTTTCGTTTCGTTGGTGTGAGGTATATTCATTTAGGTTTGAGAACAACCCTGACAATTTAATTAATACCATTCACCCCCATTTTATCTCATTCAGCATTTGTTGTTCAGGCTCCCAGGCACTTTTATGGAAAGAAAAAAAACAATGTTGTGAAAGCAGACATTAAACCAGAAATGGATATTAGTCTGGTAAGAAAAAATGATGTGAGCAAAGTAAAAGGTGGTGATTCTCTAGGGACAGCGATTGCAGCTAATAAGTCAGATTTAAATGCAGATTTAATTAATATTTTACCTTCCTATAGAGATAATATAATTTCAGCAAAATGCGACCTTAACATATATCTAATTAAACAGAATAAATCACAGCAGATTGTTCAGCAAACGGATCCTAGTGAAGGTTTAGGAGACACTCTCCAAAATCTCGAAAGATTACGTCAGGAACTTTTGATGGATCCTGTTGTTACACTAGGAGAACCTCCTTCTTACCGCCCGACCAGGCTCTTCAACTGGTACGCCTAGTGCTTATGGTGCTAGCTGGGCACAGGCTTTTATAGGTGGTGGATTAAATTTTCCTTTAGAAGATGCTAGAACAGATGGTGGTCTTAGCTTAGGTTTTGGTGTCGGTAATTCAGGTAAATCCGTAGGTTTAGAAATCACCGCTAGTATTTCCAGTGTGGCGACTAGTGACTTTGGCGATAGTGGTGGATTAGGTCTCAAAATCCACAAAACCCTTAAAGATGGAACTGCTGTAGCTGTCGGTTGGTCTAATATAGTTAAATGGGGAGATGCAGACGATTCAAAAGATACTATTTATGGTGTAGTTACTAGAGCATTTGAACTGCAACCACAAAATACCAAAAATCCATTGCCTTTAACCATATCTTTAGGAGCTGGTACTGGAGCATTGCGTTCCACGGGAGCTATAGAAGATGATAATAATGCTTTCAACTTTTTTGGGAGTTTAGGTTTGCGAGTTGCTCCGCAGTTTTCTCTAGTATCTAGTTGGACTGGTAGTCGTCTCAATGTGGGTAGTTCCTTCCCTCCATTCCCCAAAAGTCCCATTGTAATCAATATTTTTTTCACCGTTCTTACTAGTAATACAGATAATGAAGTTGGGCTTTCTTTAAGTGCTGGATATGCCTTCTAATTTTAAATATATAGTAATACTTTGTAAGTAGTAATAGATATGATATAAATTTGATTTTCTAAAATCATTCTATAAGTTGCTAGATGCAAATCTCTTCATTTATTCTCTATAATAAGAGAATAAATTATCAAATAGCAATGAATAATAAAGTTATCTTCTTCATGAAATAATGGGATAAAAAATAAATATGATTTTGTTGTTAATTTTTTATAAAAATGTTTTGTTTTTATATCTATCGGCGTATATTTTTTTCAGTAATATTTTCAAACTGACTGGTTTTAGAGTCGCATCTACCTTAATTTTTCACTTTTATCCAAATTTATCTGTCTTAATTAAATATTTAATAACAGCTATGAAATAACATAAATCGATTTTTATATTGCCTTTTTCAACAATCTGATTTGCATCTTTACTAGGTACTTGTATCAAAGCTAACGCTGATGACATACCCATAGAAATTATTTATTCTGAAGATAGTACAAGTAATGCAGGTGACAATTTTGCACCACTAATAGAAAGTTTTGGGGATGCAATCAGTGTTGAAACAGATACTAATGGTCAGGTCGTTTCAGTAACAGTCACACCTGAAGTTCAAGTAACTCTTAATCAAGCAGCAAATACTGTTGTGACTCGTGTCGGAACAATCGCTGCAAGTGGAGAAGCTACACCAATAGATCAACTGAATGCAACACTGGTTGCAGTAACCTCAAATGGCTCTGGTGTTGAGCAAGCTCAACAACTTTCCCAGGAGTTGCAAGAGGCTGGAATAACACAAGTTAATGTACAAGTATTCATCCGCAGTATTTCTAGTATGATATCTGGTAGCGCTCCAGGCGTTGCATAAGTGCGGGATGATTTAGCGTTTGAAACCATTGATAAATCGTTAAAAATTTAGTTAAATCATCCCGCACTTATGCAACGCCTCTAATCTCATTAAAAGTAACTAATAACTAAAGTATGGGTGAAACTTTATTTAGTATCCAAAATCTACGAGTTGCTTACCCTTATACCCATGGAGAAAAACCACAGTGGGCTGTTAATGATGTTTCCTTAACTTTACAGTCAGGGGAAATAATGGGTTTGGTGGGGGAGTCAGGGTGTGGTAAATCTACATTGGGAAAGGCCGTAATGCGGTTATTACCATCATCAAGTCAAGTAGAAGGAAGGGTAACTTTTCAGGGTAAGTCTGTATTAGAAATGAATCCTAAAGAAATACGGCAGTTTCGGGGGGAAGTGGTAGCTTTGATTTTTCAAGATCCCATGACGAGGCTCGATCCCCTGATGACGATTGGGAATCACTGTCTAGGAACCTTGAAAGCTCATGAAGCTAGTTTATCAACTAAAGAAGCTAAGGAAAAAGCGATTGCAACTTTAGCAAGGGTAAATATTCCGGCAGAACGTTGGAGTCAATATCCCCATGAGTTTAGTGGGGGTATGAGGCAACGAGTAGCCATCGCTTTGGCTTTATTATTAAATCCGAAGATAATTGTAGCTGATGAACCTACGACCAGCTTAGATGTGACGGTTTCAGGGCAAATTTTACAGGAATTAACCCGGTTGTGTGCTGAGGAAAATATGGCACTGTTGTTAATTTCTCATGATTTAGCCATGGTAGCCGAGTATTGCGATTGGATTGGGGTAATGTACGACGGTAAAATGGTGGAAACCGGTAATTTACGCGACGTGTTTAGTAATCCTCAACACAAGTATACCCAGTCTTTATTAGAAGCAGCTTTCCATATTCAAGCCGTGGAAGGGAAAGACCAACAGATGCAGGAACTTGGAGAGCAACCAATACTCAAAGTAGAAGAACTCAAGCAACACTACACCATTGAGCCTAATTTGATTGAACGCATATTTAAAGGCGAAGGCCAAACCATTAAAGCTGTGGATGGGATTAACCTAGATCTATATTCTGGGGAAATTCTCGGATTAGTAGGGGAATCAGGTTGTGGTAAAAGCACTCTTTCTCGGACAATTTTGCAACTCATTCCTGCTTCTGGGGGGAAAGTAGAATTTTTGGGAGAGGATTTAACCCTGTTATCCCGTCAACAAATGCGCCAATATCGGCGACAAATCCAGATGGTGTTTCAAGAACCCCATGCTTGTCTTAATCCTGCAATGATAGTGGGTCAAAGTATTGCTGATCCCTTGCTAATTCATAATATGGCCACCCCAGAAGAGGCAAAACAGCAAGCATTATCCATGTTGAAGCGGGTAGGTTTACAACCCGCAGAAATTTACTACCAACGTTATCCCAGCGACTTATCTGGGGGACAACAGCAACGGGTAGGGATCGCTCGTGCTTTAATTACCCGTCCCAAATTGGTAATCTGCGACGAACCGGTAAGTATGTTGGATGCAAGTGTCCAATCCCAAGTATTAGATTTGATGTTGGAATTAAAACAAGAATTTGAATTAACTTACCTATTCATTACCCATGACTTGTGGTTAACCAGATTTTTGTGCGATCGCATTGCGGTGATGAATGGGGGTAAAATCGTGGAAATTGGTACGACTAAACAGATTTTCACTCAACCCCAACACCCTTATACCCAAACTTTACTCTCCGCAGCCCCATTACTGGCTAGGGTTTTATAATATCCTTTGCTAATGAGTCTTCGGTAAAAATTCATTAAACGATTAGTGTGGGCATCTTACCCAGGTTTGGTAAATAAGTAGTCGCACAGAATGGCGTTGCTGAATCAGGGGATGATTTCACTAAATTTTCAACAATTTCTCAATGGTTTCAAACCCTAATTCATCCCCTGATTCAGCAACGCCCAAAATAACACACAGACTCGCAGTTTGTTGAGAGGGAGTTTGAAGCTTTTCCCTATTCTTGTAGTGAAAGCATAATTAATAAATAGCCATAGGTCATAAATAGCCATATAGTTAGGGGAATAATATTGGTTACTGTATTGCCAGTATTAGGTTATTTATAAGAAAAAATTTACCAATGAAAGTAAGATGTAATGTTGATCAGTAAAAAAACACGGGCAAGTATTTTGGAGTATGCTAGACCCAGCAGAGGAACCCAAATCATTAACAAGATAACAAATAGAAGACTTTCGGTTGGCAGCATCGAAAATGAATGGAGTAGAACGTCGGGGTTTTCAAGCTCAGATGACCTTGAAATATTGCCAAGGTAGAGCAAGGTTAGCACAAACAGTATTCGGTTGGGGTAGAGAAAATATAAAGTTAGGGTTAGGGGAAAAAAGAACAGGGATAATCTGTGTGGGATTACAATCAGCCTTTAGCACAGCAAAGCGTTGCCAGGAGAAACAACCTCTTCTCTTGTGGCATTATTGCTGCGACAAATTGCAGAATCTGATTCTCAACAAGACCCAACATTTAAAACTTCCTTAGGCTATACCCGTTTAACAGCAACATCCGCACTAGAAAAAGTCAAAGAACAGGGATTTACCCAGGAGCAATTGCCTTGCGCCAGTACAATGGCACAAGTATTGAATCGAATGGGCTATGGTCTTCGTAAAGTAGTAAAAGCCAAACCTCAAAAAAAATTCCACAAACGGATGATATCTTCAACAACATCAAAGAATTTGAGCCCCAATCAACAAACAAGCCTCAAAGTCAAACCACTAAGCATGGATTGCAAAGCTACCGTTATGGGGGGTTATTCTCGTGGTGGAAAAACCAGAGGAGACAATCAAGCTGAGGATCATCATATGGGATCCACAGAAAAATATACTCCCTGTGGCATTCTTGATGAAGAAGATAGTGGGCAATTCTTCTATATAAACTTTGGTAGTTCTTCTTATAAAACCAGGGATTTTATTGTTGATACTCTAATTCAATGGTGGAAGACAATGACACCAGAACAAAAGCAGGATAACGAACTGATACAAATTAAAGTTGATAATCGTCCGGAAAGTAGTGGAGTAAGAACTCAATTAAAAAAAAGGATGGTTGAGTTTGTTGATCTCCTAAATATACCAATTCAATAGCTTTACTATCCTCCTTACCATAGTAAATACAATCCCATAGAGGGTTGTTGGGGTATTATTGACCAGCATTGGAATGGGGGGGCGAAGCTTGTTGATGTTGAAGTCATGCTTTCCTGGGCTTCGAGTATGACTTGGAAAGGCTTATATCCTATATTGAGTTTAAGTAAAACTGTTTACCAAAAAGGGATTTCTCTAACAAAGAAAGCTATGAAACAAGTCGAGTCTAGATTACAGCGAAATCCACTGTTGCCCAAATGGGAGCTCTTGATTCAACCGCTTTAGCTGGTAATTTATTTCTCAAAAATAACCTTAAGAGTGAGGGAAAATTCTTGATACAGGTAATTGCTGATGCGAATGAAAAGAAAACTATGGTTTTATGGGTTATTGGTGTGTTCATTGTTGCTATGGTGTGGACAGGCACAAGCAGGTGAACTAGCTGAACGGTTGTATAAATTTCCCGAGTGGGTCAAAATAACTTCCTTGCAAGCTGCTAAGGGTGATTTAGCATACCCAGAATGGATAGAGGGAGAGTGGCAAATAACTAGCACATTGGTAGATTTAGTTGCACCTTTAGCACCAGATATTCTTAGCCCTGGTTTTGAAAGTAACCGTAAGTACCTGAATGTTCCTGTAAGATTTAATGTGAAATTTATTCGCGAACAGCCCATGTCAGAATTATCCGATGTGGTAGCAGACAGAGCTTTCAATGGCTTAAATTTACTCAGAGCTTATTTAGGGGATAGTGCAGTAATTGATTTGAGAATAGATCCGCGATCACCTAATCGACAAGTAACGTTTCTCAGAGGAGAACGACAACTAGTATCTATTCTGACAGAGCGGGGTGTCGAAACAACCTCTTATGATAGATTTATTAGCTGTGAACAATTTCAGCAATTATTTAAAGGAGGAAATAGCCCTTACTTTAATAGTGTGGAGTCAACAACTGCTTACTGGAAAACGTCTACCGGAGAGCCAGAAATAGAAGCAGAACAGGTCACTGCTATTTATTTATCACCTCAAGATCCAGATTATTTTAAAGCTGGGGTCAGTCCTGTTGCTTTATATCGCTACCGTTTGCAATTTTCTCATGGAAGTGAGGAATAGTACGCTTGCCTCAGGATAACCCTTGTGGTTATCCCTACTCTGTTTCTTCACTCCCCTACTAGCGGCAAATAATCAGCACATCCTTCAATAACACTATTGGGTTCTGCTGGTGGTAGTTTCTTGTCATATACACCTATGACAATATTATGGATTCTTTTAGCTATTGCAATACCTCGGTGTCCATCTTTACCATATATATTGCGTTCACTAGATTTGGGACAAAGTATTTATTACCAGCAATTTGAATTCCATGGTGGCGAATTTCCGATGGATCTTCAAAAGCTTTGATAATGGATTGAATTTCATCTGATTTGAAATCAAATCCTGGGGAAGTTGCTCTGGGGATTGTATCATCACCGATGATTGCAATTGCTTCCATGCCAAATCCCAGTAGATTTTTATCTATGTACCCTTGCCAAGCACTCATAAGTCGTACTCCTAAAAACTCTTTGCGATCGCAGTATGCAATTACGCGGGTAAAAGGGATTCAGCAACGCCGAAAAATTTAATAAATAGGTATTACAGTAATTTCAAAGTAGATTCTGCGCGTCTACAATTCCCTCACTGCCAAACTATGCCTTTATCCTGGATTATTAATTTCTCCTCAAGTTACATATTTTCAGTACATATGTATGTATAAATTTAATTGCACACCACTGCACCATGGAATTATATATACTTAGGTTTCTATGTAAAAAAAATAATAAATGAGTCGTATAATTTACTTTCTGAAATCAATTCAGCGAAAGTCGAATGTGTATTAGTAGTAAAACTTAACATACGCATGAGCCTATACTATTTTCCACAGGTATCCGTGCTTTGGTAGACTTGAAAACTGATATCACTGTGCAGATAAAGACGCAAGTATAGGAATTGAGAGGGCAGACTTTGTGGAAAATACAATTGGGTTAGAGATTATTGAAGTTGTCGAGCAAGCTGCTATAGCTTCTGCTCGTTGGATGGGCAAAGGCGAGAAGAATACTGCGGATGAAGTGGCTGTAGAAGCCATGCGTGAGCGCATGAATAAAATTTATATGCGCGGTCGGATTGTGATCGGAGAAGGGGAGAGAGATGATGCTCCCATGCTCTATATTGGTGAAGAAGTTGGTATCTGTAGCCGTTCAGATGCAAAAGATTTCTGTAACCCAGATGAGTTAATCGAAATTGATATTGCTGTTGACCCCTGTGAAGGTACTAACCTAGTTGCATATGGTCAACCTGGTTCCATGGCAGTGTTGGCAATTTCGGAAAAAGGTGGGTTATTTGAAGCTCCCGACTTTTATATGAAAAAGTTAGCAGCTCCCCCAGCAGCGAAAGGAAAAGTTGATATCAACAAGTCTGCCACGGAAAATTTGAAGATTTTGGCACAATGCTTAGATCGTTCCATTGAAGAATTAGTGGTGGTAGTAATGAAACGCGAACGCCATAATGATTTAATTAAGGAAATCCGCCAAGCTGGCGCTAGAGTTCAACTAATTTCCGATGGTGATGTGGGTGCGGCTTTATCCTGCGGTTTTGCTGGTACTAATATCCACTGTCTCATGGGTATTGGTGCTGCTCCTGAAGGGGTTATTTCCGCAGCAGCAATGCGAGCTTTAGGCGGACATTTCCAAGGCCAGTTAATCTATGATCCTGATATCGTTAAAACTGGTTTGATTGGAGAAAGCAAGGAAGCGAACCTTGATCGCCTCAAATCTATGGGCATCAACGATCCTGATAAGGTTTATAATGCAGAAGAATTAGCATCTGGGGAAACCGTTCTATTCGCGGCTTGTGGTATTACCTCTGGAAATCTAATGGAGGGAGTACGCTTTTTCCACGGAGGAGCCAGAACTCAAAGCTTGGTAATTTCTAACCAGTCTAATACTGCTAGGTTTGTTGATACCATACATATGTTCGATCAACCCGAATACATCCAATTGCACTAATTCATCAAACAGCTAGCTCTCCGACTTCTTAGAGAAGTCGGAGAGATAAACACCAATATCAATCGGGGTTGCATAAGTGCGGGATGAATTAGCGTTTGAAACCATTGAGAAATCGTTGAAAATTTAGTGAAATCATCCCCTGATTCAGCAACACCTATCAATCTAAAATCCAAAATCTAAAATCATTTAAATATGCATATAGCAGTGGTGGGGTTAAGCCATAAAACCGCCTCAGTTGAAGTCCGGGAAAAGCTGAGTATTCCAGAACCCCAATTAGAAAACGCGATCGCTGAACTCACTAGCTATCCCCATATTCAAGAAGCGGCTATTCTCAGCACCTGTAACCGCTTGGAAATTTATATTGTTACGGAAAGTACTGAGCAGGGGATTTGGGAAGTTATTCAATTTTTGGCGGAACATAGCCAATTAGGTTCCCCCATTTTACGTCCTCATCTGTTTATTTTGTTACATCATGATGCTGTAATGCATTTGATGCGGGTAGCGGCTGGTTTAGATAGTTTGGTGTTGGGAGAAGGGCAAATCTTGGCTCAGGTCAAAACAAGCCACAAACTAGGACAGCAATACAAGGGTATTAAAACTATTTTGAATCGATTATTTAAACAAGCTATTACCGCTGGAAAACGTGTGAGAACCGAGACTAGTATTGGTACAGGCGCGGTTTCCATTAGTTCTGCTGCGGTGGAATTAGCTTATATGAAGATGGAAAATATTTCCACCTGTAAGATTACTATCCTTGGCGCAGGTAAAATGTCGCGGCTATTAGTGCAGCACCTGGTTTCTAAAGGCGCGGGAAGAATTTGTATTTTAAATCGTTCTTTGCGGAGGGCAGAGGATTTAGCAAAACTGTTCTCAGAACATCCGATTCAGGTACGTCCCTTGGCGGAAATGCTACCAGTGATTACCGAAAGCGATATTGTATTTACGAGTACTTCTGCTACAGAACCAATCCTCGAGCGCGGCAACTTAGAACCAATCGTTTGTAGCAATCGCGGTTTGATGTTATTTGATATTTCTGTGCCTCGTAACGTTCACAGCAATGTGAATGAGCTGGAGCATATTAAAGCATTTAACGTAGATGATTTGAAAGCGGTGGTAGCGCAGAACCATGAAAGCCGGCGTAAAATGGCACAGGAAGCAGAAGGATTGTTAGAGGAGGAAGTAGACGCTTTTGATATGTGGTGGCGAGCGCTAGAAACGGTTTCGACAATTAGTTGTTTGCGTCATAAAATTGAAACTATCCGGGAACAGGAATTAGAAAAGGCTTTGTCCCGTTTGGGGAGTGAGTTTGGTGACAAACAGCAAGAGGTAATTGAGGCTTTAACTAAGGGGATTGTGAATAAAATTTTACATGACCCCATGGTACAGTTACGTGGACAACAAGACGTGGATGCAAGGCGTAGCTGTATGCAAGCCCTACAAATGTTGTTTAACTTAGATGTAGAAACTGTATAGTTAGAAAATGAGTGAGAGAGTTAACATCGCATGTATACTTTGAAAAGCCATTCTTTGTTAGCTTTTTCGCCCACAGCATCATCAGCTTCGCGGCTAATAAATAGAACAGTCTGCTAAAAAATTTCCCTACTCCCAGGATAACCATAAGGATTATGCCCACTACCCTGCATCCTTCTATAACTCTCCCTGTAAAATATGAAAAGGCTGTGGAATAAAAATTTACGGATATTCTTGCTCTTGGTTGGTTGTTGGTTATTGTTTGATGTAGCCTGCAACCTCACGGGAGAGATCTTCTGGTTCGCCAAAGTTGGGTATTTAAAGGAATTTTTATGGCGTTTATTCACCCAATGGGGATTATGGGCGGTCGCTTTTTTGACTTCTGTAGGCTTTTTGTTTAGTAATATCAAAATTGCCCATCGTTTTGAGTATTCGCAGCAGTTCCCAATAAAGGGAAAAGAACAACAAAAGCGGCGTATCCCCCACTACTCCAGGGACTTTATCTATAGCACAACCCATCCCCATCCTCCCAGTACTCATACTGATATAAAATTACCTTTACTATTACCAACTATCATCAGCTTAAGTCTTTTGATAGCTGCAGTAGTAGTTAATTCCAGCCAGCAATTAGTTAGCTTTTGGTATCCGAATTTAGGATTGGCTCGCAGCTCTTGGGAATTATCAACATTATTTCAATCTGTATCGCAGTTGTGGCGAGAACAACCTGTGACGATTCCCTTGATACAGTTGGGATTATTAGTGGGCTTGACTAGTGCGGTTATTATTAATTATCAATTTTGGTTAAGAGCGATCGCTTTACTGACAAGTCTCTTGTTTGGTTTTCAGCTTTCAGTACGTTGGGATAGGATATTAGAGTATTTTAGCAGGATTAGTTTTCAACGTTCCGAACCCCTATTTAAACAAGACATTGGCTTTTATGTTTTTTCCCTACCAGTGTGGGAAATGCTAGAATCTTGGTTTTTAGGTTTATTTTTGTTAGGCCTTGCCACCATAGCATTAATTTATTTGCGATCGGCGAATAGTTTCAGTGAAGGTGTATTTCCTGGATTTTCCGTACCCCAAAGACTCCACCTCAATGCCTTAGCTAGCTTGTTCATGTTAGCGTTGGGCGCACTTTATTGGTTGCTGCGCTACGAGCTTTTATACTCTACCAGGGGAGTTAACTATGGTGCTAGTTATACAGCCGTTAACGTTCAATTGCCGATTTACACCGGGTTAAGTATCCTTGCCTTAGCGATCGCAGTTTATCTCGTGCTGCGAATGATATCATTGTCCAGTATTACCAAGGCGAAGTTTAAACCTATTCCCATTCCCCGTCAATTAGTTTATGTCTTGGTTGTCTATGCACTAGTCGCA
This sequence comes from Richelia intracellularis, assembly GCA_000613065.1. Classification (GTDB taxonomy): domain Bacteria; phylum Cyanobacteriota; class Cyanobacteriia; order Cyanobacteriales; family Nostocaceae; genus Richelia; species Richelia intracellularis_B. The sequence continues at coordinate 1,014 of CBZS010000230.1, read as the reverse complement.
GCAATATCGGGGGAATTATTACCAGCCATAGTCCATAGTGTGGTGGTTCAACCCAACGAATTATTGAGGGAGCGTCCATACATTCAGCGTACCATTGCCCTGACACGACAGGCATTTAACCTCCAGAAAATCGAAGCTACAACCTTTCAACCCCAAGAAAACCTCACAGCAGCAGATTTACAAAAAAACCATCTGACAATTGATAATATTCGCCTTTGGGATACCCGTCCCCTTCTAGAAACGAACCGTCAACTACAACAAATTCGTCCTTACTATAAATTTCCTGGTGCGGATATTGACCGTTATACATTAAAGACTGCTCTCAATAGTCCCCAAGCGGAAAAGCAGCAAACCATCATTGCTGCTAGGGAATTAGACTATAGAGATGTACCAGAACAGGCACAGACCTGGATTAATAAGCATTTGATTTATACCCATGGCTACGGATTTACCCTGAGTCCGGTTAATACCGTAGCTCCTGGAGGATTGCCAGATTATTACGTTAAGGATATTGGTTCTGATGTTCCCGATAAACCAGGCTCTTTACAGACATCCAGCCCGGCGATTCAAGCTAGTATTCCCATTAGTCAACCACGGATATATTACGGGGAAATAACTGACACCTATGTAATGACGGGTACTAAAACCCAAGAACTAGATTACCCTAGTGGAGCAGAGAACGTTTATAACATTTATGATGGGCAAGGTGGGATTGCCATTGGTAATTTTTGGCGACGGGTATTATTTGCCCAGTATCTCAAAGATTGGCAAATGCTACTCACCCGTAACTTTACCCCCCAAACCAAACTCCTATTTCGCCGTAATATTCGAGAAAGGGTACAAGTGATCGCTCCCTTCTTAAGATACGATGCAGATCCTTACTTAATAGCAGCCAAGGGAGATGGAATCAATACCAAAGGTGAGCCAAATTATTTATATTGGATTTTAGATGCTTATACTACTAGCGATCGCTATCCCTATTCCGATCCGGGAGAGAATCAGTTTAACTACATT
>CBZS010000229.1 GCA_000613065.1 Richelia intracellularis | reverse complement strand
GAAGTAACCAAGACTCGCAAAACTAGCCCTAACAAGTCAACCGTAATAAATCGCTTAGGTCCATGTATTTGTTTTCCTGGGTCGAAACCAACATCCGTACAAATCATGGTTGCGGTTTCAACTGATTGGCTATCAAAGGCTGCTTCCCATGGACTTGGTTCTCGACTGGCTGCTACCCCAACCCATTGATATAGTTTGTCATGAACCTGAAGCCAAGTACGGTCTTTGCCCCATCTTCTGAAATAAATAGCCATAGACTGTAGACCAAGGTGGTAAATCTCCTGGTAATGCCCGCCATGTACATCCTTGACACAGTAGGTATAAAATCCGGTTTACTACTGGGTACATACATGTTGTTGTACGTGGACGACCACCTGGTTTTGCCTCTGGAAACAGCTGTGGGATTAACTCCCACTGTTCCCACGTTAAATTGCTAGGATAATTCTTAGTCATTTGCTCACGGGGTGCTGTTTTCTATAATTCTCAGCATATGCCTTGTGAGCTTTTTTATGATACCTCCCACCTTTTTAAACATCCTCTAAGAGGATAAACATTCATTTATAAGAAATTGACAAAATCTTTCAATCAAATTTAATTGTGGAGAATAGCAAGGTAAATAACATAGTTGTATATCTACTTATGTCGCATAGTTTTGTACTAATTTACACTTCTGATATCTGGCATTATCTAGTACAATAACAATTGGTTTATTTAGCCCCAGATTAGCTCATTAAAATAACAACTGGCACAGACTTTCTGAATTAATATAAGTTTCATTTGTAATTGTAATTATTTCCTTAGTAACTGCATTAACTGCTCCTAAAACATTAAATCGTTTTCCACTGGAAGGTGAACAGATAAATGTTCTTGTAAAACACCATAAAAATCCTAAGTATGCTCGATGTACAAAGTGGGCTGCGTCAACAAAAAAAACTACTTTATTTCCGCTAATAGCTTCTTACTGTAATGGTTATAGCTTTTCTTTTCTATATTTTTCTACCTCTTCAATCTTTTCTGGGTCTACTGACTTTCCCGGCACATACCCCACTTTTAAGCAACGCAAACCTGTTCTGAGCAGAAATTCTCTTACCTGACTTGGACTGCGCTTAATACCAGTTATTTTTTCAATGGCATCACTCGCTTCTGCAATACTTGTAGCTGGATGTTTCTCAAAATATTCTTTCAATATATCACTATACTGATTTAATTCACTTGGCTGTCCTTTGTGGTGTATTTTTTTAGTTCTTCTACTCCTCCTGATTGATATTGTTTAATCTAAACTATTAATTAATGTTGTTTCTTATATTTTACACAAACTACAAATATCTTTATGTTTTATCCCCTGACTTTTTAGATACAGAACTTCCTTCTTTTTCTGTACTAATGGATGAGGATAATGATATCATTCATAATGAAGTTTATTAATGTCTTCCTGCGTAAAATATCTTTTTTACATCAGACTTTACCTGGTTTCTCAAGTAATATTGTTTATTAATTTATAATACTTGTTATTACCGCTATACAAAAGTCCAGGTTTTAACCTTTCTTAGTATATCAGTTGATAGTTCTCCCCGCGTTACTCTTCGGGGAATGTAGTCGCCTGGGGTAACCAAATCACAAAAGTAGTTCCTGGCATTGTATCTGATGCGAACGCGGATTCCAGGGTGGGACTAAACACTTCCAGTTTGCCCTGCATTTGCTCAAGTAATTGTTTAGCGATCGCTAAACCTAAGCCTGTACCAGGAATTGCTGTTTGCTCCTGAATACCACGGTAATATCTTTCTCCAAGATGCTCTAAATCTTCAGGAGGAATCCCTGGACCCGTATCACTAACAAATATACCCTGAAAATTACCCTCTTGTTTTCCTGTTTTAATCAGAATTTTTCCCCCACTAGGGGTATATTTGAGAGCATTATCAACTATATTAGTTAAAACTTCTGTCAATGCTTTTTTATTAACCTTAACAATAGCAGAACTCTCTTCTATTTTACTAATTAATTTTAGATTGATTTCTTGAGCAATTGCCTCGGCAGATACTAACAATGGCTCCAATATTTCTTGTAAATTACAGTTAGTTTCTTTTTCCCCTATTCCTGGTAATAACAAAGGCATTTGTGCCTCTTTCTGTACAGTTGCTTCCAGAACAACTTCACTAGAATCAGCCAAGTGGAGATGTTTTAAATCATCTGCCGTGAAATCAATGACCTCATCAAATTTTTTCAGTAATTCCTGTAACCGATCACTTTCTCTGACAATACTAGTCGCTACATCTCGGTTCGCTTCTCCTGGGTGTAATCGCTTCATTAACAACTTGCCAAAGGTACGTAAAGCCGTCAAAGGATTGCGGAATTGATGCAATAAACTATCAAGTAAGTCTTGTTGTTGCTCTTGGAGAATTTGTTGTTGTTGCAATTGTTGCTGCAACCAAGCACGACGTTGATCTAAAATGCAAGCTATCGCTAAAGTTTGAGCAACCCGTTCTACTTCACCACGTTCGTCTTGAGTCCATTGCCGATCACCCCTAGCAGTCACCAAGAGACCCATCATCAAGTCATCATGAATCAAAGGCAAAATTATTTTGTCTTCATTGAGAACAGAGTCTGCCTGGGAATATTGTTTTGTTCGTGGAGGTACCTGGGACTGTGTTGGTTCTTGAAGACTGCCTGAGCCCAATAAATTTTGAGTTAACTGAGGCAAACCTGGAGGATTAAAACCTTGCCTTAAAGTGGCTGTTTCTGGATAAACCAGAATCGGTATCAACTGTGGTTCCCTAGTTGGAACTTCCCCCAATTCTTGTGTTAAATAGACAACGCTTAAGGAAGCTCCTAATCCTTGGCTCAACAACGCCATTTGTTCTCGGCAAAGAGCAATAAACTCAGAACTAGCAGAAATTAACATTGGCAGTGCTATTGCTCACTCACTAAATAATACTAAAGAGAAACTCCGCAAACGCAGGTGATTTTTATGTCACTGGCTCCATAAAACTTACTCAAAGCTTACAAGCAATATCCATATTGTTTTATGATCACCTAATTTAACCTAATACCTTTTTAGATGCATCAAAAGCGTAAATAACTATTGATTTTTTTAGTTAAAACTTTTATAATATCCACTGATTTTGTAGCTATAACTACAATATGTAGTTTTCAAGAGGAGGACAATAGATTGGCAAGGAGACGGAAGCGGAAAAGCCGTCGCCGCCAAGAAGGACGGCGAATCTTGGAGCACGTGGCTCAATATAGCATTGAAAGTGGCGAAGATAAACCAGTGACAGCAGCGAGAAAATTTATTCAAGCTGAAGGTATATTGCCACCTGCACTGCTACTAGTAAAGAGAAACGAAC
>CBZS010000228.1 GCA_000613065.1 Richelia intracellularis | reverse complement strand
AAAAAATATACCCAGGCACAATCCCAACTACGAAAATTGTGTCAACAGGAATTTGCATGTGGCGAAGATGCATTCAACGCAGCTAAATTACTTGAGAGTCAGTTGCCATTTCATCAACTTGCATGCAAATATTGAAGTTATTGAATATGGCCAACACCGGGGACGTGGTAGACCTCGCAAGGATTCTCAACCTACCCTAATTCCCCATATTCAAGCCGAAATTTTACCCAAAGAAACTGCAATTACCATTGCCACAGAACAGGCTGGCAGGTTTATTCTTGCCACCAATGTTCTTGATGCCGACAAACTTAGCAACGAAGATGTTTTACGTGAATATAAGGCACAACAATCTACAGAACGTGGTTTTCGGTTTCTCAAAGACCCATTGTTTTTTACTTCCACTGTGTTTCTAAATTCAAGGAAAAGAGTGGCAGCTTTGGCAATGGTTATGGCTTTGTGTTTCCTAGTTTACAGGCTAGGTCACAGGGCATTACGCGAATCTCTAAAACGAGGAACCCAAACAATTCAAAATCAGTTAGGTAAAGCAACTGCCACTCCTACTTTAGGTTGGGTGTTTCAATGTTTCATGTCAATTCATTTATTAACCTTCGCTTCTTCGAAACAGATTTCCAACCTCAGTGAACAGCGGTGCTGGATTCTACAGTTTTTTGGTGCTGTCTGTGGTAAATATTATCTTCTTTGCTAACTAACCTGCGGAATGTGGGTTTAACGAAATAACACGCTTCCCTGGGGACACAGAGCAGGATGTCTCCTAAGCCCCACCAGATTGGTGTCTCTGCGTCTCTTGTGAACTGACATTGAAATTAATATTTTTCTTTCGCCGATCGCAGTGCTAGTTGATTGACAGCAAGTCCAGATCGAGCACATACTTGCGGATGGGAAACTCAATTTCCATTACAAAATCTGGCGTTGCATAAGTGCGGGATGAATTAGGGTTTGAAACCATTGAGAAATCGTTGAAAATTTAGTGAAATCATCCCCTGATTCAGCAACGCCCAAAATCTCTATCACCTGGTTGACTTGGGCAATTATAG
>CBZS010000227.1 GCA_000613065.1 Richelia intracellularis | reverse complement strand
CAAGGTATTCGTCGCTATGGGTTTGATGGTATCAGTTATGAATACTGTGCTTATCGTGCAACACAAATCCTTGGTAGAGATTTACAGCAATTGCGTCTAATTAACTGCCATCTAGGAAATGGCTGCTAGAGAGCAGCAATTCATCATGGTTACAGTGTTGACACTACCATGGCTTTTACTCTCTTGGAAGAATTAATGATGGGTAGTCGTTCCGGTTTTATTTATCCAGGTATTCTATTACACCTATTGCGTCACTGTGACTATACCGTAGATAAGTTCGATAGTCTCCTGAATAGGAAGTCTGGTTTACTTGGTGTTTCTGGCGTATCTAATGATATACGTCAAATTGTTACAGCTATAAATCAGGGTAATAAACAGGCTCAATTAGCTTTAGATGTATATATGAATCTATCCCACTAATAGCAGAAGCTGATAATATGCCTGTTGAGTAAGAGGGGTTATATCATCTGATGGCTAAACGTTTTGAAGGACTGAGTAATTTGGAGTGCTCTTTGTTTGAGGATATTTTTCCGAAACCGCCAGAGAAACGCGAACGAGGAATGCCACATTCTTCATTTCGTTATGTACTTAAGACCTTACTGTATATATTGATAACAGGGTGTCGTTGGTGTGACGTTTCAAAAGGAGAAATATGGGCATAAAATAGCTCTGCACATCGATGGCTCAAACGTTGGCAGTTGGACGGGACCTTAGAGGCTTTACAAGCAC
>CBZS010000226.1 GCA_000613065.1 Richelia intracellularis | reverse complement strand
TCAGATGAAAGATAAAGTTAAAAGACTGCACACTATCTGGATGGATGAAGCATATCGGGGGGAAGATTTTGCCAACTGGATAATCGATGTTTTTCGTTGGATTATGGAAGTGGTTCTCAGACCCTTAGAAAAGAAGGGTTTTACCCTTTTAGCAAAACCTTGGGTTGTAGAACGAACTTTCGGGTGGCTCAATTGGTGTAGAAGATTAAGTAAGGACTATGAAAGGCTACCTGAAACTTCTGAGACTTTAATTTATATTGCAATGATACGTATCATGGTCAGGCGACTTGCATGAATTATAATTCACTTCGACTTTTAAAATATCCTATTAAGTTTATTTAATCTTCGTTGTTTTAATTCATTTACTTACCAATCTGAATTAGCTCGGAAATGATGTAATGACTGGGCTGAGTTTATACTTACTAGCTTCGCTATATCTGAGAATGATTTCCTTTTTATCGTTGATATGATTCATAAGTGTAAATATTTGAAAGACTCATAATTTCTTACTTCCTTAAATCAGTCCTTATACTCTGCACAAGATTCATCTATAATGGCAATTGTTGGGTGAGCATCTCTTGCTAAATGTTTCAGGATTTGTAATTGTACATTCATTGCCCCACTATCCTTTCAGAGTTTTCTTTTTATTCTTTTATTCACAATAAACGGAAAGTGACAGAAGATGTGTAGGCATTTGCAGAAAGTAGCTGCGACACTACTTATAGGTCAAATTCCATGGATTAAGGTGATTTTTGAAAAATAAATTACCAGCAAAAGCGGTTGAATAAAGATATCCCATTTGGGTAACACTGGATTTAGCTGTAATCTAGACTCGACTTCTTTCATAGCTTTCTTTGTTAGAGAAATCCCTTTTTGGGAAACAGTTTTACTTAAACTCAAGATAGGATATAAGCCTTTCCAAGTCATACTCGAAGCCCAGGAAAGCATGACTTCAACATCAACAAGCTTCGCCCCCCCATTCCAATGCTGGTAAAGAATACCCCAACAACCCTCTATGGGATTGTATTTACTATGGTAAGGAAGATAGTAAAGCAATTGAATTGGTATATTTAGGAGATCAACAAACTCAACCATCCTTTTTTTTAATTGAGTTCTTACTCCAGTACTTTCCGGACCATTATCAGCTTTAATTTGTATCAATTCGGTATCCTGGTTTTGTTCTGGTGTCATTGTATTGCACCATTGAATTAGAGTATCAACAATAAAATCCCTGGTTTTATAAGAACTGAACTACCAAAGTTAATATAGAATAATTGCCCACTATCTTCATCAAGAATCCCACAGGGAGTATATTTTTTTGTGGATCCTATATCATGATCCTCAGCTTGATTGTCTCCTCTGCTTTTTCCACGACGAGAATAACCCCCGATATTAACCGTAGCTTTGCAATCCATGCTTAGTCGTTTGACTTTAAGGCTTGTTTGTTGATTGCGGGTCAAATTCTTTGATGTTGTTGAAGATATTATCCGTTTGTGCAATTTTTTTTGAGGTTTGGCTTTTACTACTTTAGGAAGACCATAGCCCATTTGATTCAATACTTGTGCCATTGTAGTGGCGCAAGGCAATTCCTCCTGGCTAAATCCCTGTTCTTTCAGTTTTTCTAGTGCCGATATTGTTATTAACCGGGTATAGGCTAAGGAAATTTTAAATGTTGGGTCTTGTTAAGAATGAGATTCTGCAATTGGTCGCAGCGATAATGCCACAAGAGGTTGTTTCTCCTGCCAACGCTTTGCTGTGCTAAAGGCTGATTGTAATCCCACACAGATTATCCCCGTTCTTTTTTGCGCTAACCCTAACTCTATATTTTCTCTACCCCAACCGAATACTATTTATGCTAACCTTGCTCTACCTTGGCAATATTTCAACGTCATGTGAGCTTGAAAGCCCCGACTTTCTACTCCATTCATTTTCGATGCTGCCAACCGCAAGTCTTCTATTTGTGATCTTGTTAATGATTTGGGTTTCTCTGCTGGGTCTAGGATACTGCAAAATACTTGCCCCTGTTTTTTTTCTCATCAACATTAGATCTTACTTTAATTGGTAAATTCTTTATTCTAATTCACCTAATACCAGAGTTATCCACCTTTATATAAAATGTCCCGTCAGTTTTTACCTCTAGAGTCTATCTACCATGAGCATACTCTGGGGAAGTGAAGCTACAACAACGGCTCGTCATAGTCTAGTTTGAAATCTAACCTAATTTAGGTAGTGCTATGTAAAATAGAATGATTAACAAAATTATTGATATGTTTAACATTCAAGGCTTTTGACAGGTTATTTAATAGTTGATGAGTGACAATCCCCATAGTATTCCTCCTTTGTGAGGGAGCTTTGTTTTATGGTATTGCTTACCCTAATCTCAATGAAGTTTCAGAAAATCTTTTTTAAAGTTGCAATAAACTTAAACATACATGAGAACTCCCTGATAAGTAACCTAACAGGAGTTAGTAAATTCGTTATAAATTTACTGTGACTTTATTCTCCCTTTATCTGTTAATAGTTAATATGTTGTGTTAGGTACTTTGGAATACCTAACTAAGGCTGATGGGAGCGAATTGAGAAATAGCAGAAGAAGAGTTTATAGAAGCTAAAAAGAATTGGGATTTAGATAAGTTATATATAGAATTAGCGTCATATAAAGGTAAAGCCCTTACACCAGTAGAGAAGAAAATTATCCGGGGTTTGTTATGTGGTTTAAGTCCGGCTGAAATTGGTCATATTATCAACAAAACTCGTAGCAGTAGTACTGTGAGAGTTTATCTTTCTAATGGCTTGTATAAGTATTTAGAGGAGATGCTGACTAGTCAAGTAGGTAAATTTGTCAAAGTAAAAAACTGGAGTAACGTTACCCACCTGTAGGGAAAAGCAGGGTATAAAAGGATTGGGGTTGAACAAGTAGCTCCTGGCCTACATTTACCCGGTGTAAAATCATCTACACAAAAATATTGGGGAGATTCAATTGATCTAGCTACCTTCTATGGGAGAGTAGAGGAAATTTCCACCATAGGAGACTGGATTGTAAAGGAGCAATGCCGGCTAGTTGTAGTGACAGGGATGGGGGGAATTGGCTAAACTGCTTTAGCAGTTAAAGTTGCCCAACAGGTCACAAAGGACTTTTATTATATAGTTTGGCGTTCCCTATATCAAGCTCCTAGTTTAGGGGAACTATTAGCTCAACTAAATCAGATTTTACTATCATCACAGCGGTTAAGTTTATCAATTAACCTGCCAGAGGAAATCATTAAACTGTTGAGTTGTTTGCGTTCTTGCCGTTGTCTCATTGTTTTAGATAGTTGGGAAGCAGTAAGAATATCCCACTAATGTAATTTTGTTAATCCAAATATGGATTGTTGCAAGAGACAAAAAAGCATCAAAACAAGCTGAAAATATTTCTCATCTGACAACAAACAAGACGACGATATTTTTTTTTGAAACCATGGGAAACAACCTTCTTGTTGAAAACCTCGGACGGAAATTTTAATGGGTCTGGCCTTGTTCTTCTTTGTCTTCCAAACCCCCTTGGGCTATTGCGGCCTAATACCACGTCTAGGTAAAGCAGCGCGCTTATCCTTAGAATCGTAGCCTTTGTCAGCAGCAAGCACTTTCAGGGGTTTACGGGGTCTAGCGCGTTTGTTGGTATTAACCTTTACACTGTCTAGAAGTGGTATCACCTGATCTCTTTTACTACCATTGGCAGGTGTTGTGCAATTGGATAAAGGCATTCCTGACCCTTCAGTAAGAGTGTGTATTAAAATACCCTTTCCTTTCCCATAGTAAGCAACAGCATCACCACCGCCCTTTCCAGGGGGAAAAAGACCCGTCCACCGCGCCATAACTCCAGTTGATTAACCCTTCCTCTTGTCCAATCCCCAATATTCGTGCTTGTAAAGCCTCTAAGGTCCCGTCCAACTGTTAACGTTTAAGCCATCGATGTGCAGAGCTCTTTGATGCCCATATTTCTCCTTTTGGAACGTCACACCAACGACACCCTGCCATCAATATATACAGTAAGGTCTTGAGTACATAACGAAATGAAGAATGTGGCATTCCTCGTTCGCGTTTCTCTGGCGGTTTCGGAAAATATTCTCAAATAAAGACCACTCCAAATTACTCAGAGCTTCAAAACGTCCAGCCATCAGATGATATAACCCCTCTTACTCAACAGGCATATTATCACCTTCTGCTATTAGTGGGATATATTCATGTTGGATAGTAGTGACGACTATACTTTTAACTCTAATGAAGATTTGCCCACATTTATTAACTATCGTTCCGGTTACACAGCCTATGGTAAGTTTTTACAAGCATTAGGTAACTCTGCTCACTAAAGTTGTATCATTCTTACCAGTAGGGGAAAACCCCCTGAAATCCATACTTTAACAGAGGAGTCAATGCCCGTACATAGTTTTTTCCTCAGGGGATTAGGAAAAGAAGCATCCCAATAACTTTTTACTCAAACAGGTTTAAGCCAAATATTAGACAAGAAGCACCAATATTTTTTAGCTATTTACGGTGGAAATCCTCTATTTATAAAACTTGTAGCTAATACAATTAAAGAATTATTCGCCAACGATCTAGATGAATTCCTAAATCAATATATATTTATTTATAGCAATATTAGCTACATACTAGAACAGCAATTTAAACGGTTCTCAGGGCTAAAAAAGGGAATCATTTATTGGTTAGCATTGCAGCAAACAGCTAGTTCCTTACAATAAATACAAACATTCATGTCTGCTCGTCTTTCCCAGAGAGCAATATTAAAAGCCATTGAATTATTGCAAAAGTGATCGCTAATTGAAGGGCAAGCATTTAACTTATATTTTACTCCAGTACTAACAGAATACATAAATACATAACAGAGAGCTTAATTGAGGAGAGTTTACAATTTTGGCAATACAAGCCAAGTTAGATGTTTGATAGTCACATGCAAAGCTATCTGCGGGAAGCACACCGAGAACGACGGATTTGAGGTAGATTAATTTGTTAGTAATGGAAATTTACCTGGAGCAAAACTGTTGGTGAGTAACAACTTACAAGGAATTAACCTCTACCTCATTGGTATGATGGGTGCAGGAAAAACAACGGTAGGGAAGCTATTAGCCCAACATCTGGGTTATGGTTTTCTAGACACAGATGAAGTAATTGTCAAAGTCGCTGGTAAATCCATTAACACAATATTTGCAGAAGCAGGTGAAAGTACCTTTCGCCAATTAGAAAGCAAGGTTCTTTCAGAAGTTTGTGCTTATACCAAGCTAGCTATTGCCACTGGTGGAGGCATTGTGATGAATTCCAATAATTGGAGTTATCTCCACCATGGTTTGATTGTCTGGTTAGATGTACCAGTAGAATTATTATACAAAAGGCTATTAAATGATACTATTAGACCATTGTTGCAAGATCCTGAGCCCCAAGAGAAATTGCTATCACTATTAGAGCAACGACAACCCCTCTATGCCCAAGCAGATTTAGGAATTAGAGTACGCGAAGGAGAAACTCCACAAGAGATCGCTGCACGTATAGTGGAAACAATCCCCAGTGTATTGAAGAGTAATGAACGGAAGGAGTAATAGAGGGATAGAGTACATATTTTTCTCCCCTACTTCCCTGTCTAATCCTTCAGGTTCTTGGCTGCATTTCGCCGTTCTCGTTGAATTTGTTTCACCGTGGTAGAAGGTAGTTGGGATTCCTTAGCTAAAGCTCGATAAAAAGAAGCGATCGCTTCTTGCATTAATTTTTGATTCTTCTGTTTGTTTACCTATGCTCGGAGGATTTAAGCTTTGAGATAATCTAACTCAGGGTTGTCACCAGTTTTCTCCAGAGCTCGGTTGGTATAACTTAGAGCGCGATCGTACTTTTTCATATCCCGATAAGCTTAAGCTAGGGAAATGCCTCTATCAAGTAAATACTAGGGGGCAGCATTCTTTTCTAACTTTTGAATGGCTTGTTCTGGATTTGCAAAGGGTAGGTTCACAGCTAACATCAAATCCATATAGTCCTTGAGTAAATTCAACTCGGGATCATTCTTATTAACCGCTTCAGCTTTATCTAAATGTTCGTATACTTGGCGTAATATGCCAAAAGCTCAGGGAGCAGCCTTAACTGTTCCCTCCCGCACTAGTATTAATGTAGCTTCTAGGAAATGACCAACAGCTGCATACAAATTACCCCGTAAAGTATCTTTAGGAATTAGGAGTTTGGCTGTGTTTCGGGTTTTAGTACTGTATGTATCTAAGGCTGTCCAATCTTTTGAAGAATATGCTAGAGAGGCCTTCATTGCGTAAGCGAGAGGCTACTGTGTATCCTTATATACTGATTGCTTTTAGTAGCGTTCAGCCAGTGGATAATTTCCCTGTTGGAAAATTGCCTTAAAAGCTTCTTCAGTATTATTACTTGTTTTACGCATTCCTTGGCTACGGAATGGATCTGCTGCCGGGGATGGGTAAATACTAATCTTGAGTATAATTGCTACGAGACAAGTGATACTTACCATATTCACTTGTTGCCTAGACATCAGATTTTGCAAAAATGACAACTTTTGAACCATTCTTTCTCAGAGAAAATACTGTTGAATATATTGTTTTTTTTTGCTTCTAATGTAGATATAATTTCGATCAAACAGAATCTACCATGGATAAAAAAGTTGACCCAGGTAATTCGTCTAAGTTCCATTTCCTTGGTACCTATTATTTCACAATTAACTCAGAGTAATTTTCTAGAGGTGTCTGATTAGGGATGTTATAACAATTTATAAATAGTAATTCTCCTTATTCTTCAAGGGAAAGCTATCTTGTTTGGAAAAAAAGAAATTGTAGTGCTAGTCACTGAGACAATTCAGTTACGGCTTGACAATGTTAACTTAGGTAGGGAAACTCAAATATTTTCGGATTTTTGCGATAGCCCTCTTGTTTACTGAATCAATGAGTTGCTGACTCTATATTTTAGTTAATCTTAACAGAATGCTTTATCTTAGAGACTTAATTTATCACCCTACAGCTTGCCCCGCACCAATTCTCAAATCTATTGATCTAGAACTACCACCCCAACAACTAGGTTTGATTGTGGGACCAAGTGGTTCTGGTAAAAGTACTTTATTAGAAATTTTATCTGGATTAGTACAACCGACATCAGGGACAATTTGTTGGCGAGAGCAACAGTTAGTACCGGAGCAGCTCAATCAATTAGCAGGGTTAGTATTTCAGTTTCCAGAGCGGCACTTTTGCTGTAGTAAGATTTTAGAGGAATTACGTTTAGGGCATCCAGAATTAGGGACGGAACGGGTAAAGCAAGCTTTGAGCGAAGTAGGGTTGGATCACTTATCTTTGAGTACACCTCCCCATGCCTTAAGCGGTGGTCAGCAGAGACGTTTAGCTTTAGCGGTACAATTAATTCGTCAACCCCATGTACTGCTATTAGATGAGCCGACAGCTGGTTTAGATTGGTCAATTCGTCAACAATTGGTAAGTTTATTAGCCAAGCTGAAAAAAGATTGGACTTTGTTAATTGTGACTCACGATCCCGGAGAGATATTAGCGTTCGCAGATAAGTGTTGGACAATTATACAAGGTGAACTAGAGACAATAGATCCCACGACCCTGGAGAAAAAAATTCAAGCTCCTCTAACAGCAGCTTAACATCGTAGTTCTCTTTGCCCAGTAAATTATATTTGTCCACAAGTTTGGTCTCATTTGTTTCCCAAGTATAAAAAATAACTATACTCTTGTTATCATTCTCTGTTCTTAAAGTAATCATAATTTGATATCTTCCAAAAATTATGTTTACCCTCACTTGTTTACCAGGTGAGGGTAATCATTATTATATGATTTTTATCTTGTCTCAGTGAGTGGAGCAAGCTTGTAGGGATAAAACAACCCATCAATTAATTATGATTCCCATTAGTGATAATGTCTTCTTTTTTAGTCGTAAGAAGCCAATCCTTGTCTACGGATTAATTGGTTTTAATTTAGCTATATTTATGTGGGAAATAACATTAGAATTAGGGAATAATTTAACTGGTGTAATTTATAATCTGGGAATTATACCAGCAAAAATTATCACAGCATTCTCAGAATTGTTGATAGGAAATTTTGCAGCGATTATCATCATTTTCTCAAGTATTTTTGCATTATTAATCGCTGCATTTCTACATGGTAGCTTTAGCCAAATTCTGGGTAACTTAATTTTTCTATGGGTTTTTGGACGAACCATAGAAAGAATTATTGGTTATCGGTATTTTCTTTTTCTTTACTTCCTCGCTGTCATTGGCACAGGAATTATACAAATTCTTGCTGACCCCAGTTTAAAGGTACCATTAGTTGGTAGTAACGGTGCGATCGCGGCAATTTTAGGGGCATATATATTCAAGTTTCCTAAAGTTAAAATTGATTCTGTGTTACCCTTACTAATCATATTTGTTCCGATAGAGATACCTGCATTTTTCTACATTTTCTGGTGGTTTGCCCAGCAGTTGTTTTATGGAATTGGTAGTTTAAATATTGCTGGTGGTGTTAACATCCATAGTCTTGCTTATTGGATGCACGGAACGGGATTGATTTTTGGTGCAAGTCTAATGTGGATTTTTCAAAGAAGAAGAAATACCTAATATTGTAAATATTTATTCCCCTAACCCTCTCAATCAATATACGTAGGTGAACCAAAATGAATATAATAATGCTCTAATATGAGCAGTTGCCTAGTCGTGAACAAAACTGATACACAAAACCGTGAAAGTAACAATGATTGGCGGTTATTTTTACGTTTAATTCCCTATGCCCGTAACCGTGGAAGACTCTTAACGTTGTCGATACTGCTACTTTTACCCATAATAGCAGTTGCAAATGCAGTTCAACCTCTATTGATTGGACAGGCAATTTCCTTAATTCGTCAAGAAGGAACAACCTACGAATTTTTGATAAATCTTCCATTGTTGGAGGGATTAGGCTTCTTACAGGCTTTATTGTTAGGAACAGTCATTATTAGATTATTGCTTATAGGGTTCCAAGGTTATTTAGTACAGAAAATTGGACAGTACATCACCGCAGAAATTCGCCAGGATTTATTTAACCATGTCACATCCCTGGCAGTAAGTTATTTTGATCGCACTCCCATTGGGAAGCTAATTACTAGGCTCACTAGTGATGTGGAAGTATTAGGAGAGGTGTTTGCCACCGGAGCAATAGGCATTGTCTCTGACTTATTTTCTATGCTGGTAATTATCGGCTTTATGTTTTCAATTCAGTGGCAAATGGCTTTATTGCTACTGTTGATGCTTGTACCCATCTCTGGGGTAATTATTTATTTTCAAAAGCAATACCGCCAGGCAAATTATAAAGCACGGGAAGAACTTTCTGCCCTCAATTCCCAACTCGAGGAAAACATTGTGGGCATTAATATTGTGCAACTATTCCGCCGAGAAAAATTTAACTATCAGTTATTCCGCAAAACAAATCAAAAATATGTGCGGGAATTAGATCTAACTATCTTCTATGATTCTGCTGTTTCTGCGACCATAGAATGGGTGGCACTTGTTGCGATCGCAGCAGTGTTATGGATTGGTGCTAGTTTGTTATTACAACAAAACTTGAGTTTTGGAGTATTATCTGCATTTATATTTTATGCCCAAAGGTTATTCCAGCCTTTACAAAAGTTTGCGGAAAATTTCACCGTAATTCAATCAGGATTTACAGCCATAGAGCGGGTTACTAATATTTTAGATGAACCCATAGAAATTCGCGATCGCGCCAACCCCATATTCTCAATTTATGACTCTCAATTTGGCTATATTGATGAGATAGTCGCCAACATTGAATCTAATCGTAACCAGCAAATCGGAGAAATCCGGTTTGAAAATGTCTGGTTTGCTTATAAGGGTGGTGATTATGTGATCAAGGATTTAGATTTTATCATTCGTCCTGGGGAGAAAATTGCTTTAGTTGGCCCTACTGGAGCTGGAAAAAGTACTGTCATCAGGCTACTTTGCCGTTTATACGAACCCACTAAAGGAAAAATTCTTATAGATGGTGTGGACATTCGTGAAGTACCCCAAGCGGAATTGCGGAGCTATCTGGCAGTAATCTTGCAAGACGGATTTTTATTTGCTGGGGATGTAAAAAGTAATATTGCCCTGGGAGATGGTTATACCATAGAGGAAGTCAAACAAGCAGCAGAAAAAACAAATGTTGCTTCCTTTCTCGAACAATTACCAAAAGGCTATGATACCCAACTAAGAGAAAAGGGAACTAACCTTTCTAGCGGGCAAAAGCAACTTTTAGCATTCGCACGTGCAGCTATTCGTAATGGCCAGATCCTAGTTTTGGATGAAGCTACAGCTAGTTTAGATGTGGGTACAGAAGCCCTAGTTCAACAAGCTTTAGAACAACTATTAAGACACAGAACAGCCATTATCATCGCCCACCGTTTATCTACCATTCGTAATGTGGATCGTATTTTTGTTCTTAAATATGGGGAGTTGATTGAGCAAGGTAGCCACGAACAATTGTTACAACAAGGTGGACTTTATGCTATGCTAAATAATTTACAAATGTTAGGTACATAAAATAAATTGGGTGCGACTCTTTTGGTAGTAGGGAGTATGATATAAGAATAATAAATGACAACTCAACCAGAGTAGTATTGATAGACGAAAATATACTTGATGGAATTGGCTTGTAAAAAGTGAAAAAACAGGAACAGTTCCACACCCTATGCAAGGATCTACATCAAATCAAGCTATGTTTTGGTCACAAGCACAATAACTATTTGAAGAGAGAGTTAGTTGGTTAGACTCACACAGCATTTGTGGGTTAGAACACTCCCAGATAGAGAGTAAGTTACTTGAGAATGGATACGAACTATTGAGAGGGTTGTTACAAACACAGATATTTTGATGAACGTAGTCAAGATGAAATAAAGGGAGAGTGTGCAGCCACAGACTCAGTAAACAGAACACACAAGAAAGAATTGTCGCGGAAATTGACCACATTATTTGGCACAGTAATCGCCAATAAAATCGGTTATGGAGGAAGAAAGATAGATAGATACGCTATTTCCTTTGGATGGGGAATTTAATCTACCACCAGAGCAATATCCTCATGGACTAAGACAGGGATATTATCCATGTGATTGAGTATTTGTGAAAAGCTGTATTTGTCTTTTATTATCAGACTTCAACACAGGCAGAACCTTGGGAGAGCAAACGTTTACAGCTTATTCTTGAAGGGAAATCAAGTTCAGTTGCCCCAGGTATGCGCCGGAGTGCGACTTTACCCAAACTCACCCCCCAAGAACCTAAACTTGTGGATACCTGTGCTAGATATTTACTTAACAATGCCAAATACCTCAAATATGACGATTACTTAAAAGCTGGATTCCTCATCGCCACGGGAGTGATTGAGGGTGCTTGTCGCCACCTGATTAAAGACAGGATGGATATCACTGGGGCTAGATGGACCATGAGGGGTCCTGAGTCTGTTTTACCCCTGGGTTCTTTATACATCAGTCACGATTGGGATGAGTATTGGCAGTTTCATCTACAACAAGAAAATAGACGCAATCACCTGGCTTTGTACTCTAGTGCTATTCCTTTGATTAAGCAAGTTCTCAAAGCTCCTTGTTCTACTACCCCTCCACCTCTTCCAATAGCTGTCTAAGTTCCACTCACCGTCTTACTAAAAGAGTCGCACCCATTTGATTTTCATGAACACAAGCGGGATAGAATCAAAGCAAACCACTGATTCTCATCAGTCCATACCTGTTGAGGGATTAATTGATGGGCTTGTAAATCTTGTTGGATACCACATAAATCAAACTTACGGGAGATTTCTGTACGAATTGTTTCTCCAGGGGTGAAATTAACCTTAAGGCTGAGACTCTGTAACTGTACAGTTTGCGCAATCGCACTTTTCAAATGCATCTCAACCTGTTGTTCTGTTTCGTTGTAAAATGCCCAATGGCTAAACTGAGTGGTATCAAAATTACCCTCAAATCTGCGATTTAAATGCTCCAACATATTCAAGTTAAATGCTGCTGTTACCCCCTGAGTATCATCATAGGCTCCGTCTAAAATCTCCTTGGGTTTTTGTAAGTCTACTCCGAGGAGAAAATATTCACCTACTTGTAAAGCACCCGTAATTTGGCAAAATAAGCGCTCGCACTCTTGGGAGCTCATGTTACCTAAACTACTACCAACAAAAGCGATTGTCCGAGTAGGGAGTTGTGTGGGTTGTAGGTGGCTCAATGCTTGTTCGTATATTCCAACTAACCCATGTACTTTCAAGCAAGAATAATCTTGTAACAACTGTATCGCACTAGCTTCCAACATACCCCCACTCACGTCTATGGGTAAATATGACATTGGATAGCCTAATTCCTGGTATGTATCCAAGAGAATGCGGGTTTTGGTAGAGCTTCCGCTACCTAATTCCACTAACTCACTAGCACCAGTTGTACGAACAATTTCACTGGCATACTCTTGTAGGATTTTGGTTTCAGTACGAGTCGGGTAATATTCTGGTAGTTCACAAATTTGCTCGAATAATTCCGAACCGCGATCGTCATATAAATACTTAAAGGGTAGAGTTTTTGGTGTTTGTGTCAATCCTTTAATTACATCACTTCCAGTGGTTATGGAAACTGTTCCCGTAGGTTCTAATAGATGCTGTACCTGTAACCGTTGAGTAATACTATCTGGATAATTAATATCGCTACTAGTAACTTTATATACTGACATTAATCCTCCATGGAATTAGTTTGCAGCCTAATGACTGAATTTTTCTCTCATTGCTGAGTAAACCATAGAAACAGGTTTGGTGGGGAATGGGGATATTTATTTACTGCTTTAAACCCCATCTATGTCAAAATCTAGAGTTTTTCTAGTCAATTATCCTGACATAAATGACTTAGATGCGACTCTTTTGGTAGTAGGGAGTATCATATAAAAATAATAAATGACAAGTCAACCAGAGTAATATTGACAGCCAAAAATGTACTTGATGGAATTGGCTTGTAAAAAGTGAAAAAACAGGAACAGTTCCACACCCTATGCAAGGATCTAGATCAAATCAAGGTATGTTTTGGTCACAAGCACGAGAACTATTTGAACAGATAGTTAGTTGGTTAGACTCACACAGCATTTGTGGGTTAGAACACTCCCAGATAGAGAGTAAGTTACTTGAGAATGGATACGAACTATTGAGACGGTTGTTACAAACAAAGATATTTTCATAAACGCAGTCAAGATCAAATAGAGGGATAGTATGCAGGGACAGACTCAGTAAACAGAACACACAAGAAAAAATTGTCGCGAAAATTGACCACATTATTTGGCACAGTAATCGGCAATTGAATCGGTTATGGAGGAAGAAAGATAAATACCCTATTTCCTTTGGATGGGGAGTTTAATCTACCAGCACAGCAATATTCTCTCTCATGGACTAAGACAGGGATCTTATCCATGAGAGAGAATATTTGTGGAAAGGTGCATTTGTCTTTTATTCTCAGATCTCAACACAGGCAGAAGCTTGGGAGAGCAAACGTTTACAGCTTATTCTTGAAGGAAAATCAAGTTCAGTTGCCCCAGGTATGAGCCGGAGTGCGACTTTACCCAAACTCACCCCCCAAGAGTGTAAAGCCGTGGATACCTGTGCTAGATATTTACTTAACAATGCCAAATACCTCAAATATGACGATTACTTAAAAGCTGGATTCCCCATGGCCACGGGAGTGATTGAGCGTGCTTGCGCCACCGGATTAAAGACAGGATGAATATCACTGGGGCTAGATGGACAATGAGGAGTGCTTAGGCTGTTTTATCCCTGGTTTCTTTATACATCAGTGGCGATTGGAATGAGTATTGACAGTTTGATATACAACAAGAACATAAACGCAATTACCTGCCTTTCTACTCTAGTGCTATTCCTTTGATGAAGCAAGTTTTCAAAGCTCGTTTTTCTACTACCCCTCCACATCTTCCAATACCTGTCTCAGTTCCACTCCCCGTCTTACTAAAAGAGTCGCACCCAAATGACTTTTACCGCAAGTATACTAAGGGTATATACTAAGCATTTCTTTTATCTCAACAGTAGTGTATTTACGCACAGGATACTATTGCCATTACCTTTAATAGTGAATATATTTGAGTAGGGATACTCGAATATATTTCACTAATAGCAGAAGGTGATAATATGCCTGTTAAGTAAGAGGGCTTATATCATCTTATAGCTGGACGTTTTGAATAACTGAGTTCTTTGGAGTGGTCTTTGTTTGAGGATATTTTTCCGAAACCGCCAGAGAAACGCGAAAGAGGAATGCCACATTCTTCATTTCGTTATGTACTCAATACTTTACTGTATATATTTATAACAGGGTGTCATTGGTGTCACGTTCCAAAAGGAGAAATATGGGCATAAAACATGCATATCGATGGCTCAAACGTTGGCAGTTGGACGGGAGGTTAGAGGCTTTACAAACACGAATATTGGGGATTGGACAAAAGAAAGGGTTAATCAACTGGAGTTATGGCGCGGTGCACGGGTCTTTTTTCCCCTGGAAAGGGCGGTGGTGATGGTGTTGCTTACGGTGGAAAAGGAAAGGGTCTTTTAATACACACTCTTACTGAAGCCTCAGGAATGCCTTTATCCAATCGCACCACACCTGGCAATGGTAGTGAAAGTGATCAGGTGATACCACTTTTAGACAGTGTAAAGGTTAAGACCAACAAACGCAGTAGACCCCGTAAACCCCTGAAAGTCCTTACTGCTGAGAAAGGCTACGATTCTAAGGATAAGCGCGCTGCTTTATGTAGAGGTGGTATTAAGCTGCAATGGCCCAAGCGGGTTTGGAAGACAAAGAACAACAAGGGCAGACCCATTAAAATTTCCGTCCCAGGTTTTCAACAAGAACGTTGTCTCTCATGGTTAAAAAAAAATATCGTCGTCTTATTGTCAAAAGGGAAAAAATTTCAGCTTGTTTTGATGCTTTTTTGTCTCTTGTAACAATCCATATGTGGATTAACAAAATCCTATTAGTAGGATGGGTTAATGGATGCTCCTAATGACAGCAACCAATGGATAACTAGGTAAAAGAAAGAACGCTCTCCCCTTAGAGGTGGATCTTGGGTGGTTAAGCCCACATTCTGCCGTTCAGGCTACCGCTTCCAATTTATGTTAGGTAAAGGTTATATTAATTTCAGTATTGGGTTTAGAGTTGTATGCCTTCTAGATATTTATGACTAACGAGAAAAGGCAGTCTCGTTGAGAAAATAAAATTTCAAGCCCAATCAGAAAATGGCGTTGCATAAGTGAGGGATGAATTAGCGTTTGAAACCATTGAGAAATCCTTGAAAATTGAGTGAAATCATCCCCCAGTTATGCAACGCCATTTTTTTTAGAGTTTTCTAAAGAATGAAGAAGAAAAGCAAAAATAACCACTTGTTTAACACTATCTAAAAGTTCTGCGAGAATTGTTAAGATTATAAAACTAGAAGCATACGCAAACTTACCGTAGAACCAAGAGTTAAAGGATCATGCCCGCAGAAATTGCTGTTGAGAAGACAAAGTTAAAAAATCCACCATTAAAATTACATTACTTAGGCGATAGGGTTCTCCGTCAACCAGCAAAGCGGATAGCTAAGGTTGATGACAATATTCGCCAAATAGTGCGGGATATGCTGCAAACGATGTACAGTAACGATGGAATTGGTTTAGCTGCACCTCAAGTTGGTATTCACAAACAATTGATTGTGATTGACTGCGAACCAGATAACCCGGCTAACCCTCCCCTAATTTTAATCAACCCGGTTATCAAACAAGTCAGTAGAGAATTATGTTTGGCACAGGAAGGATGCTTAAGTATTCCTGGGGTTTATATGGATGTAACCCGTCCCCAATTGGTGGAGGTTGCTTACAAAGATGAAAATGGTCGCCCCAGATCATTGAAAGCTGGAGATTTATTAGGACGTTGTATTCAACATGAAATGGATCACCTAAATGGAGTGGTATTTGTAGATCGGATCGATAATTCCTTGGCTTTAGCCCAAGAGTTATCCCAGCAAGGCTTTTCCATGCAAGCAGTCAACCACATTCCTTAAGGAGAATACACCAATGAATCCCATGACTCCCAAAAGTGGTTTATTTTTAGCCTGTTCTTGCATTACTGCGATCGCGGCAGTTGGTTCCATTTTTGAAATTACCTCTGGACAACCAGATTTAGGTGTTCAAAATACTGCAATCATCCTTGGATTGAGTATTCCCCTCAGCGCAGTGTTTTTCCTTGCTGCTGTAAGGGATACTAAGGCTAATATGAAATAAGCATCAGCTGCTAATAAAGGAAAAAGAGGAATGAATATATCCTTCATTTACCTTTTTCCTTTTACTTAGTTAGAACAAGCTATTTCTAGTTGTAGAAAGCCGATGCATTGACTCTCACTCAAGGGCAGCAGAAATCCTTCCATGTTGTGATAGTAATGATCCTTCTTAGGGCAGAATTCATAATTATTTTATTTTCATGTAAATTTATACCTAAGGCTCAACAGATAAATTATTATATTATTGAATTACTGAACAATACTATTTTTATATGGCCACAGAAAATATGACTAAATACAAAATCTAAAGGAAGTACTGAGAGGAAATTTATCCCTGAGAGTTTAGAAATGAATCATGGTGATAATAACATATCGAATCAAGTCGATATAGCTATATATCGCGTTGCATCAGTGCGGGATGATTTAACTAAATTTTCAAAGATTTATCAATAATTTCAAACGCTAATTCATTCCGCACTGATGCAACGCCATTTTTTGTACATCCAAAAATTACGGACGGGGAAACCCCGCCCTTGTCCATTGATACGAATCCAGCAATATTTTGCAAATATTGCTGGATTCGCAATCATTCCCCTGTAATAGAAAGCCCTTCAACCCAGACTTTAGGACATACCCCACCGGCAGTTAACTCGGCTTCCTTCTCTACGAATACAATAGATTGCAACAATTCGAGAAAATCTCCTGCCACCGTTGCTGAATCAATACTAGTTTTCACTCCTTTATTGATCATCCAGCCGTCAAATGGTAATGAGAAAGAACCTTGTAATGATTTTACCCCTGCATGGAGGGCTTGCAAATCATCAATTAAAATTACATTTTCCGCAGTTTCTAAACTTAATTCTTTTTCTGCTGGTGTACCAGCAAACACATGATAAAAATGAGGGCTCACAGTTACTTTTGCACCAATGTTTGCATTTCCAGTTGGTTGAGCATTCATTCGTTTTGCCGTCCCTGCACTGTGAAGAAAAGCATTTAAAACCCCATTATTAATTAGGTCTATTTTACGGGTGGGAGTACCTTCGCCATCGAAGGTTTCCGTACCAATATTCGCTGGATGTAAGGCATCATCACATACAGAAAGTAAGGGGGAAGATATTTTTTTGCCAATATCATCCGGAGTAGATAGGCTTTGTTTATCCAGGATACTTTGGGCATTAAACAAATTGGAAAAAGCACCCAACAAACTTAAAAAAGCATCAGGAGAGAAAACTACGGTGTACTTACCAGATTTAACTTTTTCGTAATTTAAATGACTGATAGTTTTCTCTGCGGTTTCTTGAATACAACCATCAATATCTAAATCCTTTAAGCCCTTACTAATTCTAAAAGCACCTGCACTGCGAGGCTTTTTACCTTCCTCTTCAGTTTTACTGTAGAGATAAATAGATGCCAAAGAGTGGGATTCTCCCCTCATCGCCCCTTCACTATTGAGGTAGAACCTGTCAATATCCCGTTGAGACAAGCCATTATAAGGTACACCTTGTATTGCTGGATGAGCAGCAATGAGCTCTTTCTCTGCTGCTAACAAGCTTTCTATTACTTCAGAAACGGGAACTTGGGGAGCCAATTCTTCTGCCTTGCTGTCAATAGGAACCGTAGCTTCTGGGCTAAAGTCGGGGACATTTTCTTTTATACCAAAAAAACTGGCTTCATATGCAGTTTTCAAAGCCAATTCTAGCCCCTTGCTATTAACATCTGTAGTACTTGTAATACCCATAGTGTTCTTTTCATTCCATACCCGCACGGTGATACCCGACAGGTTGGAAGCTTTGACTTGCTTTGGTTCCCCTTGATCTACTTGTACGCTAGTAGCATCAGCACTAGAACCATAAATATCGAATTTTTTGATGCCAAGTTTTTCTGCACTTTCCTTAGCAGCAGTTGCAATCTCTTGAATATTCGCCATTACCAACTTTATATTTCAGATTTTGGATTGAATTATTGTCTATTTTTGAATTTGGATTTAGGAATGTTAGATTGCTTTTTGATAACCAGAACAGATACAAGTGTCACAATTGCTAGTTGGTGGATGGCGGAACAAACATGAAATTAGGAATTTCCCAATGTTTAAATTTTGAGAACGGGCAGCATTGGACTAAGGCTCACACTAAGTCTTGCCCGTTTTTATTTATAAGGAAAGCCAGATTTTACCTGAAGAAGATATCAAGGGAGAAGATGCTCCCATTACCTAATATTTATTCGGCGTTGCTGAATCAGGGGATGATGTCACTAAATTTTCAACGATTTATCAATGGTTTCAAACCCTAATTCATCCCGCACTTATGCAACGCCATTTATTCCAACGCCATACATCCTACAGTTAATATGCAATTTTTATAACTTGACACTATTGTCCATTCACAATATAACATCCAAAATTTATTATCTTCCGCCAACAGTAATCGAATCAACCTTAATATGGGGTTGTCCTACTGTAGTGTAAATACTGCCACTCACAGAACCACAAAAACCAGGTGCGAGGGATATATCCTGGGAACACATGGAAATTTTATTCATAATTTCCTTGGCTTCACCAATTAAAATGGCTCCGTTCAATGGCTTCGTTATTTTGCCATTTTCAATTAAATAAGCTTCATCTACACCAAAGTTAAATTGACCAGTAGCACCAACGCTACCACCGCCCATTTTTTTACAATAAATGCCTTTATCAACAGAAGCAAATAAATCGTCTACAGAGTAATTCCCTGGAGCAATATAAGTATTTCTCATCCGACTAGCCGCAGCAAAGGTAAAACTCTGTCTTCTACCGCTACCAGTTCTGGGATGTCCGGTACGCCAAGAACCAGCTCTATCTGCTAAGAAGTTCTTAAGAACGCCTTTTTCAATTAATAGGGTTCTTTGGGCTGGCATTCCCTCGTCATCCATATCAATGGTACCGAAAGCATTGTCAGTTCGTCCCTCATCCCAAGCAGTCAAACTTTCATGGGCAATCTTTTCACCTTTTTTATCTGCAAAAGGAGAAGTATTGCGCTCAATTTGCGTAGTTTCCAACAGGTGTCCGCAAGCCTCGTGGAAAATGACCCCACCGAAGTGGTTTGCCATGATAATAGGGTAAGTGCCAGATTCCACGTAGTCAGCGTAAAGCATTTTACCCGCAGATTCGGCAATTTTCTCTGCAGATTCTTCATAATCCCAAGCTTTGAGGAAATTAGGACTGCTGGTATTCCCGGCACGTTCACCAATGGAACTGCGATGGCTACCATCGGCACACAGTACATTAAATCCTACCGACTGAGTCAGGCGGATATCACGGGCAAAAGTTCCATCACTAGCAGCAATTAATACTTCTTGCCAATCTCGGAAATAGGATGATCTACGGGATTGTACATGCCTAGCTTTCTGCCCTAACTCCTTAGTCCCATCTAGTAATATTTCACCCATTTCCTGTATGGAACTACACAGGGGTAACCAAGCATCTTTCCCTCGCTTAGTTGCATAGTCCCGTAATAATTCTAGATTGATTTCGGAGATAAAAGCATTGGGTGCAGGTAATTCTAAACCCAAAATAGATAAACCCTTTTCCAAGGCAGCTTTCAACCCATTAAAAGATAAATCATTGGTGCTGACATAGCAATCAGCCTTACCACGAAATAACCGCACCCCTACACCAGTAGAAAGACGGGGGGTAATACTAGTGATAGTATCCTGTTCCGCCAGACAACTAATATAGTTAACCCGTTCTAAGAAAAATTCAATAAAATCTGCACCAGCAGCACGTCCCAAACCCAAAAGGGTAGACAAAGGAGCTTCCCAGGTCTCATCAAACCTTTCTGAAGTAGACGAGTATTGCAGAGTGGGAATTTGTTGAGAAATTAGGAGAGAACTTGTGAGCATAAATTGCCTCTTCTACGGACGCGATCGCACTAATCGCATTAAAATATGTACTAGTGTGATTAGTCTAACAAATCTACGAAAACCGTAGTAGCTCAACAAGTAGTGATATTGCGAACGCTCTTCTCTTTTCTTTTGTGTTACTCTTCATAGGAGATCCAGGAATGCTATCGCTACCGGAACTTCCAATTTTTGGAATATCCCATATCAAGGGCGCAAGCATTGCGTCCCTAGAAATGCACTGTCCTATTTGGGATAATTTACAACTGTTCCGGATTAATTCCCAATTCTTCCAGTTTTGCTGCCAACTTTTTCGCTTTCTGCTCTGCCTCTTCTGCTGGTTGGCTTTCCTGTATGATTTGCTCTTCTGGGGTGAGTATCCAATTGCCATCAGCATCATAGCACCTTAACCATAGCCGCTCAATGTCTTGATAGCTACCTTGCCACAATCCCAAACCCAATTCTAAAGTCGGCATCGAAATGCGGGGTGATTCAATACTCAACTAAGTATAACAGTCTCCTTGTAAAATAAATGCTTTGAATGTATCTGTGTAGCGGTCGAATACGATGTAATAAGGGACAGGTAGTATCTGTTCAGAAACCTGGCATTTTGTGGGCGGTTGCTTTGTATCCCTCAAACTTTGCCCCAAGTCTTCCTTTTCTGTAGTAGGAGAAAGTAAGTCTAATACCACAAATTGGTTAACTCTCTCTTCCCATACTACATAAATCAGGCGTAAATCTTTCTCTTCATACAGCCTGGAATTACCTATCGGTGCAAACCAATCAAGTCTTTTTTACCATAGGTTATGGTGATAATCATAGTAAAAATTTAATTACTGGCAACAAATACCTGCTTCTGTGGGTATGTGGGTGGACGAAAAGTATCCCCCAACAAACGAGGTTGATATATATGAAATTCGTCAGGCGAAGCAGGATCCTGTGGATTCTCACTGGGAAGAACATACATCGTTGGGAGAGTTACTCTGGGGGAGAGAGGAGGATCTGTTTGGTACATAGGCGATTCCTGACCGACTAAATTTAGGTTAGCTGATGGCAGGAATTTTCCCCACTCTGGGGATTATCAATCAAATTTTGCCTTTCTCTCCGTCACTGGTTGAGCCGGATTACCAGTATAAATCGTCATCGGTTATAAAGAACGTCCTGTAACTCCACCTATAGTTAACACTGCGCCTTTTTTTTTTGAACTCCTGGACCAACAACAGCTTTAGGCGCCATCCAACTACTCTCTTGAATATGAATCGGTGCAATAATTAAGAGGATGTTTTACAAGTCGAAGTGAGTTACAAATCATGCAAGTCGCCTGACCATGATACGTATCATTGCAATATAAATTAAAGTCTCAGAAGTTTCAGGTAGCCTTTCATAGTCCTTACTTAATTTTCTACACCAATTGAGCCACCGGAAAGTTGGTTGTACAACCCAAGGTTTTGGTAAAAGGGTAAAACCCTTCTTTTCTAAGGGTCTGAGAACCACTTCCACAATCCAACGAAAAACATGGATGATCCAGTGGGCAAAATCTTACCCCCGATATCCTCCATCCATCCAGAGAGTGTGCAGTCTTTTAACTTTATCTTTCATCTGATAAACCTGCGAGAACGTGAACGTTTAGTTTAGCCCCTTCACGTTCTGGCACACTTGCAGAAGTAACCAAGACTCGCAAAACTAGCCCTAACAAGTCAACCGTAATAAATCGCTTACGTCCATGTATTTTTTTTCCTGGGTCGAAACCAACATCCGTATAAATCATGGTTGCGGTTTCAACTGATTGGCTATCAAAGGCTGCTTCCCATGGACTTGGTTCTCGACTGGCTGCTACCCGAACCCATTGATATAGTTTGTCATGAACCTGAAGCCAAGTACGGTCTTTGCGCCATCTTCTGAAATAGCCATACACTGTAGACCAAAGTGGGAAATCTCCTGGGAATGCCCGCCATGTAGATCCTTGACACAGTAGGTATAAAATCGTGTTTACTACTGGGTACATACATCTTGTTGTACTTGGACGACCACCTGGTTTTGCCTCTGGAAACAGCTCGGGGATTAACTCCCACTCTTCCCACGTTAAATTGCTAGGAAAATTCTTAGTCATTTGCTCACGGGGTGCTGTTTTCTATAATTATCAGCATATGCCTTGTGAGCTTTTTTATCATACCTCCCACCTTTTAAAAGATCCTCTAATGGCGTTGCATAATAAGTGCGGGATGAATTAGCGTTTTAAACCATTGAGAAATCGTTGAAAATTTAGTGAAATCATCTCCCACTTCTGCAACGCCTATTCTTATATAGGGCACCTCGATTAATCAAGTCTTAGGTAATCTGAGGGGGTTCGAAGAAGTACAAGAAAGTGAAGTTGGGCAAAAAATAGCTCAACCGGAACGATTTCTAGTTAAAATCTGGCTCAATAGAGCCAATTTAGACGCAATTATCCCACAGCTTTAGGATTTTTATCCTCCCAAAATCCATAACGTTTGAACTTGTAGACTAAATTCTTCACTCCAATAGTCGCCTTGACTGACTGCTTACCAATGGAACCCATTAACTTGCCTCCCATTTCATTAACCCAGTGACCAAAAACCTGTTCGACCTTAGCTCTTACTTGAGAATGCTCTCGATTATCTTCTTCCTGTTTTGCAGTCAATGGATGATTGCGGTAGGCTCGTTCATGAATGTGACTGAGGAATTGTAAAATCTGTAGAATCCATTCAATAGATTCACTACCATAGGCACTATTTGCCCAAACCTCTTCCCCCTGGTTTTGGTCATCCAACAGTGCCCCTAACACTTATGAATCATGCACTGAGGCATCCGTGACTTGATAGCGACGAATAAAACCGTACTCCACATCGATACTGATGTGGTTTTTATAACCAAAGGAACTCTGACCATTCTTTTCTATCCAGGGAGCATCGCTATCCTTCTGGGACAACCGATGAGGCTTTTGCTGCCAACTTTCGGGAATTTATCCTTGTGCAAGTTTTTGTTTCTCTTCCTTTCCTTAGTATTATGCTGCTTGGGAACTGGAATGAGTGTGGCATCTACTATTTGACCCCCTTAGCTTGGTAGCCTTGGTCTTTCAGGTCGCGATCAAATTAATTGGTCAAACAGTTCTTCAATAAGACCCTGCTGCTTCAACTGCTGCCGAAATAACCAAACTGTAGTTGCATCTGGTACTGGTTCTGCTAGGCCCAAGCTCAAAAATCTAATGAACGATAGTCGGCCATTGACCTGGTACTCCAGTTCTTCTTCACTGATGTTGTACAGTTGTTGGAGCACAAGCATTTTGAACATGAGTATTGCATCTATGGGCTTTCGCCCAGCATTATTTTTTCTGGGCTTGTCATGCACTTGTTCTAAAATCGGACGAAATTATGACCACGGCACCATCTCGTCTAACTTCATCAACAGGGTCTTCTTGCTTTTTAACTTCTGGTATCGCTGTTCAAGTTACCCGACTTTTTGTTCTTCCATGACGATTCAACCCCAGCTTCTGCTCTCCCTATACTCTCATCTGGCGACCTACTTGCTCAATTTCTCGAGGTGCCCACTAGCTAATACGTAATCAGCATTAAAATGAAAAATAGGATATATGATAAACGTGGCAGATGGAATTCAGTATCGATGTAATCTATATCAAAACTAAGTATGTTCTTTATTCCTTTTATTCCGAGAGGTGAATTGTAATTAAGCAAAGAGGACTCTTTTGTTTTTCTATTAATATATTGTGATTATTCATTAAAATACTATACAAATAAATAACATTTAATTCTTCTGTATTTACATGCACATTAATCTAATTAATCTTCGTAAATCAAAAGTAATTTAATCTATTATCAATAGGCAGAATATTTCGAATACAAGAGTTTCATCTGCTTATTTATT
>CBZS010000225.1 GCA_000613065.1 Richelia intracellularis | reverse complement strand
GGTGTGGAAAATGGGTTGCATTGGACTTTAGATGTCACTTTTTCTGAAAATGCTTGTCGTGTCCGTACTGGTGATGCTCCACAAAACTTAGCAATTCTGCGACGAATATCTCTTAATGCTTTAAACCTAGAGCAATCTTTGAAACGTAGTAATAGCCAAAAATCTAATCGAGCCGCTATGGATAATAATTATATGCTGACTGTTCTTACTGCTTGTTTATCCCAACATGATGATACCTCTCAACCCGCTTGTCAATAGAATTTAAGATGCGCTTACCTTGCACTATCATAGCCTCAATTATTCTTATTATTCTCCTGTTTTAACTATCAATTAAGGTCTATAATCCTAATTTTCTTAAGCTTGATAGTGTTGCCCCCAAATGAGCATGAGGACGGCTACGAATGATTTTAAATATTTCTTCTAAATCTTCTACGACTTTACCTCCTTTAAGCAGAATTTTTAAATGATCTACCGTTTCGGAAGGCAGTTTTGAAAGATTCGCAAGGATACGTTTACGAACTTTTCCGTCCTCACGATATGACTTGCGAAGCAGAACGGCTGGGGGAGAGTTTCTGTTAGGAATACGTTCTATATACATGACTACAATGATCTCACAATTTTCTTTTGATAGTAAAAATTAAAGATTTGAATGCATGGGTACAATTTTTTTGTGTAAAAAGTCTCAAGCTTTGAAAGTTTAAAGTTTAAAGGTCTGTTTAGTACATATGCTCCGGGAGAACTTCAGCTTAAGACATTTTTGGCTTACGTAACTGTTTAGAAGCAATTGGTCCCATAATTCTATTTAAAATCCGTAATTGTTCTGCCGTACCCATACAAATTAATGTATCCCCTGGCATTAAGATAGTGTCTCCATTTGGACCACCAATGAGTTTCCCATCTAAACGGCGAATTGCCAAGACTAATGCACCGGTTTGCGACCGCAATTTCGCATTGTGTAATGTCTTACCTACTATTGGACACACGGAGGGATCGAGCAAAAATTCTTCCATATATAATTGCCTATCTGCACCAGATATAATCCCATCCACAAAGTCCATTACCTGGGGTCTTAGGGCTGCTGATGCCATTCTTTTCCCACCAGTAATGTAAGGGGATATAACCACATCTGCACCTCCTCTTTGGAGTTTTTGCAAGGCTTCTTCTGTACTAGCTCTAGCAATCGCTCTAATGCTAGGATTCAGTGTTTTGGACGATAACACAATGTATAAATTCTCGGCATCAGAAGGTAAAGCAGCAACAATACAGATAGCTCTATCAACACCTACATGAATTAAAGTTTCATCTAAAGTGGCATCTCCTTGGTATATGGTGTAAGCTTCTTGTTGTCCTTGTTGTATACATTCTAAGTTAGAATCAATCACTACAAAAGGAACCCCTTCTGCTGCAAATTCCCTCGCAATTTGCCGACCTGTGCGGCTAAAACCACAGATGATATAGTGTTGTGATAATGATTCCATTAAGCGTCTTTGTTGTTGGATTCTAATACCCTCTTGAAAATATCCTTGGATCACAGCTTCAGTAAATCGGTTAACAATATAACCAATACCGATGACCCCCATCAAAATTAAAGCAATGGTGAATAATCTGCCCCGGTTGCCTAGTGGATGGGTTTCACCATAACCCACAGTTGCCAAGGTAATAATCGTCATGTAAGCCGCATCAGCCACTGACCAGCCTTCGACTAAGCTGTACCATAAAGTACCAATGATAAATACCCCAGCAAGAGCGATCGCTCCTGCCATTAATTCTTTCTGAATACGTTGATATTTTTGCTCAAGATTTGAGTACACTGTTGTTTTCTATACTGGGGAAGATGGATGAATTTGACTGGTTATGAT
The DNA here is from genome assembly GCA_000613065.1 of Richelia intracellularis. Classification (GTDB taxonomy): domain Bacteria; phylum Cyanobacteriota; class Cyanobacteriia; order Cyanobacteriales; family Nostocaceae; genus Richelia; species Richelia intracellularis_B. The sequence goes on along the minus strand of CBZS010000225.1, from coordinate 2,102 downwards.
ATTCACGTAACAAAACGCATAGGCTAGTGAATTTATACTGTTCAATTGCATTCATTAGTACAATATTTCTAAGATTTTCATCCACTACCGTAAAGTTGCTATTGTAGTCATTTTTTACGTCTATTTTCTCTCTACCGAGCTCACTTTTAAAGCAGTGAACAGTTAGTTATCACTGCGTATGTTAGGGGACTTAAACCCAAGAAGAAACAAATCACTCTTGACTGATGACTGATAACTGTTAGATCTGTAGACTACCGCGTTGAATTTGCTCTGCTTCCATTGCTGCAAATAAAGCTTGGAAGTTGCCTTCACCAAAACCGGAAGCTTGGGAGCGACGTTCTATAAACTCTAGAAAAAAAGTGGGCTGGGCAAATATGTATTGAGTAAAAATTTGCAGTAGCAAAGCTTGCGGCGTTTCTGGCTCCCAGTCTACTAAAATTTGCTGTTGAGCAATCGCTTGTAATTCTTGTGGAGATAAAGAAAAACCGTGACGCTGTTGCAGTTTTAAATAGTAATTTGCAGGAACAGGGAGAAAAGATAAGCCCTGAACCCGAAATTTAGCGATCGCTTGTATTGCATTATTAGTTTGTAACGCAATATGTTGTATTCCTGAGCCTCGATTAAAGTCCAAAAATTCTTGAATTTGAGAGCTATTACTGGTAGGCTCATTAATTGGTAGTTGGACGTTACCACAGGATGAAGTTAAAACTTGGCTATGCAAAGCTGAATAAGCAGTTTGGATATTAAACTGTTGTCGGAGTTCCAAATTAAAGATGCTTTGATACATAGATACAGCAGTTTCTAATTTACCTGCTTCTACATTCAAAACTACATGGTCAATCGCCCTCACCATAGAGAACAAATCCATGGGTTGATTGTCAGTAAATGTATTGCTATCAGAGATTTCGAGCAATGTATGTGTTAGTGAACCCCACCCTCCAATTTTTCCCCATTTATAAGACTTACTACCATGTTGATATTGCTGTATTGATTGTAAAATTTTACTCCCAGAAGCTTCAGCTAGCTCTATCACTTTGACAATATCTTCCACAATAAAAGCCACATCAGCAACTCCAGGAGGATGTTGAGAGAGAAATGTGGCTACAGGACTGGTTGCTAAAATTGGGGATGAGAAGAAAAAGTTGATAGAACCACTGGTTACGGCTTTAGTGCAGGTATGGAAACTATGGGTGTGGGTAATTAGTGATCGAAAACCAAGATGGTAGATAAACCAATCTCGCCACAATAGAGCATCTTCTACATAGAAGTGGATATGGTCGATTTTCATCAGCTTTGAACATCCAGCAATATCAGCAATTATAAACCGATACCTTTTTGACTACTTGCTAGATTTCTTCAAAACCTGCCTGATTGGTCTTATACCGACATTTTAGCTTCAGAGTCTTGCCTCAGAGCTACTTGCCACTGATTATCCTTTTTTGTTACTGCAAATGTATGCCATGAATGTAAAAAAACAATGAAATTAGGAGCTAGGCCTAATATTTCCATGATTTGAGTTACTGATTGACCATATTGATTTTTAAATTTGCTACTCAACGCTTCAATGCAAGTATATTCCTGATCTGTCTTACTAACTAGTTTAGTAAAAAGCTTTACTAATCCTTTTTCTAAATAGTATTTATTGGTTAACTGTTTTTTCTCTAGAAAAAATAAATAGAGAAATATAATTCTCATTTTATTAATGTGTTTCATGTAAGCCTAAGTTCTTGTAATATACTACAATATATCGCATGTTTTTTAGGGTCATGATAATTTAAATCCTGATTAAATTTAAAGTTATACTTTTTATAATATAATCTATATATTCTAGCTTTTTTAAAGCAATAATATGTAGTTTGTCTTTCTTGTGCTGTGATGATATTTTTTATGTAGTTGAATACTTTATTTAGAGAAATAATAGCCTGATGAAGTTTTTACTTACTGACTTTGAATATTTAATATTTCAATGTTCTGGGCATATGAAATTGCATTGTATAGATTAATATTACTTAGGTCAAATTAATTATACAATTTAGTAATGACATGATTATTCTAACAGATGAATACTTTTTAAACTTATAAATAATGCTCTTTGATTGAAA
>CBZS010000224.1 GCA_000613065.1 Richelia intracellularis | reverse complement strand
AGATAGGAGCAGTGTAATTGAGCATTCCTAACAGGAGAAGGGGATAGGTTAAATTCGTGGAGGAAATCAATCCTTTCCGTTGTACCTGTGAGTATAAATTGGTTTAACTGCCCCAACTGTACCCGCACGCCATTAGAAACACCATCTTGCAGTTCCTGCACTAATTTTAGCAGCGCTTCTTTACCAGTTTCTAACATGGTGTGGGTCAACATTAAGGTTAATGTTGGACGACCCAAATTATGCCAATAGCTTTGAATATAAGCCAATTCACTTTTCAGGCGATCAACCAAGAAATGGTAATCTAAGGTAAGGTAAAATTGCTCTGCATCCAGAAAAGATGGTAAAAATACCACTGTTTCTTTACCTATACGAAAAAATCTAGATGTAGTTAAACTCCGCAGTCTTCTTAATGGACGACCAGTTAATCTCAATTTTTCATTACGACCTAACTGAGCATAAATCGAAGATAGTTCACCCGCCTGTCTTACCTGAATCGGTTCAATTTGGTTTGGCGTTTGGGTGGCAATCCCATAAACTTCTAATTTAGTTTGTAAATCCTCATCCTCTGCTAACAAAGCAATTTGCACTAGAGGATCTCGATATTTGCCGATGCGTAAATGCCTACCCAGGGGATCTATATCTCCTACATCGAGTAGGCTTTCACTTAGCATTAGCCCTAGGAAGTATAAGCTCTGTGCCCAAACCAAAGGGATATTTTCATTGGGTAGTCTTGGTTGGGTTTGGGGTGCAGCCTTTTCTGCCTCAATATATTCTTCCGGTACATAATATAATTCTGGTAGTAAAGCTAACCCGTCTTGTTCTGCCAACACTGACTGTAAGCGTTGTTGGTAATGCTTAACCCTATCTTGATCGCCAAAAAACACAGCATCTAGTAATAAATATGTAAAAAATAGGGGCCACTCGCATTCAATATCCTCAAACTGCTTCAATTCCCAAGGTTCATAGTGCAACCGTTGAGTATCTTCTATTACAGTTTGATGCCCATCCCGGAGAAAACGCTTGCAACCATATTTTCCTTCCAGCTTGTTGACAATATCATCAAGGGTACGTTGTCTTAATTGCTTATCTACCACTGCAAAGGCAGGAAAACCAATAATACTCAATAGTGCCCCATCACTTTCCTTCGACGCAGATTCCCTTGGTAATACAGACTCTAGAGTAATTCTGGTACGGGCAATTTCATCGGGAAGAACATGAATTACAGAAGCATGACTACCCCGCACCCCAAACAAATTCAACCCATTAATTGCTTCTAAGGCTGCTTTTGCCATGCCTACAGAACTAGCATTTAACTCTGCATTACCATGGTTGATTTTATTACCCCGTTCCCAAATACCATAATCGGGAGTACGATAAGCCCTACCAACGTAGTACACCAGATTTTGGACAAAATTTACTTCATCCAAGGTATAGATGATTTGTAAACCAGAAGCCGTCATCTGTGCCAGCATCAATAGAAAGATAGATGTGGCATCTAACTGCAAATGTCCCCATTCATCATCACCAACAACTATATCCCCCGTAAAAGTGTTGTACTTAGCGTGTAAAGCATCTAAAGGTGATTGGGTATGTTTAAACTGCTCTACCTTTCCAGCTTGCCGCATCATGGCAAACAACAAACCGCGCATCAACTTGACTACACTATGCTCTAGCTCATATGTGCGTCCCTGACTTTCATCTACCTTACGGTATGCCAGCGCTAATCCCCAAACTGCCAAAATACTGTAAACATTGTCACGCACCCAAGCATCGGTGTAATCACCGTGGGCGGTAATTGCCGTACTTGCCGGCAGCAAACCAGTAATGGGGTTTTGGCGTGATAGGATGATTTTTCTAATTTGTTGATAGTAATGATGTAAACGGTTGTGCAGTTGTGAAGCTGTTTCCATGATTTTTCTCACGCAAGGGTAATTTAGGTGGGAATGGGAAATTTATATTCAAAAAATATTCCCGGTCTCCCACTGAATCAACTACCTATGTATAGAATTCAGTATATAGATGATAACGTGTTGTTTTAATTGATGATTGATTGGCAGTTGAGATTTAATTTTCCCCTGCTCCCTGTTGATCCGCTCAGGGCAAGTCTGCCCGTGTTAGAGTGCAAAAGCCTTTAATTAAAGCTATTTCACAAATTTATAATGGCTGCTTGATTCTAGTCATACCAAATTAATCTATACAATTAGCATAGATTAATTCATGTCTATGAAGGATATTTAATACATTTTGGGTGTTGATAATTATCGTTAATTTAATAGATTCTCAATTTATACAATTAATCTTATCTTGAAAACGGCAAAAAAGTAAATGTGGATAATTATTGTTAACTTAATGAATAAAAAATCAATGATTTAAATTTAATTAGTTGACACTTGGGTATAATCTTCTGAATTTTACACCATGCAGCGAAACTCTAAATTAAGTTTATATGCTCTCATCCAGACCAAATCAGAACCAGAAAAAAGAGGTACGGAAACTCTATCCCATTTACCACCAATCATCTTTCTATACCATTTGTGATTACCTAACACTAAGTCGAAAATATCTTGCATTTATAAATAACCATTTGTACAATATTGTCTTTCTTTCTTATTCCGTCTTTGTACGTAATAGCTACTGTATTATGGTTGCTTTATGAAAACTTTTAAGTATAAACCTCATTATCTAATTGATTTAATGAATTTACATACTTTTTATAAATTTGGTTACAGCGATCGGTATTTCGATATTTCGGTATTTCGGTTGAAATGTTAATTTTGTAGTGCCTCAGCCTTGTAGCCATGGAAAAACCCCGACTGATTAGTCGGGTTTTTTTTTGATACACCCCTTGCACCAAAACCACAGTAATAGTATCAAAAGTTCAAAACCTGCCAAGTTGCCAATTTATTATTTGGTAAGCTTTTCCCTAATTTTATCTGTATACAATAACCTCAGGACTTAGGATATTGTCACAATCATTAGTTAGTGTGTAACGCTACAAGTCTTAATTGGTACATACAATATTTATCCAACCACCATACACCCTATAGTTATTAATGTGTTGGCTGTGTAAGTCTTATCAATTTTAATAACATGGAACAAATACAGTAAAAATATTAAATTGATTTAATATTTGTTGGGCTACCCTGTCGCTTCACCACCACTGACTATGTACTGGTAAACATCTTTAATCCCGGTGGCTTTCCAATCTTGTATATTAAGAAGAGTATTAGACAGTCTCAAACTAGGTCAATTTATACCCCTTGTTTCGCAATATTCATAGTATCTTCTTGCATCAAAAGATTAACAATGGCCTCTGGATGCATCTTTTTATATTGCTTTTTACCTACTTTAAACACACAACTAGGAGCACTCTTACAACGTTTTAAACATCCCGTGCTTTCAATTTATACCAGTTCTTCCAGACCGCGATCCCATAATTTATTTTCTATTTCTGAAAGTAACCCTTTACCTCCCCTTTTTTTACAACTAGACTTTTGACATACCAA
>CBZS010000223.1 GCA_000613065.1 Richelia intracellularis | reverse complement strand
GAATATACTCAAATATATATTAGGCTTTTTACTAGCGATCGCTATTTTGTTTGGTAGTGGTTTTGCTGTTGCTTTATATCTAATGAATAGAACTTCAATTCCTCCAGAAAAACCTATTTTTAGTAATGATAAATCAGCCGTAAAAGCTAATTCATCCCAAAGACAAGTAAAAAAAGAAGCATCTAAAAACTCAGCTACAAATAAAAAAACTTCCCCAGCTAAACCCGAACCAACTCTAGAACCAGATGAATCTCCAGAAATTCTACCCCCTGGAGCTTACAAGGCTCGTGTTACCTGGCCCCAAGGCTTGAGTATACGTGAGACAGCTGATATAAATGCTAAACGAATAGGATATGTTGCCTTTAATAGGAAGGTGATTGTTTTAGAAGAAAGTCCCGACAAGGCTTGGCAAAGAATTCGTATAGATGGTAGCGAACAAGAGGGTTGGGTAAAATCAGGCAATACAAAAGCAGTAGATGAATAAAATTCATTTAAACGACAAAAATCAAAGTACATAACTGACATAAAAACTTTCCAAGTCAGATTTGCGTTTCAAATCGGAAATATATGGTTTGTATTAAAGCAACCATTCGCAAAATTCAATCTTGTAGTACACGCACTGTTTCTCCTTCCAAAATACTTCCTGTTTCTTTGATACCTGGAATATCTTAACCTGAAGTTACCCTTTGACTAAAAACGTAATCTATGAATAGTGAGACTTACAGAGATTTAAAGTCCAAGCTTATTGAGTAAAAATCATGCTAATCCCGAGTAAATCTATTGCTCTTTGTTGTATAGCTGTAGGCTGAGTAATCTTCTCAAAAACGAAGGATTTACTACCAATTGTTGTAGAAATTGTATTTTTAACAATTGTAGCTAAATCATCCAATAAAGTTTGGAAGCTATGAACGGGCAAATTATCTGAGGTACGCTTTTTGTTCGCTTTATTTTTAGCTTTTTCGCTTTTTTTGGCAGGAGATACAACAGACTCTTTTCTCGCTGCTGCTGCTTCCCAATCATCTTCATCAAAAAGTATTGGAGCTAAAAGTTATCGCAGAAGTTAAGTAGTATGCTAAGGACGCAAAGGGTGTATCTGAAATGAACGGGTTAATCTAATGGTATCTCTGACAAGAAGGCTTGCGCCTACGGGTTTCAAATCTTCAAAACCAAAGATTAAAAACTCAAAAAATTTGAGTATAGCCAATGCCACTGCATTGACAGAAAAGATGTCATTAGTTTTTAGTGAGATAGAAGACCCACCTGTAGAAAGAACCCGTGTCCATTTATTAACAGATATTTTAATCATTGGAATACTATCAGTGATTCCAGGAGGTAAGGGATGGGAGGACATGGAAAATTATGGATTGAGTAAATACGACTGGTTGGAGCAGTTTTTAGCTTTACCAGAGGGCATCCCAAGTCCAGATACGTTTCGACGGGTGTTTGAACCCATTAACCCAAAAGTATTTGAGCGGTGCTTTCGACGTTGGGTAGAATCAATAGTTGAAGCCCCAGGAGCACAGGTAATTCCTATTGATGGTAAGACCCTCAAAGGTTCCTATGATAGAGAACAGGGTAAATCAGCGTTACATCTAGTTAGTGCATGGTCGAGTGAACATCGTCTTGTTTTACTTGTCCTAAAAGAAGACGATAAATCGAATGAAATTACAGCAATCCCTGCATTATTGGAATTATTAGACATGGCTGGATGTATTATTACCATTGATGCCATGGGTACGCAAACAGCAATTGCATTCCAAATCTTTAATGCAAAAGCAGATTATGTTTTAGCACTCAAAGGTAATGATCCTAAACTTTACGGACAAGTGAAAAATTGGTTTGAGCAACAGTTATCTCAAGGCTTTAAAGGTATTATCCATAGTTATGATAAACGGGTAGAGAAAGGTCATGATCGTACTGAAAAACGTCAAATTTGGTGTGTTCCTATTTCTCAACAGCAAACTTTGCATAACCAAGACAATTGGGTTGGTCTTAAATGTGTTGTCATGGTTGTGCGGGTAGGACATCTGGCGTTGCATAAGTGCGGGATGAATTAGGGTTTGAAACCATTGATAAATCGTTGAAAATTTAGTTAAATCATCCCGCACTTATGCAACGCCCGACATCATTGGAATCAAACAACCCGTGAAGTTCACTTTTATCTAATAGCATTTTTTTATGAAGTTGCATAGAACTAGTAACTATATATAAGCCTTTTACCCCATTAATTATGTGCTGCTTCACATAAGAATGGTATAACTAGTTTAAATTGTGATGCTCGTAACTTAGGACAAGTGATTCGTCTTCATTGGGGTGTGGAAAATGGCTTGCATTGGACTTTAGATCTCACTTTTTCTGAAGATGCTTGTGGTGTCCGTACTGGTCATGCTCCACAAAACTTAGCACTTGTGCGGCGAATAGCTCTTAATGCTTTAAACCTAGAGCAATCTTTGAAACGTAGTAATCGCCAAAAATCTAATGGAGCCGCTATGGATAATAATTATATGCTGACTGTTCTTACTGCTTGTTTATCCCAACATGATGATGAGACCTCTCAACCCGCTTGTCAATAGAATTTGAGATGCGCTTACCCTGCTATGAAACGTTCTTTTGGATGTGTCTTAAAAATAGTAGTAAAGATATTCCTCATCTGAGCTTTGTATTCTAAAAAACAATCTTTATAAAAACTTTAATAAAACAAGTCTTAGAGGGAGAGACAAGTCTAATAAAATCTCATAAAATATTATTACTTAAATTTAACACACACATCTTTATTCTTAATTCTTAGAGCCGAAGAGTCATATAATTAGTTGCTCCTCAAAGCTGTAAAGGCTTTGGTTTAATAGAATAGCCTAATAGAAAGTGTACAATCCTAGCCAATTCATTGATAAGTTGAAATCCACGGATAGCGTCTATAATCACCGCTATCGAGGTACTATGATATCAAGTTATTCCTATGACAATAGCTTCCTTGAATATTTAGTAATATCATCTCCAGTAACTGAGAATTCTCACAATTCGAGTTTACTGACAGATATATTGAATGAAAAAGTTTTCACAGTTAATAGCCGCAAGCGAAATGGCCTAATAATTTTCAAGAAGCATCATGCTGAATTTGCGGGTCCAGGGGCTGTAGTTGGTGGTGATTATGATAGAGATTGCCAGGGGGTATTACCCATCGGTCATCTATCTTTATTGGGGATAGATGCTAGCAACCATGAAGAACGTCAGAAAGCTTATTTAATTAGAAGGCAATGGATTCGCTTGATTAAACAAATCACAGAAAATCCTTCTCCAAGCCAAAGAATTCAGAAAATTCTTGATCAATTTGAGCAATATTTTCCTAGTGATGTAGTAGCTGGTTTACCGGATGAAGCATTTGCCCTCTTAATTGGTGTTTTGCCCCAAACTGTTTGTATTGCTAGACATCTGGGTCGTGATATTGATGGCAAATAAAAGTATTAAAGATTTTGAACAAGAGTAGAGTTGACAATATATTGTTTATAGTAATTGGCGTTGCATAAGTTCGGGATGATTTCACTAAATTTTCAACGATTTATCAATGATTTCAAACGCTAATTCATCCCGCACTTATGCAAGGCCTAGTAATTTTTAATTGGGCGCGACTCTTTTAGAGGATGTTTTAAAAGGTGGGAGTTATCATCAAAAAGCTCACAAGGCATATGCTGAGAATTATAGAAAACAGCACCCCGTGAGCAAATGACTAAGAATTATCCTAGCAATTTAACGTGGAAACAGTGGGAGTTAATCCCAGAGCTGTTTCCAGAGGCAAAACCAGGTGGTCATCCACGTACAACATGTATGTACGCAGTAATAAACGCGATTTTATACGTACTGTGTCAAGGATGTACATGGTGGGCATTACCAGGAGATTTACCACCTTGGTCTACAGTCTATGGCTATTTCAGAAGATGGCGGAAAGACCGTACTTGGCTTCAGGTTCATGACAAACTATATGAATGGGTTAGGGTAGCAGCCAGTCGAGAACCAAGTCCATGGGAAGCAGCCTTTGATGGCCAATCAGTTGAAACCGCAACCATGATTTGTACGGATGTTGGTTTCGACCCAGGAAAAAAAATACATGGACGTAAGCGATTTATTACGGTTGACTTGTTAGGGCTAGTTTTGGGAGTCTTGGTGACTTGTGCAAGTGTGCCAGAACGTGCAGGGGCTAAACTAAACGTGCACGTTCTGGCAGGTTTATCAGATGAAAGATAAAGTTAAAAGACTGCACACTATCTATCTGGATGGATGGAGGATATCAGGGGGAAGATTTTGCCCACTGGATAATCGATGTTTTTCGTTGGATTGTGGAATTGGTTCTCAGACCCTTAGAAAAGAAGGGTTTTACCCTTTTACCAAAACCTTGGGTTGTACAACGAACTTTCGGGTGGCTCAATTGGTCTAGAAGATTAAGTAAGGACTATGAAAGGCTACCTGAAACTTGTGAGACTTTAATTTATATTGCAATGATACGTATCATGGTCAGGGGACTTGCATGATTTGTAACTCACTTCGACTTTTAAAATATCCTCTTAGTAAGACGGGGAGTGGAACTTAGACAGGTATTGGAAGAGGTGGAGGAGTAGTAGAACAACGAGCTTTGCTTTGAGAACTTGCTTGATCAAAGGAATACCACTAGAGTACAAAGCCAGGTGATTGCGTTTATGTTCTTGTTGTAGATGAAACTGCCAATACTCATCCCAATCGCCACTGATGTATAAAGAACCCAGGGGTAAAACAGCCTCAGGACCCCTCATGGTCCATCTAGCCCCAGTGATATCCATCCTGTCTTTAATCAGGTGGCGACAAACACCCTCAATCACCCCCGTGGCGATTAATCGTCATATTTGAGGTATTTGGCATTGTTAAGTAAATATCTAGCACAGGTATCCACGGGTTTAGGTTGTTGGGGGGTGAGTTTGGGTAAAGTCGCACTCCGGCCCATACCTGGGGCAACTGAACTTGATTTACCTTCAAGGATAAGCTGTAAACGTTTGCTCTCCCTAGCATCTGCCTGTGTTGAAGTCT
>CBZS010000222.1 GCA_000613065.1 Richelia intracellularis | reverse complement strand
AAAAAAGGAACGTTTTCGAGAACACTACGTTCAGAAAAAACCTACATATCAATGTCTTGCAAAGTTACCTTTTACTTCTATATATTTAGATGATAATTGTGAAATTTATGAATATACCCATTATAATTATCGAAAACATAAATATAGCAATTGCATATTATGTCACCCCGATAAAAGCCTCAAATTGGTCACATAATAGGCTCATGCCTATGCAATTATGGATGCCTATCCCATCAGCAAAGGTCATTCTTTAATTATTCCTAAATGGCACATTAGTAATTACTTTGAAATGCCATAATAAAAACAATTTGCTTGTTGGATGATGGTTAATAAAGTGCAAGAGATTATCCAACAGGAATTTGCTCCAGATGGTTTTAATGTGGGGATAAATATTGATAAGCATGGTGGACAAACAAAATGTAATGCACACAGCCATTCATATCATCCCTCGGTATCGGGGTGACGCAGAAGGAGGTAAAAGTGGAATCAGATGTGTGATTCCAAAAATAACTGGAAAACTGAATGATAATTATGGGCTTTTTCCAATTTCACAACAATAAGATTTGTAATAGTTATACGAAGTGTGTGATAGGGCGAACATCTAACTCCCTAATATTAATCTATAAGAAGGAATCTAGAAATCCGCACTACAAAAAACAATTGTCATTTCATTCAGACAACTTATTTCTTGCTCTTTCTGCCCGAGCTGCTGCTGAACTCATCACTTCATCCATATTCTCTAGCATCTCTCCAGGGAAGTTTTCCAACACCCTGGTAGAAAGAGCGATCCTACCCTTGCCTTCATCTAAGTCTATAATCACGGCTTGCACAAGTTGACCAGCTTGAAATATTTGGTCTAAATTTTCAATGAATTTTTGGCTAATCTGTTTAATATGCAGTAGGGCACTCATGCCATCAACATCGATAAATACACCAAATGGCTTGACTCCGGTTACCTTACCTTCTACAAGCTGACCAATTTCTAATAAACTGAAACTTGCAGAACGAGTAGCCAATCGTTGAGAAAGTATCAGTTTTTTGGCACTGCGATTAATTTCTACAAAGCCAACAGTCAAAGTTTGCCCAATTAATGCTTCTAAATTATCTCTCTCTTGCAGGTGCGAACGCGGAATAAATCCCCGTAATCCTTGAAAGTTAACTGTCACACCACCTTTATTCACACCCGTTACCCGCACTGCAACAGTTTGGGAATCTTCTTGCATCTGTGCCAGCTTTTTCCAAATATTTTGAATTTCTAATTGTTTACGAGAAAGGGTTATCTCTCCTTCAGCATCCTGTTCCCGAATAATTAAAAAATCCAGTTCTTCGTTTAAAGGTAATACTTCAGATATATCAGTTACAGTCCTTAAAGCAGACTCATCGCGGGGAACAAAAGCTGCTGATTTACCACCAATATCCACATACGCACCATCTGGCTCTAATTGGAATACTTTACCCCTAACCACCTGTCCTTTCTGAAAGTCGTAGTCGTGCTGTTCTAAGGCTTTAGCAAAGTCGTCCATGCTAAAACCAGAATTGGCTGCTTGAGAAATGTTCGCTTCGGAATTCATGATTTTTGAATATGTATTTTTATTTTAGAGGTATTGATAAACAGGGTTTTCTGTTTTTTCCTCTATGGTAGTCCCCAGGCTGTATGTATAAACTGGGTATGTTTTGGATATGAGCAGAGAATTGGCGATACTTACGGGGTGCTTGGGAAAAGTGTTAACTTTATCCCTTTGGCAAATTTTTCAATAAAAATGCTATCCTGGGAGTCTATTCTAATTCCTGACTTGTCCTTGTATTTAGGAATC
>CBZS010000221.1 GCA_000613065.1 Richelia intracellularis | reverse complement strand
AATGAACCTATTTCAAGGGGTTTTGCGCCAAGAATTAAGGGAAATGGTACAGGAGAATGTAGAAATTAAATTTGTAGGCAATTTGAATCCTCTTCCTGCTGCTTTACAAGCAGAAATTTCCCGTTCTATGGAAGAAACTAAAAATAATCGCAGTATCCGGTTTACCGTAGCAACTAATTATGGTGGGAGGCAAGAAATTGTTCAAGCTTGTCGCGCGATCGCGCTAAAAGTAGAACAAGGTTTACTCCAAGCGGATGAAATCGATGAAGCTACATTTGAACGCCATTTATATACAGCTGGAACTTCCGATCCAGATTTGTTAATTCGTACCAGTGGAGAAGTGCGTCTATCAAATTTTCTTCTCTGGCAAATGGCTTATTCAGAAATTTATATTACTGATACTTTATGGCCAGATTTTGACAGGAGTGAGTTATACCGAGCTTTATGCACCTACCAGCAACGGGAGCGTCGTTTTGGCAAAATCCTCTAGGGAAGAGTAGGAAAATTATGGAGTAACGAGTTGACAGTTAACTGTTAACATTTCTTTTCCTTGTCTTTCCTACTCCCTAGCTCCCCTGCTCACCTAGGGACCAGAAAAAATTGCTTGTTCTATATCTTGGCGAGTTAAAGAATATTTAAAGGCTCGTTGAATATCTTCTCCGTCATCACCTGCTTCGATATAGGTAACAACAATTTGCTCTATATCTAAGTAGAGTTCGGCTTGCCAAGACTCTTTGTTTAAATACCAATAATGTAGTTGTTTTTCGTCTTGAGTACATCCTTGTGATCTTAACCATTTCTCAATGTCAGGTAAAGGATGACTGTATAAAGCTGTGTTTGGAGAAGGCAAAGTCATTCGATTTTAGATTTTAGATATTAGATTATCCTAGTTAGGACATGTCACCACTAACTCAAAATGGAGTGGTGACACTAGTAATATTACTTAATTGCTGTGTTATGGCGGTAGGTGATACTGAATCACCACGGGTAATACCTATCGCAACTGCTAAAATTAGACAACCAACAAATGTCACCACCAAAATAAACAAAGCAAAAAGTTCCCCTCCTGAAAGTGGGCGATCAGTTGCATCAAGATAAGCTGATTTTGTCCAGTCATAACCAGAAGGGATAAATTTATTGAAGCTAGGAGGCGGCTGAATCACCCCAAACGGGGAGTAACCAATTTTCAAGTCGTAGGTAAAACGTCTTTCTGGATTACTCAAAGTGGCATAAGCTTCATTCAACTGCTGAAATTTAGCGGTAGCATCACTAGCAGATAAATCTGTTGTGTCTGGATGATAGCGTTTGCTTAGTTCCCTGTAAGCACGACGGATTTCGATTACTGATGCTGATGGATGTAATCCTAACAGGGTGTAGTGGGTCGGTTTACTGCTGTGTGGTATTGCCCCATTCTCATTCACGGCTGTTTTAATTTATTTTGTAATTAACTAGTCTATATATTTTAAACTTACCAGCTGTCTTAAAAATAGGGGTTAGGTAAATGATTAACTTGACAGTAGGGGTTTAGGGTTGCTCATTACTCAATTCAATACTCTAGTTTTCAGCTAGAAGAGGCAGAAATTAAAAAACTGCATTCCAAGGCCTGAGCCCTGGAATTAGATTAATTTCAAGGACTTAGCAATGAAAACTTTCACTCTAAGTTAACACCAATGGATAGCAGGGTACAGAGAATAATTTTCCCTTCTGGGGAGTGAGACAAAGAAGATTATTATCCAAAATATCAAATTCCTTTACCATTGCTCCGCCCAATAAATAATTTCTGAATTAAGTTTGTCAATTGCTACACCATAACTATCACCATGTTGCCATTTAAAGTCGGGAGTGCCGCGATCGCGGGCATCTAAGACTAAAATTTGATAGGTAGGGGGAAATGTCTCTTCTTGTAATTTGTTGCTGTAGAAGAAGGTTGTGGGTACACCTTGAGCTTGGTTTGCATGGTTGTTTGTATTACCACCTAGGTACTTGTGTTTCGCTATTTTATAATAGTCAGTAAGTAATTTTTCTATCCTAATTAATGGGAGTTTATATCTCAGTTGTAAAAGACTACTCCCCTTAATTAGACCGGGAGCATAAATCATTTTTACTTCTTTAGCATCAGTGGGTATACTGTCAGGGAAATGCTTAATGATTTCAGGTTTTGACCAAACTTGGAACCGGACTTCTTTATAACGTTCGGTATTAGTTATAGTTTGAGATTCATTTCTCCTCACAAATGAATTTCTCATGCAAAAACCACCCGCAACTATACCCGCAGTACCAAGAAACAATAAACTAATTGCGAAGATTCGTACAAGAAGAGTGTCTACATAACTTCTTGTATTGATATATTGTTTCATCGGATTGGGTGTATTTAAACAATTTGATGCATATAACCAACCAATAAACTAAATCAGTGTAATTGCGTAACTAGCTGAAGATAGATTTACGGAAATAATGTGAATAAGTTATAATTCGATGTCGCTACAAAATAAAAAAAATCACATCAAGTTATTAGCTGGTTACTGTTGAGAATTACCGATAATCATGCCAACCAGTAAGATCAAACCAATCCAAACATTTTGGCGGAACATTCGACCATAAATATGGTTAGGTAATTCAGATTTGGTGAGATTAAAAATTTGCCAAATCCATCCTACTGTTCCTATCGCTAAACTAACCCAAAAAGCCCAGTTCAGATGGATGACTATTCCCAAGGTCGTTAATAGTACAACAGTTCCGGCAAAAAAAGTACTAATAGCGACCACAACATATTTACCGAAAAACAGGGCACTGGAATTTACGCCAATGCGTCGATCATCTTCGCGATCGCTCATGGCATAAATGGTATCAAATCCCAATGTCCATAAAACTGTTGCACCCCACAGTAACCAAGTAGGTAAAGATAAAGTTTGGGTAATAGCACTCCAACTAATCAGCACAGCAAAACCCCAAGCAATAGAAAGCACTAACTGAGGTACAGGAAATACCCGCTTGGCTCCTGGATAAAGCAAAATTACTGGTACAGCAGCTACACATAACCAGAAGGTGAATGGGTTAAGATAGAAGGCAAGCACGGCAGCACAAGCCATTGCGACTATTGCCACCACAATTCCAACCTTGACCGAAAGAGCCCGAGAAGCTAGGGGGCGATTGCGAGTCCTTTCTACTTCTGGATCGATATTCCTGTCCCATAAGTCATTAACTACACATCCAGCAGCACTAGTGGCAAGACTACCAAGAATAATCGTTCCTACCAAAGGTAAAGGTGGTTTACCTGATGCAGCTAGAAACAGAGCCCAAAGAGCAGGAATCATTAGAATAATCCTTCCTTCTGGTTTATTCCACCTTAAAAGCCGAACGAGCGCTGAACAAATGGGTTCATTGGTGCTGTTAGGGTTAGTCAACATAACTGAAATATTTTTATTTCAAGAACAATTAGTTCATACATCTTCACATCTATAGAATATCGTTATTTGATATTTATAAAAGTACAATTTTAAGATTAACTACTTTTTAGATACATCTAGAATGCTAATTAATCTTTAGATTGAGTTGTAAATAAATAAATTTATTTTGGTGGAATATTTTAGAAACTTTGGTTCTTCCAGGGAAGCAAAATATATGCTGCGACTGCCAGAAGCATAAAATCAATCCCAAAACACGTGGGCTTCTGTGACAGAGAAATCCAAAATCTAAAATCTAAAACTTACTTGTACTGAGCAGCTCGACAAGCTTACTGTAGCACTTGTCGAAATATCTCAAATTTACATACCCTCCCCATATCCAGGCAAAGACCGATGGTAAATTTAATTTCTCAAAGGCCTCAAAATAATCCTGTCCCCACAGTTGAGCAACATCGTATTCTTGCGGCCATAGACATGGGGACAAACTCCGTACACATGGTAATTGTGCGGATTGAACCGACCTTACCTGCATTTAGCATAATTGGTAGGGAAAAAGAAACGGTAAGATTGGGCGATCGCCATATTGCCACAGGGGACCTCAAACAGGAAAATATGAAAAAGACGATCGCGGCTTTGGGTCGTTTCCAAGAAATTGCCAAATCACTTCATGCAGAAAACATTGTGGCAGTTGCTACCAGTGCAGTAAGAGAGGCACCAAATGGCAAGGACTTTTTGCAGAGAGTAGAAGAGGAAGTTGGTTTAAGAGTAGATTTAATTTCTGGTCCAGAAGAAGCACGACGTATTTATCTGGGAGTGCTTTCCGGGATGGAATTTAACAACCACCCCCACATTATTGTGGATATTGGAGGTGGTTCCACAGAAATCATTTTGGGTGATAGTCATCAAGAAAGGGTATTAACTAGTACTAAGGTAGGTGCAGTTCGTCTAACTGGTGAGTTAATTCATTCCGATCCCATTAGTAATATTGAATTTCAATATTTACAGGCATATGCCAAGGGAATGTTGGAACGTTCTGTGGATGAGGTGTTGGGTAGCTTAAAATTTGGTGAATCAGCTCGTTTGGTAGGTACTTCCGGAACCATCGAAACCTTAGCTATGATTCATGCCCAGGAAAAATTGGGATATGAACCCTCTACCCTCAATGGTTATCAATTTAGTCTCACAGAACTGCGGGATTGGGTCAACCGTTTACGGAAAATGACTTACAATGAACGGGTTGAAATTCCAGGCATGCCGGATAAAAGGTCAGAAGTTATACTAGCAGGTGCAGTCATATTACAGAAAGTAATGACTCTATTAGGAGTACATGACATTACTGTTTGTGAGCGAGCCCTAAGGGAAGGGGTAATTGTAGATTGGATGTTAAGCCACGGTTTAATAGAAGACCGACTGCGGTATCAAGGCTCTGTGCGGAAGCGGAGTGTATTAAAAGTAGCTAAAAAATTTGGTGTGAATTTAGAATATAGCGATCGGGTTGCTAATTTTGCTCTCAGTCTCTTAGAACAAACCCAATATTTGCTTCATAGTTGGGGAGAAGAAGACAAGGAATTACTATGGGCAGCAGCAATATTACATAATTGTGGTCATTACATCACCCATGATTCTCACCACAAGCATTCCTATTATTTAATTCGCAACGGTGAATTATTAGGGTATACAGAAACCGAAATTGAGATTATTGCCAACTTAGCTCGTTATCACCGCAAATCAGCCCCAAAGAAAAAACACGAAAACTATCGGAATTTAATTGGCAAGAGAAATAAAATTTTAGTAGGTCAATTAAGCTCTATTTTAAGATTAGCTGTAGCATTAGATAGGCGAAAAATCGGTGCAATACATCAAGTCAAATGTGAATACAATCGGGATATCCAAGAATTATTACTGCGAGTCTTTCCACAAAAGATAGATGATGATTGTGCCCTGGAGTTGTGGAGTTTAGACTTCAAAAAGGATGTATTTGAAGCTGAATTTGGAGTTAAATTAGTCCCAACATTAGGATCTCCAGCTAAAATCTTCACCAGCTCATAAAAATCAAAATTTTCAGCTTTGGCTTTTAGTACAGATCGGTATTAACTGAATTTAGAAGTCATCTTCTTAGTTGATGGAGGGTGATTGCACAAGTTTCTTCTCCCTATTGATGCTCTAAGATCTGGTGAGTATTTATAAATACTAATTTATCAAGGCTCTTAAACTATTTTTTGGAGAATAAATGCAGGGACATACTCTCTATTCCCATTAAAATTGGAAGTTGATACCCAATAACTCAACACTCAAAAAAAAATTGATGCAATTTACTACATCATCAAGAATTACCTCTTTCGCAACAGGCTTTCAAGCTTTATCAGATCCTTTACGCATCAAAATATTAGAGTTATTGCGATCTCAAGATTTATGTGTCTGCGAGCTTTGCGAACAACTTGATATCAATCAATCTAAATTATCATTCCATCTCAAAACCCTCAAAGAAGCAGGATTAGTTCAATCTCGTCAACAGGGAAGATGGATGTACTATAGCCTTAACCTTTCTCAGATAGTTTTCCTTGAACAGTACCTAGCTGAATACCGCCGTTTTAAATCTGTTATACCAGCCAGACTTTGCAGTGATACACGCGGAATTACAACTTAATTCAACAAAAAAACTTTATATATTAAAAGTATTTGATATATGATGGAACTGCTCTAATTGGAGAACATAAATCGCTATGTGCTTTATAAATATATAATTACAGGGCTAGGGATAGTTATCATGCCTGTCTAAGTTAAGCTGCATCTCCAGAGCAATAATGAATCAAACTTGATGCATTAATGTCAAATATATGGCTAGCAGTAGGACTAAAATTAATCCCCAAGCTGTCAAAGCTGGAAGTAAACTCAGTTTCTTTGAAAAATATCTCACTCTCTGGGTAGTTTTATGCATTCTTGCAGGGGTCACTCTAGGGAGAACATTTCCTGGTCTAGCCGAAGCCCTCGATGCTATGAGCATCTACAATGTCTCCATTCCTATTGCGATCTGTCAATCTTTACCATGATGTATCCCATCATGGTAAAGATTGACTTTTCCCAGACAGTCAGAGCAGCACGTACCCCCAAACCCGTAATTATAACTTTGGTGGTGCATTGGTTAATTAAGCCTTTTAGCATGGTGGCATTTGCCCAATTCTTCTTCGGTTGGGTATTTCAACTCTTATTCACAGCAACAGAAACGATTCGAGGAGCAGAGGTAACTCTGGCAAATTCTTATATTGCGGGAGCTATTTTACTAGGCATTGCTCCCTGCACGGCTATGGTACTAATGTGGGGTTATCTTTCCTACAGTAACCAAGGACATACCTTAGTTATGGTAGCGGTCAATTCCTTGGCTATGCTATTTTTGTATGCTCCTCTAGGATACTGGTTGCTATCTGCCAACAATTTAATTGTGCCTTGGCAAACAATTGTTTTCTCCGTCTTAATTTATGTTGCTTGACCCTTAGCAGCAAGGATGTATAGCCGTTAATGGATTTAAAAACACAAGGGTAAAGAGTGGTTTAAAAATAACTTTCTACATTATCTCTCTCCTGTCGCGATCGCAGCTTTACTTATCACCTTACTTCTGTTATTCGCTTTCAAAGGAGAGCTAACTATCAACAATCCGTTACATATTTTATTGATTGCCGTTGCCCTGTTTATTCAGACTAATTTTATCTTCCTGATTCCCTACGTTGCAGGGCAAAAACTGAAATTAAGTTATGAAGATGCAGCACCAGCAGCCTTAATTGGAGCTAGTAATCATTTTGAAGTTGT
Organism: Richelia intracellularis; assembly: GCA_000613065.1. Taxonomy (GTDB): domain Bacteria; phylum Cyanobacteriota; class Cyanobacteriia; order Cyanobacteriales; family Nostocaceae; genus Richelia; species Richelia intracellularis_B. The sequence goes on along the minus strand of CBZS010000221.1, from coordinate 9,321 downwards.
GAACGCTACAGCAGTGATGTTATTTGGTTTAAATTCCGGCGCAGCTTTGGCGACAGTGGTAGGGGTATTAATTGAAGTTCCAGTGATGTTAATGCTGGTGGAAGTGTGTAAAAAAACAGCTTTTTGGTTTCCCCGCAACCCAGAAAAAGCAACTTTAATAGATCCTCGTTGTATTAGCCATTTTGAGTAATTGATATTGTGAGTAACGTCGACCATCCACCAAGAGTTTTATTTTTATATGGCTCTTTAAGAGAGGGAGGGTTCCTATAGCCTATTGGCAGAAGAAACAGCAAAAATAATCACAGAAATGGGAGCGTAAGTCAAATTTTCTTATTCCCATGATTTACCTTTACGGGGAAGATTTGATGAGTCTCATCCTGAAGTGCAAAAGCTGAGAGAATTGAGCCAATGCTCAGAAGGTCAAGTGTGGTCTTCCCCAGAAATGCATGGCAATATTACAGGAATTCTCAAGAATCAAATTGACTGGATAACTTTAAGCATTGGTGCAGTCCGACCAACTCAAGGAAATACTTTAGGTGTAATGCAAGTTCGTGGTGGTTCTCACTCTTTTAATGCTGTTAATACCATGCGGATTTTAGGTAGGTAGATCCGGATGTTTACTATCCCTAATCAGTCTTCCGTAGCAAAAGCCTATCAATAATTTCACGAAGACGGCACCATGGAAGATTCTGCTTATAAAGATAGGGTAGTGGATGTAATGGAAGAGTTATATAAATTTACCCTGTTATTGAGAGATAAAACAGATTATTTGACATATTATTTGACCGTTCGCTATTGCGAACGTAAAGAAAAAGGTAATCACGAAATTATTAAAACCCACATTCCGCAGGTGCGATCGCAAAATGTTATATATTTGAAATATGAGTTTTTCAGAATCACAAATCAAAGTACAAGATATCGAGCAGTTATGCATAGTGGCAGGGATTATTTCTTGGGGATGAGTTCCAAGCAGTTGATTTGTTCAACCAACTGCTTGAAACTCATCCCCAAGAAATAATCAGCCCAGGCCAAGTGGTCAAAGGAATGATTCTCAATGGCTTAGGCTTTATCAGTGCACCACTATATTTATTTGAGAAGTTCTTTTCAGGGATTGCAACGGAACATTTATTGGCAGAGGGAATACAACCAGAACATTTGAACGATGAACCCTTGGGCAGAGTCTTAGAGAAACTATATGATGCAGGATTAACAGAAATTTTTATCCGAGTCCCACTATCAGCAGTAGATAGATTTGGAGTTAAAATGGACAGCTTCCACTTGGATTCAAGTTCATTTCATGTACATGAGGATTATGGAACTGGTATTGATGATGAAGCATCAGCATAATCACGATTTATTACAATTACATATGGTTATTCTAGAAACCACCGACCAGATTTAAAACAATTTATCCTTGACTTGATGTGGACTGGTCATGGAGATATTCCTTTATATTTAAGAGTTGCACATGGTCATGAAGTCGATTCTGCCATGTTTGGAACACTTATGGCACATTTCCACAAACAATGGCAAATTGATGCTTTATTTGTTGCGGATGCAGCCCTTTACACTGAAGAGAATTTGCAGATGATAGTCTCATTCAGATGGGTATCTCGAGTTCCTGCAAGCCTAACTGCCGTAAAAGAATTATTAGAAAAGAACAGTATTGATGCATTTGTACCAAGTAAAATTCCAGGATATCGTATTGCCCCCTGTTGTAATGATTCTGGTGGTGTGGGACAACGGAGGCTAGTGATAGAAAGTGAACCCCGTAAAGAATCTGACTTCAAACAACTGGGAAAACAAACGTCTGACCAAAAAATATACCCAGGCACAATCCCAACTACGAAAATTGTGTCAACAGGAATTTGCATGTGCCGAAGATGCATTCAACCCAGCCAAATTACTTGAGAGTCAGTTGCCATTTCATCAACTTGCATGCAAATATTGAAGTTATTGAATATGGCCAACACTGGGGATGTGGTAGACCTCGCAAGGATTCTCAACCTACCCTAATTTACCAGATTCAAGCCGAAATTGTACCCAAAGAAACTGCAATTACCATTGCCACAGAAGAGGCTGGCAGGTTTATTCTTGCCACCAATGTTCTTGATGCCGACAAACTTAGCAACGAAGATGTTTTACCTGAATATAAGGCACAACAATCTACAGAACGTGGTTTTCGGTTTCTCAAATACCCATTATTTTTTACTTCCACTGTGTTTCTAAATTCAAGGAAAAGAGTGGCGGCTTTGGGAATGGTTATGGGTTTGTGTTTGCTAGTTTACACCCAAGGTCACAGGGCATTACGCCAATGTCTAAAACGAGGCTCCTAAACAATTCAAAATCAGTTAGGTAAACCAACTGCCACTCCTACTTTACATTGGGTGTTTCAATGTTTCATGTCAATTCATTTATTAACCTTCGCTTGTTTGAAACAGATTTCCAACCTCAGTGAACAGCGGTGCTGGATTCTACAGTTTTTTGGTGCTCCCTGTCGTAAATATTATCTTCTTTGCTAACTAACCTGCGGAATGTGGGATAGAAGTAGCCCGTTCGGGATTTAGAGAAACAACAGCAATCATTGAAAAAACAACAGCAGCCAAAATAGGTAAGCGACAAGCAGAAGAACTGGCTTACCATAGTGCTTCATTTTTTGATGATTTCTACCACCAGCAACAAGCTCAGTCAAAACATTTGCAAGACACAGGAGAAATAGTCGTAATTAGCGCGGACGGGAATAGTGTTGTAGTGCGAACATCAGACTTACGTGCCAATACTCAAAAACGACCCTTAGCTTCAAGCAAAAAGTTAAACAAACGCTTAACAAAGGGTGAAAAGCACAACCCAAAGCGAATGGCGACAGTAGCTAGTGTTTATAGAATTAATTCCTTTGTACGTACACCCCAAAAAATCGTTAACCCATCCGATGAAGATAGGAAAATTAAGCGACCTCGACCAATTGGTAAGCGTGTTGGGGCTTCTTTAGCCAAAGAGCCCGAAAAGGTTATTTCAGAAGCCTTTGATGAGGCAATCTTCCCTGACCAAAACAAACACAAACGTTTCTGAGCCTTAGTTTATGGGAATAAGAAAGAATTATCCTTGCTAAAGAAATGTGCAAAAAAAGACAATCTCAACTTAACAATTGTCCTAGATATTATTCATGTGATTGAGTATTTGTGGAAAGCTGCATTTGTCTTTTATTCTAAGACTTCAACACAGCCTGAACCTTGGGTGAGCAAACGTTTACATCTTATCCTTCAAGGTAAATCAAGTTCAGTTGCCCCAGGTATGCGCCGGAGTGCCACTTTACCCAAACTCACCCCCTAAGAACGTAAACCCGTGGATACCTCTGCTAGATATTTAGGCGTTCCATAAGTGCGGGATGAACTAGGGTTTGAAACCATTGAGAAATCGTTGAAAATTTAGTGAAATCATCCCCTGATTCAGCAACGCCTAATTTTTAAATTGTTGAGACAGGTTCTGGTTGCCAAATTTCGCCATATTTTTCTCGTAAATTCTGCCAAGCTTCAACTTGTCCGGGTTCATACTCTCCTGGTTTACCCCATTGTAAAAACAAGCTTAAAGCAGGTTTTTCTGTATCGTCTAACAATCGGATTGCGTAGGTTGTAAAGTTACCACGTTTTGCTTCCCCAGTTTCAAATTTTACTTGGGTAATTTTGTCCATATTCAAGTGAAATTCAAAACCTTCGTTATGCATATTGGCATACTTACCTTTAGGCAATTCGGCGTAAAAGAGTTTTTCAATTTTACCCCGCGCTTCTAATACAGCAGCACTACTAGTAACAATTAAGCGTAGTGTACCTAAGGTCTCGCACGCTTCTAAAAATTCTTTTAATGTTTTAGTCATTACTTTATTGATTTCTTGAACAATCATTAATTGTATTTGTTTTGCAATATTTACTGGGATTATTTTCAGTAAATATTGATAGTAAATTATACAATTATTCGGCACATAATGCCTAATTTTGAGGCTCCCCTACGTTCCACCCAATCTACTTTTTATATTTCTCAATTTTGGGTAATGAAGATTAAACTGGTAAATTATTTACTTGTAGCAAATCTAATCCCCTAGTAAATATTTCATCAATTGGTAACATTTCTCCTGCTGTAGTCATAAATTTATGGTCCTTTGTAGCTCGAATTACAGAACCATCTTCTAAGTCATACTCAAAAATTTCTTGTTCTCCCCGGTAATGCCATTGAGCAATGGGTTGGGTATAGACATTTCCAGATTTATTCACAGTATATACTTGACATTCAATGCCTTTTTCTACTATTTCACCAATAGGTATTAACCCATATTCTACTGTCAAAATCTGGGTATCATAGCTCAAACAATATTGGGCAAACTTCAACATTTGCTCAAATAATTCTTCTGCTGTTTTCTTATTAACTCCATTTTTTGCTGAACCATCAATAAACTTTTCTCGCTGTTTTTGCATTTCTGCAACTTTCTTTTTACCCATGGCTCGACGGAGTAAATCAGCTTGCCCCAAAGAATATCCAGCCATATCTTGAGCTATTTTCATAATTTGCTCTTGATACACCATGATTCCATAGGTTTCATCTAAAATTGGCTCTAATAATTGATCGTCATAGGCAATTTCTTCCCTACCGTGCTTACGATTAATAAATTTAGGAATTAATCCTGCATCTAAGGGTCCGGGTCGGTATAATGCCAAAATAGAAGAAATATCTTCAATATTAGAAGGTTTCAAGTCTCGGACAATTTGCTTCATACCCGATGATTCTAATTGAAATACCCCTTCTAATTCCCCTGACTCCAATAATTCAAAGGTTTTCTGTACATCTTTAGGTAACTGGGGATGTTCGCCTTTGGCTAATATTCGCTGTGACTTTCGCTCTTGAGATGTAATTTCATAGGGATCGATTTTGAAACTATGTTTTTCCTCGATTAAATCAATGGTTTTCTGAATCATGGTTAAATTTCTTAACCCGAGAAAATCCATTTTTAATAATCCCAAGGAATCCAAATCTTCCATGTAATATTGGGTAATTACAGACCCATCATTATTTCTTTGTAAAGGCACAATTTCATCCAATGGTTCCGCAGATATTACTACCCCCGCAGGATGTACGCCAAAGGTTTTGTTTGTTCCTTCAATCCTAATTGACATATCTAACCAACGTCTGACATGGGGTTCGGTATCATATCTTTGCTTAAATTGCGGCTCGGGAGTCTCATCAGAAATCATCACCTTTAATTTCGCTGGCTTACCCCTAGATACAGGAATCATTTTTGCCATTTTGTCTGATTCTCCATAGGGAATATTTAATACCCTGGCGACATCTTTTAATACAGCTTTGGATGTCATGCGGTTAAAGGTAATAATTTGTGCTACTTTACCTTCCCCATATTTACGAGTTACATAATCAATTACTTTATCCCGTTTTTCAATACAGAAATCTGTGTCAATGTCGGGCATGGATTTTCGTTGTGGATTGAGAAATCTTTCAAACAGTAATCCATGGTGTACGGGATCAATATTAGTAATTCCCATACAGTAAGCGACTAAAGAACCTGCTGCGGAACCTCTTCCTGGTCCAACTGGAATATCATTATCCCTAGCAAATTTAATATAATCCCATACTACTAAAAAGTAAGTGGAAAAACCCATTTTTTGAATCATTTTTAATTCGTATTCCAATCTTTCTTTATAGACTGGTTCTATTTCACTACGGGATTTTCGATTCAGTTTTTCCAAAAGTCCTTGCCAAGCGATTTCTTCTACATATGTGTCCGCAGTATGACCAGAAGGAATAGGAAAATTAGGGATACGGTGTTCTCCTAAAATATTATAGGGCTCAATTTTATCGGCTACTTCTAAGGTAGTATTAATTGCTTCTTCAATGACATCATCCGGTAAGTGATCCCGAAATAATTGCTTCATTTCTTCAGCAGATTTCAGGTATTCTGTACCGCTATAACGCATTCTTTTATCATCTACAATTAACTTCCCTGTTTGAATGCATAACAAAGCATCATGCGCTTCCACATCAAAACAAGAGATGTAATGGGAATCGTTAGTTGCAATAAATTGAATTCCTAACTCCTTAGCAATCTTAACAATTTCTACATTTACAATTCGATCTTCCTGGGAACCATGATCCTGAATTTCTAAATAAAAATCATCACCAAATACTTCCTGATACCACTTAGCAACTTTTCTAGCTGCATCTGGTCTATTACTGAGAATTGCTTGGGGTATTTCTCCACCCAAACAAGCACTAGTCACAATCAAATTTTCATGGTATTTCTTTAATAATTCTTTGTTAATACAAGGACGGGAAAAAATACCTTTACCTTGCACGCCTTTGAGGTGAGAATTAGTAGTTAGTTTAACTAAATTTTTATAGCCCTGTTTATTTTTAGCTAAGACAATTTGGTGATAGCGAGGACGGCGTTCTTGCTTAGTAATATCACCGTTAATAATGTACATTTCGTTACCAATAATTGCCTTAACATTCTTGCTACGACAAATTTTGATTAACTCGATCGCACCATACATTACACCATGATCTGTAAGGGCGATCGCATTTATCCCCAGTTCAATGGCTCTATCCACTAAATTTGGTAATTGACTAGCACCATCTAACAAGCTGTAGTCACTGTGAATGTGTAAAGGAACAAAGGACATGGTGTAATTACCCTATAAGCTATCACAAACCTCAACAGTAGCCACTCAGGGATATTCTGCTGATAGATATATGATAAAGATGGTTCTTAGATTAACTTACTTTTGGTTACATAGGTAAAATTAAATTTTTGTGTATTTGAAGGGAATATTGTTAGTTGATGCTTGACGGTTAACGAGCTATACCGAGCCGTTTACAGGCACAAGCGGTCAGACCCCGCGACGACGGAAGTCGCAAGGTAACCCTCACCAAGAGAGGGAAGGCGCGAGTGTTGACAGTCAAAATATCGTCTCCCCTGCTCCCTGTTATATCATTCCCTCCCTTTCAGAATCATTACCACATCTGGATATTGATTATGCTCGGCTAATTTTAAAGCTGTATAACCACCATGATTTTTTAAGCTTGCATCTGCTCCCGTATTTAATAATAACTGTGCTGCTGCTAAATTTCCCCGCGCAGCAGCCCACATTAACGCTGTTGCTCCTCCTTTTCCCTGAAGATTTATCGTGGCTCCCTGGGAAATTAATTGGTGCATTAGTCTTGTGAGGTTACTCTCTGCGGCTTTCATCAGGGGTGTTTTCCCATCAGTTCCCATCGAATTTGGATCTGCACTGTATTTCAGTAATAACTCTACTATGACAGTATTTTTTTGACCAAGTGCTATAAGTAAAGGATTTTCTGTTAAGTTGCTCTGATTGGGATCTGCACCGTGACGCAGTAATATTTCCACAATAGTATTATGCCCTTGCAAGGTACCTACCAATAATGGTGTATCACCTAGATTATTGGTCAAGTATACTTTGGCATCCCAACCTAGTAATATTGCTACCACATGACCGTATCCTTCCAGGGTAGCTACATGTAAAGCTGTCTCCCCATCATTATCTTGGGTATTCACATCAGCACCAGCATTCAGTATAGCCATGACAATTTCACTCTTTCCAGTGGCTGCGGCGGCTAATAGGGCTGTTGTGCCATGATGGTTGCATAAATTAACATCAGCCCCTGCCTCTAGTAAAGCTTCTACCACAGCTAAATTACCGCCCTCTGAGGCTAAAATTAATTCTGTTTCCCCATCTTCATCTTGATTATTAATCTCAGCACCTGCTAAGGATAAAGCTTTGATGATGAAAATATGACCTCCTAGAACTGCTAACTTTAAAACCGTATCTCCATCCCTATCTTGAATATTGACATTGGCGTTAGCACCTATTAATACCTGAGCCACGTCTGTATGACCTTTCGCAGCAGCTACCATCAGAGCAGTACTACCATCTTCATTAGTAGCATCAATACTTGCTCCCCTTAATACCAGCAATTTAACAATATCCAAGTAATTACCACTAGCAGCTAACATCAACGCTGTTAACCCGAAGGATGGGCGAGATAAATTAATATTTGCCCCCGCATCAAGGAGCGAACGCACAATTTCTATATACCCACTATTCGCAGCAAACATTAGGGCTGTAGTACCGTTGTGATCACTAATATCCGGTAAAATACCTTTTGCTAGCAGACTACTTACCTGCCCAATATGACCCTTTTGAGCCGCTAATAGCAATAGCGCATCATCACTTTGATTAATCAAATTTTTGCCCCCATAATCATTGCCCCAGTATTAAAGTTTCTCCCACTGTGGTGATATTTATGGCAAATCCACCAAAAATTACTCTACCTTGAGCAGAAAAGGCTGCCTGATTTTTTAGGTAATTTACTAGTTGAACGATGATAATTTAAGGTTATGCTAATTTTTATAAAGATTTAATACAGAGGGAGAACGCTGTGGAACTTTCACCATCAGTTAAATATTGGTCGCAATTTTTTCACCCAATAATGATGTGGGCATTGGTGCTACTCTCTCTTTATGCTGCTTATTTGGGGTTACAAGTACAGCGAATAAGAAGTGCTCAGGGAGATGCCAAAAAAGAATTAATCAAGGGCAGATATAACATTAGGCACTATCAAATAGGTTCTATTCTATTAGCTTTAATGGTTGCAGGTTCTATTGGTGGTATGGCTGTCACCTACATTAACAATGGTAAATTATTTGTCGCACCCCACCTACTGGCTGGATTGGGTATGACTGCTTTGATTGCGGCTTCTGCATCTTTGTCTCCTTTCATGCAGAAAGGAGCTAATTGGGCAAGAATGACCCACATTGCATTGAATTTTACAATTTTAGGACTATTTACTTGGCAAGCAATTACCGGGGTACAAATTGTCCAGAAAATTCTGAGTAAAGCATAATTCGATTTTGGACTTTGGATACTTTGACTACCCTCAGTACAAGTTTTGGATTTGGAACTGTATAAATGCAGTGCGGGCATCTTGCCCGCTTTTAGGAGTGTGGATGAAATAAAGTACAACTTGTAATTTATCTAAATCTCATGTTGGATTATGTTATGGCTTTACCCAAGCTAAAAACAATTTTAAGTTAATAAATCTACGCTCCTCAGCACTGCCGGTTCGCTCATTTTCTAGTCGAAAATTTAATTAAGCCTTACAGGGCTTCTAACCTAGACTATTCATCCAATTCAAGCATTTTTGGCTCGAATAAGGTTTTAGCCGTTGTTATGATTTTCACCTCCCTGCACCTTAAATAGACGCTTCTAGGAACCGGATATAAAGGGAATAAATTTT
>CBZS010000220.1 GCA_000613065.1 Richelia intracellularis | reverse complement strand
CTTACTCTTGGTCCTCCAGAATTAGCTGCATCTGTGAGATTGCAGTATGTAGATCCTCCCCCTTGGTACTTTAGAGCAGCAACCTGGGTAGGTTCTGGAGTTGTAGGTGTAACTGCTTTAGCATCATTCGCGCTCGCGGTAGAATGGACGAGGTTTTCTGTCACAAATCTACCAGGTAAAGCTACCCGTGCACCAGTAATTGTCTACGCTCGTGATGGTTTTACTGCCCTGCGGGAACCGCGTTCTAAAGTCCATCTCGATATGGAACGGTTGTCAGACTTTGGTCCTTATTTGCCAGGAGCAGTGGTAGCTTCAGAGGATAGCCGTTTTTATTGGCATATAGGAGTTGATCCTTTAGGAATTTTACGAGCAGTACTCATTAATACTCGTAGTGGTGATGTGCAACAAGGGGCAAGTACTGTTACCCAACAGGTAGCCCGCAGTTTACTCCGGGATTATGTAGGTAGACAGGATTCCCTGGGACGAAAGATTCGGGAAGCCATAGTTAGCCTGAAACTAGAAACTTCTTACAGTAAAGATGAAATTTTATTAATGTACTTAAACCGGGTGTATTTAGGGGTTGATACCTCCGGTTTTGAGGATGCTTCTCGTTATTATTTTGATAAATCAGCCAAGGAATTAACCGCAGCTGAAGCTGCTACTTTGGTAGGAATTTTGCCAGCTCCCAACGGATTTAATTTTTGTGGGGATAACCGCAGTAGACGAAATATCATTGGTTATCGCAATCGCGTATTGCGCCGAATGCTGGAAATGGGCAAAATAAAGCAGAACGAGTATAATCGCGCTCGGCGCTCGCCGATTGAAATTAGTGCAAAAGTCTGCCAACAACAGGCAAAAATCATTGCTCCTTACTTTTATAACTATGTTTTTGCTGAGTTGGAATCAATTTTGGGAAAGGACTTAGTGGCAGAAGGTAATTTTATTATTGAAACCAAATTAGATTTATCTATTCAAACCCAGGCAGAGGATTCTCTGCGAAATACAGTTAGTACCAGTGGTTCGAACTTTGGCTTTTCCCAAGGAGCATTACTCACCCTCGATTCGAGTAGTGGAGCAATAGTAGCCATGGTGGGAGGCACAAGTTTTCAACGTAGTCAATTTAACCGTGCTACCCAAGCCAAAAGACAGCCAGGATCTACTTTTAAAGTGTTTGCCTATGCTGCTGCTTTAGAAGCAGGTATATCTACAGGAAGAACCTATTCTTGCTCTTCTCTTACCTGGCGAGGATTTACTTACAAGCCCTGTCGTACGAGTACAGGTACTTTGGATGTAGCCACAGGACTTGCTCTGTCTGAAAACCCCATTGCCTTAAGATTGTCTCAGGATGTGGGTTTGAATCAGGTTGTAAACATGGCAAAGCGTTTGGGAGTGAAATCAGAATTAGAAGCAGTACCAGGAGTAGTTCTTGGACAAAGCGTGGTTAACGTCATGGAAATGACTGGTGCTTTTGGAGCAATTAGTAACAATGGAGTTTGGAATAAACCCCATGCTATTACTAGAATTTTAGATAGTAGTGATTGTAGCGATCGCAATGATCCTAAAACCTGCCGTGTTATTTACTCTTTTGACGGCAATTCCAATGCCAACAAGCGAGTCTTAAAGACAAGTGTAGCCCGAACCATGAATCGTTTATTACAAAGAGTCGTTACCAGTGGAACAGGAAGGAGTGCAGCCATTGGGTTGGGTGAGGGAGGTAAAACTGGAACCACGGATCGAAATGTTGATTTATGGTTTATCGGTGTTATACCAAATAGACAATTGGTAACTGGTATTTGGCTGGGAAATGACAATAATTCCCCCACCTCTGGTAGTAGCGCCCAAGCCGCTCAATTATGGGGAAATTATATGGGGAAGATTGCGAGGTAATAATGTAATGGTAATGGATGCAGAGTGCAAGAATAAATATCCTTCTCTCTGGATAATGGAGGCAGTCCCAGTCATTGATGTCAAACTTGCCCGTTCTCAAGTCAGTTCGTTAGGATGACTGTGATACTTGCAGCTACGTCGCTTTCAACCCAGATTCCGCAGGTGCGAGCGCAAAATATTGTATTTTTGAAATATGAGTTTTTCAGAATCACAAATCAAAGTACAATATATCGATCACTTAGGCATAGTGACAGGGATTACAATCGGGCACCTCGAAAAATTGAGCAAGTAGCTCGCGAGATGAGAGTATAGGGAGAGCAGAAGCTGAGGTTGAATCGCCATGGAAGAAAAAAAAAGTCGGGGAACTTGAACAGCGATACCACAAGTTAGAAAGCAAGAAGATACTGTTGATGAACTTAGACGAGACGGTGCCGTGGTCAGAATTTCGTCCAATTTTAGAACAAGTGCATGACAAGCCCAGAAAAAATAATGCTGGGCGAAAGCCCATAGATGCAATAGTCATGTTCAAAATGCTTGTGCTGCAACAACTGTACAACATCAGTGATGAAGAACTCGAGTACCAGGTCAATGACCAACTATCGTTCATAATATTTTTGGGCTTGGGGCTAGCACAACCAGTACCAGATGCAACTACAGTTTGGTTAATTCGG
>CBZS010000219.1 GCA_000613065.1 Richelia intracellularis | reverse complement strand
AATTGTCTACAAATAAGAACGGGACAGAAAACCTTTCGTTTTCCCTTCTTCCCATCTGGGATGATGAATTATATCTCGAATTCCATCGTGGATGCTATACCAGCCACGCAGATCAAAAACGCTGGAATCGCCATAGTGAAAATCTTTTATATCAAGCGGAATTATTTGCAGCTTTTGCCACCATTACCACTGGTACAAAATACCCCAAAACAGAAATCGAATCGGCTTGGAAGCAAGTTCTATTTAACCAATTCCATGATATTCTTCCTGGTTCTTCCATCACACAGGTGTATGAAGATGCCTTACCAGAATGGCAGGAAGTGGAACGGGTGGGAACAGAAATATTGCAACAGTCTTTAAACGCGATCGCATCCCAAATTAATATTCCAGAACCACCCCATCCCCAGAGTTTACCTGTAGTTGTTTTTAACTCTCTCAACTGGGAGCGTTCAGAAGTCATTACCCTTTCTTTACGATTAGGGGAACAGGAGAAAAGTCAAATTTATTGGCAAGTTGTGGATACCAATGGAGAAACTCAACCTTACCAAATAGGTGAGGATGGAAAGCTATTATTTTTAGCCAGAAATATTCCTAGTGTTGGTTATCGTCTGTTTTGGTTATCGCCCTTAGATGCAAAAAAAGACAATAAAACACCCTATTATGAAAATACGAAAACAGAGTTTTCAGAGCAAGCAGGATTTTCTACCCCTAACCTAACCTTAGAAAACGAATATTTACGAGCGCTCGTTGACGAGGAAACAGGTAATTTAAGCAGTGTCTTTGACAAAAGAAGCCAAAGGGAAATCATCTCTAATGGCGGTGGCAATGAGCTCCAAGCCTTCCAAGATAGTGGTCAATACTGGGATGCGTGGAACATTGACCCCAACTATCAAAATCACCCTTTGCCATCAGCTGCGCTTAAATGCATAGAGGTAATGGAACGAGGTTCTGTACAAACGCGAATCAGAGTTATCAAAACCATCGGCAAATCAGAATTCTGTTGTGATTACATCCTCCAAGCAGCTTCTCCCATTCTCAAAATCGCCACCACAGTTGATTGGCAAGAATCCCATGTCTTAGTAAAAGCAGCATTTCCCCTGAATATCGAAACCGAATTTGCCACCTATGAGATTCCCTGTGGAGCCATTCGTCGCACCACCAAGCCACAAACCTCAGCAGAAAAATCTAAATGGGAAGTTCCTGCTTTGCGTTGGGCTGACTTAACTACAGAAGTACCCCTTGGAGATAAATTAATCCAAAACTCTTATGGAGTGAGTTTACTTAACGATTCTAAATACGGTTATGACAGCCAGCCCAATCAACTCAGATTAACACTATTAAGGAGTCCAACATGGCCAGATACAGAAGCAGACAAAGGTAAACATGAATTTACCTATGGCCTATATCCCCATGCAGGAAGTTGGCAAACCGCACAAACAGTCAGGCGGGGTTATGAATTAAACGTACCATTAGAAAGTACGATGCCTACCCTACACGACTCCTACGGAGAATGCTACGCGAACGAGAAAGCCTGTGGGGGAAGGGAATCTCTACTTTTCAAAAACGATATTGTTGAACGAGGAACGGTAAGCTATGCTAACGCTCAAAAGAGCTTATCCCCAATAGGTAAATTCCTTGATTTATCAGCAAATAATCTTATCCTAATGGCATTGAAACAAGCAGAAACCGACCCCCAACAATGGATTTTGCGTTGTTACGAATGTCAGGGAGAAGTAGCAAAATTGAGCTTACAGAGTGATTTAGGACTAAAATTGGGCGATTCCGTCGATTTATTAGAGTATCCTTTATATGAGTTGGAAAATTCATCCACTAGACAAAGTAAAAATATACAACCATGGAAAATTCTCAGTTTTAGTATCAAGTAGGGAATAGGGAATAGGCAATGGTGAAAAATTTCTCCTTCCTCCCCTCTTCCCCTACTCACTGAGTGACTTTTGCCCAGAGGAGTCGAGGCAAGTCATAGCACTTCTCCCTCTAGTCCTTTCCCCCTGTTCTAATCTTCGTGATCCTCAAAAGGATCGCTCAACTCCTTAGACGGAGGACCAAAGGAGGTATAAATAGACATCACGGTGACTACAATTAAGGCAGCTCCGACAGAAATGCTAAGAACTGTTGCGGGTTCCATATTTTCCATAATAAAAAAATAGATTATGAATAGTATTCTTATAGAATATTACAGAAGATTACAAAATTCTTTGGTAATTAGTCTTAGGTGAATTATGGCACAAAGGACTTGGTTAGGAAATATCCTCAGACCTCTTAATTCTGAGTATGGTAAAGTTGCTCCTGGTTGGGGTACTACCCCACTGATGGGAACTTTTATGCTGTTATTTTTCGTTTTCCTGCTGATTATTCTACAAGTCTACAACAAGTCTTTGATACTTGATGGTGTACCTGTAGATTGGCGTAGTTTAGGTAGCTAATTTTAGACAGCTATCTGAAAAATATATTATGTACCCGGCTTGTCCGGGTTTTTTGTTTCTCATGCCAATTCACTAAAATTTTGATACACATGGTTGCTCCCTCATATAGTCTTTACTCTGCCCCATGGTAATAATGCCCTATGAATTGAATTGTTTGAGAAAAATTCAAGATTTTTGATTACACTACAGATGTGGGTTCCAATGGGATGATTTGAGTTTATAGGAGGCAAAATTTCATGAATATATTTGGTATCGGACTCCCAGAGATGGCCGTAATCATGGGTGTAGCACTATTAATCTTTGGTCCGAAGAAATTACCAGAAATTGGGCGTAGCGTTGGAAAAGCAATTCGGGGTTTTCAGGAAGCTTCTAACGAGTTCCAAAATGAATTCCAAAAAGAAGCAGAACAGTTACAAGATGCTATGACTACTACTGCGGAGTTAGAAACAAAGCAAATAGAAGCAGGTACTAAAGAAAAAGTGTGAGCATCAGTACAGAGATAATTTCTTTGCGATATTGCATTATTTCCAAGCCAGATTACAATTCAGGGATATTGTTGGACAGAAAACAGACTCACATTGGTTAATACACCTTAAAGCCGTCCAACTTGACAGTTAATGTTATGATTCTGTTCTAAATGAGGCTAAATCAAAGAATGTTTGCAACAGCTTGAATCAGGCAGGAAATAAAATCTTGTCCCTACAAATTAATTCTGTGCTGCATTGTTTTGTCAAATCAGTATCAATTCCTCATTACTTTGTAAAAAAAGCTGGCCATTTATGAAAATCTCCCCTTGTATATACTCAGAGCAAGCCGATATTACGCCTAAGCCAGAGTAGTAATCCACTAATCAAAAATCGAATGACAGAGACTGCGACAAAGACAGCTTTAGTGATTCCCCAACTGATTGTTGGTTTGGGGAATCCAGAACCAAAATATGACCAAACTCGCCATAATATTGGGTTTGCAGCACTAGATACTTTATCCCGTTCCTGGCAGATTGATTTGTCAAAAAACCGCAAGTTTCAAGGGGATTATGGAGAGGGTTTTGCTCCTGTTCCTAGGAAAAAAGTCCACTTATTAAAGCCGTTAACTTATATGAATCTTTCGGGACAAGCAATACAAGCTGTAACAAGTTGGTATAAATTACCTCCAGAGTCTGTACTGGTGATTTATGATGACATGGATTTACCTCTAGGTAAAACCCGTTTGCGTTTGTTGGGTTCTGCGGGGGGACATAATGGGATGAAAAGTACCATTGCTCATCTCAATACACAGAATTTTCCTCGGTTACGGATTGGTATTGGCAGACCGAAGGGTATGATAAAAGAAGACGAAAAAAAGTCTATCTCCCATGTGCTAGGAAAATTCTCCACCCCTGAGAACAAAGTGATGTCTGAGGTGCTTCAGTTTGTAGTGGAATGTGTAGAACTATGTCTAAAACAGGGTGTCGAAAAAGCTATGAATCGCTGTAACAGTAAGGACTTTAGTCTTACTGAAAGTGAAAATTATTGATAAATATCTACTCAAGTATAAAAAATATGGCTAATGGGTAACCTTAATTTATCCCATCAACCATACATTTATATTAATGTTCGCGTAATTGCTGAATCCCTTAAATTAATTCTTCCCGCAGGGAAGTATCCTCAATTTTTATAAATTTGGTGTTCAAATAGCCACAGCTTGGTTAATATCTCGCCAAGACCATAGTTTCCATCAAGAGGGATTATTTAAAACGTCGCTTACGTCTAGCAGCTACTGCTTTACGCTTGCGCTTTTCTAAAGGTGTTTCAAAGTGGCGGTGATATTTGACATCTGCTAAGATGCCAGCTTTCGAAACTTGGCGCTTAAAGCGACGCAAAGCTGAGTCTATTCCTTCGTTCTCTCCTAAAACCACTTGGGTCATTCTTACCTGTTCCTTCCTTAATTTCGTCTGATTTAGTTAATATAAACCATTGTAGTCCCGCCTTTACTTTGAAGAAAGACCCTTCATACCTTCTGCTGGTGTGGGCTTCAATCAATTCATGTGTAAGGTTAGTGATAGCTATGGTTAGTTAGACATCCCACTATATGGTTGATGTCATAAATAGTACGATACCTTTTTGAAATTATAATCATTAATTAAGTCATTTTGCTATTAATCGACGGTAAACACCGGGGAAAGTAATAGGTAATGTTGATGGCTGTTAGTTAACGAACAAGACTATGATTAGGCAAATCTGTTTTGTCAGTTTGGGAAAATAAAAATAAAAGCCAAAATTTGAACTGTAGATATAACGGTAGTGTTGACGCTCATTTCCCAACACAATAACTCAAGTTATGGTTTGTTCAAAAAGCCTTGTCCTGTGATTATTCCTCTTATCTTTTGAGAGTGCTAAAAAGGAGCTAACCAGAAATTTTGGGACTGCTGAATTGGTGTTCTAGGATTATTCGACCATATCAATAGACAGTGCCAGTTGATATATTTGACGACGGGGTAGAGAGGTAATTTTTGCTAATTCTCGACTAGCTTGCGAACGCGGCATACCTTGGCTGATCATATATGTCAATTCTGCCTTAATTTGCTCTAGAGAAAGTTGATCTTGATTGGGTGATTTTCCCGATATGACTAGAGTATATTCACCTTGGGGCTCTTTTTTTCTCTTCCCGTAGTAAGAAATTGCATCGGTGATGGAACCGCGCCAAAATTCCTCGTAAAATTTAGTTAATTCCCTTGCCATGACAATTTGACGTTCGCCACCAAAAATTTCTTCTAGGTCTTGTAAACTGGCTTTTAGACGGTGAGGAGATTCATAGAACACCATGGTTCTAGTTTCTGCTTTAAGTAATTCTAATTGCTGGCGGCGTTGTGTGGTTTTTGCTAGTAAAAAGCCTTCAAACACAAACTTATCTGTTGGTAATCCGGCTGCGCTAAGGGCGGTAATTACAGCACTTGCACCGGGGATGGGGACTACAGCTACACCTTCACTGATACAGGCTTTGACTAACTCATATCCAGGATCGGAAATTCCCGGCATTCCCGCGTCTGAGACTAGTGCGATCGCTTCTCCAGTCCGCAATTTTCCTATCAGTTGAGGAATGCGGGTAGTACGATTATGGTCATGGTAGCTAAGTTGGGGAGTTTGAATTTGAAAATGTTGTAATAATTTACCCGTATGGCGAGTATCTTCGGCTGCAATCAAGTCAACTGTTTGCAGAATACGTACACCTCGGAAGGTCATATCTTCCAAGTTACCAATTGGTGTACCCACAATATATAGTATTCCAGTTTGACGATTGCTCATGGGGGAGTGAAGGAGAAAGGGATCAGGGAGATAGAATAACTGTCAAATGTCAAATAAAAACCAACATCCCCCATCTAATCTAAAATACAAAACTTCTATGTCTAAGGGCTTATTTGTGGGTTTAGTGACCCTGGATTTAATTTACCTGGCTGAGTTTTCTCCGCGAAATAATCAAAAAATTGCTGCTATAGATTATACTGCGGCGGCGGGGGGTCCTGGAACTAATGCGGGGGTGACATTTAGCTATTTAGGTAATATTGCCACAGTTGTGGGGGTCGTTGGTTCTCATCCCATGACGCAACTAATCAAAAGTGATTTAACTACACACAAAGTAGAGATTCTGGACTTAAACCCCGCAAACCATAATCCTCCTCCAGTATCTTCCATTATTGTCACCCAAGGAACGGGGGAAAGGGCAGTAATTTCCATGAATGCTGTGAAGATACAGGCTGACAGCAGCTGTTTACCAGAAACTATTTTAAATGATGTGGATATTGTCCTACTCGATGGACATCAAATGGAAGTCAGTGAGAAAATCGCGATCGCAGCTAAAAATAAAAATATCCCCGTGGTAATTGATGGTGGTAGTTGGAAATCTGGTTTTGATAATATTTTGCCATATGTGGACTATGCTATTTGTTCTAGCAATTTTTTCCCTCCGAATTGCTACCAAGAAACTGATGTTTTTACTTACTTACAAAGCTTTAAAGTTCCCTACATTGCCATTACCAAGGGAGAACAACCAATTACCTACACTATTGACAAAAATGCTGATAGGATCGATATTCCTCAAATCCCAACAGTAGATACCTTAGGAGCAGGAGATATTTTTCATGGTGCTTTTTGTCACTATATAATCCACTATGAATTTAATTTTCCAGCAGCCTTGACAGCAGCAGCAAATATTGCCAGCTTATCCTGTCATTCTTTTGGAACTAGGAGTTGGATGATAGCATAAGTTAAAGGATTCTTTATGTTGGAGAATCCAGCCATAATCGATATCTGTAGGAATTACATAACCAGTCTTAAACAGTTTGTTCTATTTTATTCTTTTGTCATTTATTTTTAAGTATAAGTATGGGTTACAAATTTAGGATAGAACTAATAATTAATATATTTTATGAATATACAAACAACTACGTAAGTGAACCACCACATCCGAAATAAACCACTGTAGGGTCAATTATTTCCCGTAGTCACAATCAATTAAGTATCAATATTCAAAAATTACAGATTAATCTACCGGGTAAAAT
>CBZS010000218.1 GCA_000613065.1 Richelia intracellularis | reverse complement strand
CATTAGCTTGGCACTGTACGGCTTAGGGATGTTTGTTATCTGGCAAGCGAATGATGTTAACACCTTCCTCTGGGGAGCATTTTTAGAGGGGGGTGGTTCTGGTACAGTTATTCCTATGATTGCTGCTATGATGAGCGATCGGTCCCAGGCACACGAACGAGGACAAATATTTGCAGTTTGTATTATGGGTTTAGATTTGGGAATTGCGATAGCAGGTCCCATTATTGGTTATGTTGCCGAACAGTATGGCTACCGCAATACCTTTGCTTTAGCGACTCTTTTAACATCATGTGCCACCTTTATCTTTCTCACCCTTTCTAGTAAGGGGATTCATAATTCTCTCCGTTTTGCCTTGGGTAAAGGCAAAGATTTCTATGCTTTGAATAGTAATCCTTCTGTTTAGGGTAGATAAATATATTGATTGGGTGGTACGAGAAATTTATCCTATTACCACCTATTTTCACATACTACAGATTATTGACAAAAAAACGGCGAGGAGGGATTCGAACCCCCGACACCGTGGTCCGTAGCCACGTGCTCTAGTCCACTGAGCTACACGTCCTTACAAGAAAATAATAGTAACACAAGTAAGCCTGATGAAGCAAGATAATTCTACAAATTTAACCCACCTGGATACACAGGGACATGCACAGATGGTGGATGTATCGGCAAAAGCAACTACCGTTCGCCAAGCGATCGCTGTTGGTAAAGTGAGAATGTCTGCAGCTACCTTTACCAGAATTCAAGCCGGAAATGCGTCCAAAGGGGATGTATTCGGAACTGCCAGATTAGCGGGGATTATGGCAGCAAAACAAACAGCTAATTTAATTCCCCTATGTCACCCCTTACCGATACAAAAGGTAGAGGTAAAAATTCTACCTGATGAGCAACTACCTGGTTATCAAATTCAGGCTACAGTTAAAACGAAAGCGGAAACAGGGGTAGAAATGGAAGCCTTGACTGCGGTTTCGGTGGCAGCTTTAACGTTATACGACATGGCAAAAGCCCTGGAAAAAGCCATCCAAATTGAATCTATCCATTTATTGAGTAAAACTGGGGGAAAATCAGGGGATTACTTGATCCATGAATAGGTAGTAGCTTTTACAGTATCCCTGGGTTCAGTATCCAGACTAGGTAAAGAAGTTTCTTAAAGAATCCATTAAAAGGTTTGTTTCATGAACTGTGTAGCATTTTTCGGCTCATTTCACTGACTCAACTCATTTTAAAATTTGGGGTTGCATATTTGCGGGATGAATCAACCAAATACAGGTATTTCTCTATACTTAAAGTACTAAAGTAACAATCGAATAGAGTGCTGAAGCATATCTACGGATTTAGAGTAGCATAATGTTTTTCTATGTAGACCTGGGAGATAATGACGTAAACCTGTGTTTTCCCCTTCTACTCTGGTCATATATGTTTTGCTAATAATATGGTCTCCTGGTTCAACAAAACTGGCGTAAACTTTCCATCCATCTGTGACATAAAAATAGCACTTCCAGAGGTAGACAATATCCCACAAAGGTTGAAAGGTTTCTGCACTATGGTCTCCCAGTACCCAACCTAAAATTCCTTGGCGGAAATGGTCTACTGCTGTCCACAACCAAATTGTTTTTTTTTACCGACGAAAGTTTCTAATTCGTCCAGTTCTGCAACTTCTGGGATATCCTCTATTGATGGTGCATCTGGCAATTTTTCACCAACTTGTTTTACCCAACTAATTATGGTTGTGTGATGAACTGCTTTTTGGCGTTCAATAGCCCTAAATCCCGAGCCATTAACCTATGCTTTTAAGCATTCTTGTTTGATCTCATTTGAGTATCCTTTTGGTGGATTATAGATATCTATAAATTGGCGAACGCAATTTACACAAATG
>CBZS010000217.1 GCA_000613065.1 Richelia intracellularis | reverse complement strand
AGACTACTCTCTTAATACCAAATCTCGAGCTTACCTTATCTATTTGATTAGTAAATGTCTTTGGGTCGGATGTATTTCCCTCAAATACTTCTATTGCTATAGGAGAAACTTTCTCATTACATAATAGCCCTAAAAACTATTTGTAATTTACCACTTTTTTTATCACGATTATAACCATATTTTGCTAACGGACAAGCTTTTCCTTCTAAATATGTAGAAGTAACGTCATATAGAACCAAACATCCTTCCTTCATATGAAGTTTTGCAAGATGATTTTCAATTTATCCTTGGGATTCCAATAAAAAATCCATCGCCAAATATAATTCATCCTCATCCGCTCCTTCTACTCCTAAAACTTCCCCTAAACTGGAGAAAAAGTTTCTCCATCTAGCCCTCTTGCTGTTGCTAAATTAGAAGCTGGTTTGACAATAGGCGCCACTATCATAGCCTCAATTATTCTTCTTCTGGTGTTTTAACTATGAATTAAGCTATCTAATCCTAACTTTCTTAAGCTTGATAGTGTTGCCGCTACATCACTATGAGGACGGCTAAGAATCATTTTAAATATTTCTTTTAAATCTTCTAGGACTTTACCTCCTTTAAGCAGAATTTTTAAATGATCTAGCTTTTCCGAAGGCAGTTTTGAAAGATTCGGAAGGTTACCTTTACGAACTTTTCCCTCCTCAGGGTATGACTCGCGAAGCAGAACGGCTGGGGGAGAGTTTCTGTTAGGAATACGTTCTATATACATGACTACAATTATCTCATACTTATCCTATCAAATTATTAATTAAACCTTTTGTTACATGAGTATAGTCATTTTTTGTAAAAACCCTCAAGCTTTGGAAGGTTAAAGCTTAAAGGTCTGTTTAGTACATATGCTCCGGGGGGACTTCATATTAGGACTAAAAGTTTACCATCAACAAAACGAGTGGAAACTACAAATGCCCAAATCCCAGCAATACGCCGAGGTTTTGATAAAATTTGAATCTCTCCCACTTCTAAATTGCTGAACACCACTTTAGGATAAAGTGAACGTTGACCATCATACAAATGATCACGAATACGAATACGAATACAAAAAGGAATAGATTTCGGAACTAAGTAACTCAACCAGTCTTTCCCAATAAATTCTCTGTCTGCGGTTACATAAGCAATGTTCTAGTTTGGGAAGATACGTTGAAAGCGGTGTAACAATGCTTTGCGTTGATGGGGGTAACTATTTGAGCGATTTGCTAAAAATGTCCACAAGAATGGAACCGCAACTCCTTTATCCCACATTCCGGAGGTGCGACCGCAAAATGTTGTATTTTTGAAGTATGAGTTTTTCAGAATCACAAATCAAAGTACAACATATTGATCACTTAGGCATAGTGGCAGAGATGATTGATGAAATGAGTTTGGTTGATTTGTTCAAGCAACTGCTTGGAACTCATCCCCAAGAAATAATCAGCCCAGGGCAAGTGCTCAAATCAATGATTCTCAATGGTTTAGGCTTTATCAGTGCACCACTATATTGATTTGAAAAGTTCTTTGAAGGGATTGCAACGGAACATTTATTGAGAGAGAGAATACAGCCAGAACATTTGAACGATGAACCCTTGGGCAGAGTCTTAGACAAACTATATGATGCAGGATTAACGGAAATTTTTATCCGAGTCCCACTATCAACAGCAGATGGATTTGGAGTGAAAATGAACAGCTTCCACTTGGATTAAAGTTCATTTCATGTACATGGGGATTATGGAACTAGTACTGATGATGAAGCATCAGCACAATCACGATTAATTACAATTACATATGGTTATTCTAGAGACCATCGAGCAGATTTGAAACAATTTATTCTTGACTTGATGTGGAGTGGTGATGGAGATATTCCTTTATATTTAAGAGTTACACATCGGAATTAAGTCTATTTTGCCATGTTTTGAACACTTATGGCATATTTGCACAAACAATGGCAAATTGATGCTTTATTTCTTGTGGATGCACCCTTTTACACTGAAAACAATTTGCAGATGATAGTCTCATTAAGATGGGTATCTCAAGTTCCTGCAACCGTAACTGCCGCAAAATAACTATTAGGAAAGAAAAGTATTGATACATGTGTACGAAGTGAAATACCAGGATATCCTATTGCCCCCTGTTGTAATGATTATGGTGGTGTGGGACAACGGTGGCTAGTGATAGAAAGTGAAGCCTGTAAAGAATCTGACTTAAAACAACTGGAAAAATGTCTGACAAAAAAATAGACCCAGGCACAATCCCGACTACGAAAATTGTGTCAACAGGAATTGGCATGTGTCGAAGACGCATTCAATGCAGCCAAATTACTTGAGAGTCAGTTGCCATTTCATCAACATGCAAAGATTGAAGTTATTGAATATGGCCAACACCGGGGATGTCGTAGACCTTCCAAGGATTCTGAACCTACCCTAATTTCCCATATTCAAGCCGAAATTGTACTCAAAGAAACTGCAATTAAAATTGCCACAGAACAGGCTGGCAGGTTTATTCTTGCGACCAATGTTGTTGAACCCGACAAACTTAGGAACGAAGATGTTTTACGTGAATATAAGGCACAACAATCTACAGAACGTGATTTTCGGGTTCTCAAAGACCCATTGTTTTTTACTTCCACTGTGTTTCTAAATTCAAGGAAAAGAGTGGCGGCTTTGGCAATGGTTATGGGTTTGTGTTTCCTAGTTTACAGCCTAGGTCACAGGGCATTACGCCAATCTATTAAACGAGCATCATAAACAATTGAAAATCAGTTGGATGCGACTCTTTTAGGAAGACGCAGTATGATATAAGAATAATAAATTACAAGTCAACCAGAGTAGTATTGAAAGCCAAAAATTGATTTGATGGAATTGGCTTGTAAAAAGTGAAAAAACAGGAACATTTCCACACCCTATGCAAGGATCTACATCAAATCAAGGTATGTTTTGGTCACAAGCACGAGAACTATTTGAACAGATAGTTAGTTGGTTAGACTCAGACAGCATTTGTGGGTTAGAACACTCCCAGATACAGAGTAAGTTACTTGAGAATAGATACGAACTATTGAGACGGTTGTTACAAACAAAGATATTTTGATAAACGCAGTCAAGATGAAATCAAGGGAGAGTGTGCAGGCACAGACTCACTAAACAGAACACACAAGAAAAAATTGTCGCGGAAATTGACCACATTATTTGGCACAGTAATTGCCAATAGAATCGGTTATGGAGGAAGAAAGATAAATACGCTATTTCCTTTGGATGGAGAGTTTAATCTAGCAGCAGAGCAATAATCTCTCTCATGGAGTAAGACAGCGGGCGTTGCATAAGTGCGGGATGAATTAGGGTTTGAAACCATTGAGAAATCGTTGAAAATTTAGTGAAATCATCCCCTGATTCAGCAATGCCAGACAGGGATATTATCCATGTGATTGAGTATTTGTGGAAAGCTGCATTTGTCTTTTTTTCTCAGACTTAAACACAGGCAGAAGCTTGGGAGAGTAAACGTTTACAGCTTATCCTTGAAGGTAAATCAAGTTCAGTTGCCCCAGGTATGCGCCGGAGTCGGACTTTACCCAAACTCACCCTCCAAGAACGTAAACCCGTGGATACCTGTGCTAGATATTTACTTAACAATGCCAAATACCTCAAATATGACGATTACTTAAAAGCTCGCTCCCCCATAGCCACGGGGCTGATTCAGGGTGCTTGTCGCCACCTGATTAAAGACAGGATGGATATGACTGGGGCTAGATCGACCATAAGGGGTGTTGAGGCTGTTTTACCCCTGGGTTCTTTATACATCAGTGGCGATTAAGATGAGTATTGGCAGTTTCATCTATAACAAGAACATAAACGCAATCACCTGGCTTTGTACTCTAGTGGTATTCCTTTGCTCAAGCAAGTTCTCAGAGCTCGTTGTTCTACTACCCCTCCAGCTCTTCCAATACCTATCTAAGTTCCACTCCCCGTCTTACTAAAAGAGTCCCCCCCAAATCAGTTAGGTAAACCAACTGTCACTCCTACTTTAGGTTGGGTGTTTCAATGTTTCATGTCAATTTATTTATTAACCTTCGCTTCTTTGAAACAGATTTCCAACCTCAGTGAACAGCGGTGCTGGACTCTACAGTTTTTTGGTACTCCCTGTCGTACATATTATCTTCTTTGCTAACTAACCTGCGGAATGTCGGTTTATTTCTCTGCCTGGTGGTTTTGTGTACTAATCTATTTGGTTGTAGAGATTCTCTTTCCCCATGAGATAAACAGGCAATGGTAAATGTGGAAAAGTCTGTTTCTGTGATTATTGAGAAGCATGAGAATCCCTCCATTTTCAATGGACGTGACTACCAAATAGGGAAGGAAATCTATGAGTTGAGTGACAGAGGTAACTTTGCAACTTATTCCTATGTTAAGGATGATGAAAGTGGTGGTTTCGTTTGTGTGGCTAAATCTATTGGTTATCCCATGGCAGCATCGCTACAAATTGCCAATCCCGAGAAATACTCCAGTCACATTAGCTTCAGCTTGGGGGGTAATTATTCTCTCCCAAGCTGAAGCTAATGGCTTGTTTATGCCCTAAGGGTTGGATGCAACTTCTCAGCGTATTATTGATCCAGGAACAAGAGAAGAAAAGCTTGGTTATTTTGAAGATAAGCTGAATGTTTATCCCTTTGAAGTGCCTGGAGCAAAGTTGCCTTGTTCAAAACTCTATGGAGATTAAAAGGAAGTAATTAAAAATTTACGAAGATTATTTTTAATCGGTTTAACTGCTTTAGCACTAATATTAGTAACTATTTTATCTTTTACATAAATCGGATATGCTAAGAGTGATATCGGCGTTGCTTCACAAATTGCAGTATCAGTTCAAGCTATCCGCGATAAACAGGGTTATCCTTCTATTCTCAATGGACGGGACTATCAAAGAACAAAGGATATTTATGAACTAAGAGACAAAGGTGATTTTGCCACATTTACTTATGTCAAGGACAAGCATCGTGATTTACATTGTGTGGCTAAATCTATTGGTTATCCCATCCCAGCATCAGTTCAGATTGCTAATCCTAAAAAGTACACTGCCTTTAAGAGCTAAGCTGGTTTAGTTGTACTACTACAGGCAGAAGCAAATGGACTTTTTATACCTGAAGGTTTTGCAGCCACTTATCAGTGTATTATCAACCCTACAACAGGCGAAATAACTTTGGGGTATTTCGAGGAAAATATAGATTTTTATCCTTTCGAGATTCCTACAGCCAAAACTTCTTGCGCTATTTTCAAGACTTCTTAGTGTCATAAATTGATAAAGTGAGGATTGCTCACACAGTTTGAGTATATTCAAATGAAATTTCTTGGTATTGATTTAGGCTGGAAATCGCAACCTAGCGGACTCTGTTACCTGAATTTAATAGATGATAAGCTACAAATAACTGATCTCAATCGTCAAGAATTAATTGCAGATATTCTCGTTTGGATAGATGAATGTATTCCATTAGGGGAATCAGGGCTGATTGCTGTGGATGCACCTACTTTAATTCCCAATGACAGAGGAAGTCGCCTACCAGATAAGCTCACCCACAAGCATTTTGGTAAATATCATGCAGGTTGTTATCCTGCGAATAAGAATCTATCCTTCGCTGAGCGTACTATTAACTTCGGTTTAGAATTAGAATCTCGTGGTTTTGTCCATGCACCCAGCATTGAACCACGCAAATCCGGTAGATATCAGATAGAAGTATTTCCCCATCCTGCGATCGTTCATCTTTTTGGTTTACAGCGTATTCTTAAATATAAAAAAGGACGTATTAAAGAGCGTCTACAGGAATTATTTAAATTATACAATTACATCACTGATGTTCTGCCATCTTTAGAACCAGCTTTAAATCTAAAATCCTCATTCTCAGAAAAAACATCAGGGCTATTTAGTATTGATTTTTTCTCTTCTTCTCCCACAGGTGTAAAACTCAAAGCTGCGGAAGATAAGTTAGATAGCCTTATATGTGCTTATGTTGCTGCTTATTGGTGGTATTGGGGGGAGCAACATAATTTAGTATTGGGAAATATTAGTACTGGTTATATAGTTACCCCTTGTAGGGTAAGTGAGCATTAGGGAGCCAAGGCTTGCACCCTAGAACACCAATTCAGTAATGCCAAAATTCCTGGTTAGGTGAGGGGAGTATATGTTGGCTGGGTGTAGCCAAAGTAAAGTAGGGGCAAAGAGGAATAGAATAACGCGAGCATCCCAATTTATCCGCAAGTCATATGTACTATTAGTATGGACTTATGGACTTTTTCCCATTTGAGAATAAAGGGGAGCAAGATGCTCCCACTACAATTTTAAATATTTGGGATGTTCCAAGAATAATTTTCCAGTATCAACTAACAACTCTCAAAACTTCCTTAATACTTTTGCCAGATATTCATATTCTTCTATAGAGTTATAAATCTGTGCTGATATCCGCATTAATAATTTTGGTTGTCCTTGCCAAGGGATAAAAGGTAGTTCAATCCCAAAATCATCCAATAAGCGATCGTGTAAAGACACAAAATCTTGATTCTCCCAAGGTTGGGGCATGGGAATCACCGCCATAGAACCGATCATATCTTTAGGACATGGTGGGAATACATTCAAAATATCACACAACAACTTTCTTCCCTGCAACACTAACTCATGGTTATGTTGTCTCAGTTGCTCCCAACCACCAGGTAATAATGAACCCATCAACTTAATTGCTTCTGGTACACAGATATAAGCCGTGGGATCGTCAGTGCCCATCCAATCAAATTCCAACTGGAAAAGGCTTTTATCCCTACGAAGAGAATTAGCCCCATGGCTAATTGTCAAGGGACGAATCATTGACTGCTTATCCTTCTGTACGTATAAAAATGCAGCACCCTTGGGAGCACACAACCATTTATGGCAATTTCCTACGTAATAAGTAGCTGCTATTTCCGATACATTCAAAGCAATCATTCCCGGTGCATGGGAACCATCAATCAGAGTATCCACACCTCTTAACTGCAATTCTTGCACCAATTCTGGAATAGGCAAAATTAGGCCAGTTTGACTGGTTATATGATCCAATAAAGCTAGTTTGGTTTTTGGCGATAATTGCTCTAAAACAGCCTTTATTACCTCTTGAGGTGATTCTAAAGGAAAGGGAATTTTAGCCACTGTCACCCGTGCACCACTACGATTAGCAACAAAGTCTAGCGCATTGCGACAAGCATTATATTCGTGATTGGTTGTTAGTAGCTCGTCATCAGATGAGAATTGCAGGGAGCGCAATACTGCATTCACACCAGTTGTGGCATTGGAAACAAAAACTAAATTTTGTTCGTTACCACCGATAAAATCGGCTAGTTGGTTCCTAGCATAATCAAGTAAGGATTCCCACTCTCTAGTAAAAAAACGGACGGGTTCTGCTTCTAATCTTGCCCTCAACTGCTGCTGAGTAGATAACACAGATTTAGGACAAGCACCAAATGAGCCATGGTTCAGAAAATTGATATCTGGGTCTAAAGACCATAATTCTTTTATATTTTGGATTTGAAGGCCAAAGTTATTTACCCCATCCTTCATTCATTATCACTAGTATTTTAACAAACTCCCCAGGTAGGATTCGAACCTACGACCAATCGGTTAACAGCCGACCGCTCTACCGCTGAGCTACTGAGGAACGCAACAATTAATAATTTTAAAGCAATATTCATAATATTGCAAGTAGTTTGGCAAAAATTCTCGAAATTTCTTGTTTGTGGCTGATTTGCACTCTGTGAAACTCCAAGCAAATCGAGTAGGATATTTAATCCTCCTACATTCTCTGTTATTTAGCTGAGGGAAGGTTTACTCACAAAGTTATTGCCAAGAGTCAACCATAGAGGCTTTTAATCTTAAGTGATTGCCTTTCAGCTACTTTAAACCCATACGTAATTCAGCTAAACGCTGCCTAGATTTGGGATCTATCGAATTAGCTAAAAATCTGGCTTTGGATTGTTTGCGAGATTGGGATTTCTTCTTAACTCGACACACAGTATCTTTAACGAGATAACATAACTGGTGTGCAGATATCCATTCCGCTCCATATCCCTGAATCATTAGTTGCTGTGCCCTATCTGATGTGGCAACCATGACCCGGGATATTATAGATTTGGCTACATGAGTTCGTAGGTCAGCACAGGCTTTCTCAATATATGTGTCGGCAGTTTGACCAAAGTCTGTGTAATGTACCGATAAATTGCCCGTAATTGTCTCTTGATTACTGGAAGTATTTTGATAATGTGCATCAAAAACTATTTTTGTTTGATAGTTCTCAAAGGCACTGTAACTAGTTAGAGCCTCAATCAGCTCCCATCTTGCCGGTTCTAGTCCTGCAGTATCGCGGGTTTTCTTCAAGCAAGACCAGGCACCAATGATATTGTAGCCGTCCACCAGTAAAACGGCTTCGGATAAGGAGCGGGACATGGGTTTGAATCACTATTTTCTAGAGTTAACAAAAATCATTCATAATTTTTATAGTAATTCAATCATTTACTGTAACATGATGCTACAAAGCTATAAATCCTCAAATTTGCTGATTTAGCTAGTTCATAATTAAGTAAAGCTACTTACAATTTGCTGTTCTAGCCATTGAAAAATAAGAACAGCAGATAATAGGCTAATGGCTTGACTGATTTCAGTATATTCATCAGCAACCCCGAAAATTTTTTCTTATGGTGTTATGACTCTTGCAAACTTTTTATCTGTCTTTTCTGCAAACTGCCTGTAGCAAATCAATTCTCATCCATCATACTGAGGAAGGAAATAGGTAGACAAATTCCCTCCCATGATCATCATTTGATGACTTTCCCATTTTTCTAGTTGTGCTAAAAATCTTCCTTGTATGAATCAACTATTAATCTGAGGTTATTGACTATTCTTAATTTTAGGTATCATTTGATAGAGTTCGACAATACACTTTATCCTCTATTTCCATTAGAAGTGCTATAAGTAGTGTACGAAGAAAGACATCATACATCTTCAGAGTTGAGAGATAAATTCGGCTTTGCTGAATAACGGGATGATTTCACTAAATTTTCAAGGATTTCTGAATAGTTTCAAACGCTAATTCATCCCGCACTTATGCAACGCCGATTTATTTTATCCTCGTAGTCGTTACCTGGGTCAGGTTAATGCAGAGAATTTGCTCTTTAATGCCAATTTACAAGAATTTTCTCAAAAAATTAGCTACATTTGCAACTTCGAAAGTTCTGGTAAAATCACACCTACAGAAGCCTACAAGAAAATTAAGGATTTGTGGAAGCAACTGAAAATAACTAAAAAACAATTGAAAATCGGTGAAGAACCATTTCTAAGTGATGAGAATGAATAAGTCAATCAAAATAGTATGCATCCTAAACACCAAAATCAATCAATATTTTTTTTAAGCTCTAAACTGAAGTTCCCCTTTTACGAAAACTAAATCTATCCATAGTGAAATTTACAGAGATTTAAAGTCCAAGCTTACTGGGTACAACTCATGCTAATTCCGAGTAAATCTATTGCTCTTTGTTGTATCGCTGCAGGCTGAGTAATATTCTCAAAAACGAAGGATTTACTACCAATTGTTGTAGAAATTGTATTTTTAACAATTGTAGCTAAATCATCCAATTAAGTTTGGGAGCTATGAACGGACAAATTCTCTGAGGTACGGTTTCTCTTCGCTTTATTTTTAGCTTTTTCACTCTTTTTGGCAGAAGATACAACAGACTCTTTTCTCGCTGCTGCTGCTTCCCAATTATCTTCATCAAAAAGTATTGGAGATCAAAGTTATCGCATATGCCATTCTACATAATAATAAGACAACATACATAGAAACATATGGGCTTTTACCGTATCCGTCGCAGATAAAGTTTCTTCATCCAAAGATGTACGAATTATATATAAACCATCTAATACTGCTTCTGCATCAATTTTTAACTGATTTCTCTGATATGAAAAACTGTTCTCTTCTATCTCAATAAATTTAATGCTTTTCAACATTAAATTTATTCATAACTTTACCTATTCTTACACCAATATTATCCTCGCCTTTTCGTGGACGAGCTTTTCTCGAAGTTGCTCCAACAATTTTATCTAATTAATTTTCTCTTACTTGTAATAATTATTCTCTATTTTTATTTTTTTCTGCTGCCAATAAAGGATTTAGACAAGCTATTAATCTTTAGTCTGGATAATCTTCGCTTTTAATTAATGCGAAATTTCGTTCATAAAAAAGAGCTAATTGAATAGCTGATTGTTCAAATAATTTCTTGATTTGAGGCGCTCGCTCTTAAAGAGCTAATCCAGTCTAAACCCTCTTTCTGTTTTAATTCTTCTCGAATCCTTCCTTGAGTAATCATTCCATGGTCTCCGACCCAGACTACTCTCTTAATACCAAATCTCGAGCTTACCTTATCTATTTGATTAGTAAATGTCTTTGGGTCGGATGTATTTCTCTCAAAAACTTATACTGCTATTGTACAAGCTTTATCATTGCATAATAGCCCAAATACTATTTGTAATTTACCACGTTTTTTATCAGGATTATAACCATATTTTGCTAACGGACAAGCGTTTTTCTTCTAAATATGTAGACATAACCTCATATAGAACCAAACATCCTTGCTTCAGATGAAGTTTGGCAAGATGATTTTCAATTTCTCCTTGGCATTCCAATCAAAAATCCATCGCCCAATATAATTCATCCTAATCCGCTCCTTCTAATCCTAAAACTTCCCCTAAACAGAAAAAAAAGTTTCCCCATCTAGCCCTCTTGCTGTTGGTAAATTAGAAGCTGGTTTGACAATAGGCGCCACTATCATAGCCTCAATTATTCTTCTTATTCTGCTGCTTGAACTATCAATTAAGGTATGTAATCGTAACTTTACTAAGCTTGATAGTGTTGCCGCCACATGACCATGAGGACGGCTACGAATGATTTGAAATATTTCTTCTAAATCTTCTACGACTTTACCTCCTTTAAGCAGAATGTTTAAATCATCTACCGTTTCCGAAGGCAGCTTTGAAAGATTCACAAGGGTACGTTTACGAACTTTTCCGTCCTCAGGGGATGACTCGCAAAGCAGAAGGGTTGAGGGGGAATTTCTGTTAGAAATACGTTCTATATACATGATTACAACTATCTCATATTTTCCGCCTAATAGAAAAAAAAACTTTAATTACATGGGTGCAGTTATTTTGTGTAAAAACCCTCAAGCTTTGGAAGGTTAAAGCTTAAAGCTCTGTTTAGTACATATGCTCCGGGGGTACTTCAGTCTAAATGGTTTCAATGTTAATGTTATTTTACTAACATTTGCCAAGGCCCATCCCATGATTGTGGAGGTGGTGTTTTCTGATAATTTTCAGTACGCTGCATGTAAATATTGACGATAGGATCTCCAGGCTGAATTTTTTGGGCAGCTTGAAAACATAATAAGGCTTGGGAAAAATTACGAGATAAATACGCTGCTCTACCGGCATGGTAATGGAAGAGAAATTCTTCTTGCTGAGAATCTAAAGGTTTTTGTCGATCGCCAATCAACTCATATATTGTCACAGCTTGATTTTTGCCTTTGACGCGAATTTTATCTAGTTGGCGTACCCAGACGCAATCACGGCATACTTGATAAATAGATTCACTGAGTATAATATCACAACTATATTCTTTTATTACTCCTTCTAACCGAGCGCTTAGATTAACTCCATCCCCAATTACTGTGTAATCCATCCGTTTGTGGGAACCAATATTACCAGCCACCACTTCTCCAGAACTAATACCAATAACGATTTGGATTTGAGGTTGTTCTTCTATCACCCGTCTTTGGTTAAATGCTTTTAGCCTTTGGCGCATATCCAGAGCAGCTTGCACAGCTTTCCAAGCATAATTTTCATTACAAGGTTAGCGGCGCACCAAAAACTGCCATTAAAGCATCACCAATAAACTTATCCAGAGTTCCTTCATGGTTAAATACTGCCTCTACCATGGTTTCAAAGTACTGATTGAGTAAAGAAACCACTTTCTGTGCCCCTAAATTTTATGTTAGGGTTGTGTAACCGCGAATATCGGAGAATAGCACCGTTACTTCTTTGCACTCTCCTTCCATTAAGCCATCTTCTCCCAACCCCATTACCTGTTCAGCTACTCTCGGACTGAGATAGCGGTACATGGTGGCTTTCATCCGTTTCTCTTGCCTAATGTCAGATAGTACCACCACACCTCCCCTGACTCCCCCTTCTGGATTAGTTAGAGGATTTACTGTTCAGTTAATGCTACGGGAAATTTTTTGTACTTTAGTGCTATCTAATAATTCTGATTGGGGTGTGAGGAATTGATTCCAAGGAATGAATATATTTGGTGTAGAGCGATCGCTTACTGCCAAAATACAAATACTGCCATCTTCATTTTTTTTGGTATGTGTTCCCAAGGTTAAGGTTTGTTCAGGTACATAATGTTTTGCCCCGGTTTGCAAACTGTCTTCTAGGCGCATTTGTAGATTTTCAATCGGTACAATCTCCCAAATTAAACGCTCAATCAAATTGTCTGACCATAAGGATTTATTATTTTTACCGTCAACATCCCCTAAGGGACAGCCCAGTAACTCCAAAGCTGCATCATTAATAGTGACAACTCGCCCCTTCATATCTGTGGATATTACCGCGTCAGCAAGGCTTTGCAAGATATCTTTTTGATACTGCTTTTCTAATAGTACATTTTCAAATAAGCGGGCATTTTCGAGGGCAATTCCGGCTTGAATATTAAAAGCCCGCATAAACTCTTCATCTGATGCCGTAAAACTACCCTGTTGTTTATTAATCAGCTGGGTGACAGCAATTAACTCATTAGCAGAATTAAATACAGGTAAACAGAGAATATTTCGAGTTACATAACCAGTCCTACGGTCAATAGTAGGATCGAAACGGGGATCTTTATAAGCATCAGGTATATTGAGAGATTGACCTGTAGATGCAACATAGCCAACAATACCCCGATTAGCAGGGACACGAATTTCAATTCTGGTTTTCTCTTCTGCATCTGCTACCTTGGTCCACAATTCACCCATTTCCCTACGGTATAAAAACAGGGTACTACGGTCTGCCTCCATAAGAATCCGTGCCTGCTCCATGACTATTTTCATAGTTGCCTCTAAATCTAAACTTTGACCTAGAGTTTGGGTTGCTCTCAAAAGAGCTGTTACCCCTCGTTGATTCTGAGCAGCTATGTAAAAAGATTGACAAGTCTCTAAAATAATACCAATAGAACCAGCAAAATCACGAAATATTGTCTTATCTTCACCATCGAAGGAATTATTGCCAGCTTTATTTGCCAATTGTACAACTGCTACAATCTGGCTCTTAGTGCTAAAAACAGGCATACATAGAATATTGCGGAATGTTTAGCCCATTTGCTTTTCTAATTCTGGGCTAAATAGGGGATGGGTTGCTGCATTAGCAATCTTGAGGCAGTCACCAGTACTAGCAACATGAACGGGAATACCAACTTTAATGGGAGTGCGAATTTCTAGTGGTTTGTGGACATTCTCTTGGGGTACTTTTGACCACAGTTGGCCCTTATCGTAATCTACCAAAAAAATAGTGATATGTTCTGCCTGAAGAATTTGCCCAATTGTCAGGCTAATCGCTTCTAGAACCTTTTCCAGCATATTTTCCAAGGTTTCGTTATTAATTAACTCGATAGCCCGAAGAAATTGCTGAAATTCAGCAGTAATAAAATCTAGTAAACAAACAAATTCATTAACACATAGGTCTTTGACACGAGGTAATAGAACCTGGGTGCGATTAACTTGGATCAGTTCCGTTAATGTAGCCAACACGCTACCAGAATTAGGAAGTGTCATTCAATTTTATATTTTAGATTTTGGATTGGATAGGGAACAGGGAATGGTAGTTACTTCACCTTATTCCCTTGTCTTTTTATTTCCTTATCTTATTGCCACAAATTATGCTACCCTAACCGAATCAGTATAAACAACTTGGCGGTAGTAACTTTGTAACTGACGTGTGGCAGATGACCATCCCCATTTTTCTGCTTCTTGCCGGGCACTTTGACGTATTATATCGCGTTCCTGTGTCTGTTGTAACAATTTCATGGTAGCGGCGATCGCGCCTTCATGCCCAGAAGTCGGCTCAAAAAGATACCCATTCATTCCATCAGTAACAATATCAGGAATACCTCCAGAACGGGCTGCTACCACAGGACAACCAGCGGCCATGGCTTCTAATAAAACCAATCCCAATGTTTCGGTTCGGGAAGGGAAAATAAAGGTATCTGAACTGGCGAAGGCTGCGGCTAATTCATCTCCAATTAAATAACCCACGAAATGGGTGTTAGTGCCGGCAAAATGTTCTTCTAAAGCCTGACGATGGGGACCATCACCTACCAATGCTAATCGAGCATTAGGAATTGCCTCTAAAATCGGCTTGATGCGTTCTATTTCTTTCTCAGCAGATAAACGACCAACGTAGAGTAATAATGGGCTTTCTGCATGATTTTGGGAGAGAAGCCTTCGCATTTCCTCAGAGGCTTGTTGGGGATGAAATGTTTCGGTATCAACTCCCCGTTGCCATAAATCGACTCTTTCTATCCCGTGGCTACTCAGTTCTTCTACCATGGCTGTAGAAGTACACAAATTCAAAGCTGCTTGATTATGTGCGGTTTTGAGTAATTCCCATAAAAATCCTTCTAGCATCCCTAAGCCATAGTGTTGCAGGTATTGGGGTAGATGAGTATGGTAAGAAGCAACCAAGGGAATATTATTAAACTTGCCATGGAAAATACCAGCCAAACCTAACACTGCTGGATTTACCACATGAATTAAATCCGGTTGGAAATCATCTAATGCTTGACCAATTGCAGGTCTGGGCAATGCCATCTTCAACTCTGGATATAGAGGTAGAGGAAAACCAGATACTCCATAAATCTTGGCTCCCTTGTATTCACTCATACCGCCATCCGGACAAATGACTAATACGCGATCGCCTTGGCGTTGTAAATGTTCAACAGTATGTCTCAGGCGTGTAACAATGCCATCTACTTTAGGCAAAAAGGTTTCAGTGAATAGGGCAATTTTCATAAAAATATTTACGAAGTAACTCTGAAGAAATTATCCCGCTCAGCAGTGGAGAAGGAAAAGTTTTGCTGTGAGCGTTAGTAGAACGGGAAATGAGGGAAAGAACAAGGGAGTGTGGGAAATAAGAAGAATTGTCTCTCCCCTGCTCCCTCTGCTCTCCTGTTCCCTCTAACTCTTTTAGTTTCTATGCCAGGAGACTTTTGGCAGAATCTGCTGATTGTCCACTCGATCCTGGTATTTAACCGCAAAGTTAAGTAAGGAATCAAGCAAAGAATCCGATAAGTAATGGGGTTGTAAACCTAAGTCCAGCAACTTGGTGTTCTTAGCATTAAAATAATGCTCCTCGAGTTCTACCCTAGGATTGTCTAGGTTTTTAATTTGTACATTTAATCCCATGGCTGTACCGGCTTTTTTCACCATCACAGCTAGGTCATTGATGCTAAATAACTCGGTGAATTGATTAAACACACGAAACTCACTAGGGTTAGCAGGATTATTAATGGCAATTTCAATGCAGCGTACTGTATCCCGAATATCCAATAAACCACGGGTTTGTCCGCCTTTGCCATAAACAGTCAAAGGATGTCCTATTGCTGCTTGAATACAGAAACGGTTTAAAGCTGTACCAAATACCCCGTCATAATCCAAGCGGTTAATTAACATCTCGTCCATACCCGTTTCTTCTGTTAAGACACCATAGACTATCCCTTGGTTTAAATCCGTTGCTCGCAATCCCCAAATGCGGCAGGCAAAATGGATGTTATGACTGTCATGCACCTTACTCAAGTGGTACATGGAACCAGGTTGTTTGGGATAGGGTAAAGTATCCTTACGCCCATTATGCTCAATAGTGATATACCCTTCCTCAATATCTATATTGGGGGTACCATACTCTCCCATGGTTCCCAACTTCACTAAATGACAGTCAGGGAAATCTGTCCTCATGGCATACAACAGGTTCAATGTCCCAACCACATTGTTAACCTGAGTCATAACAGCGTGTTCGCGGTCAATCATGGAAAATGGAGCTGAACGCTGTTCGCCAAAATGCACGATCGCATTTGGTTCAAATTTGTGTAATGCCCCTTGTAAAAATTCGTAGTTCGTGGTATCACCAACAAATAAATCGATGGATTTACCAGTTAAGTCTTTCCAACGCTGGATACGTTGTTGAATTGGCGCTATGGGAGTTAGAGTTTGTACTCCTATTTCATGATCCCAATGCCTACGCACCAAACTGTCAAGAATTGCTACTTCAAAACCTCTATTGGAAAGGTAAAGTGCGGTTGCCCAACCGCAATAACCATCGCCACCTATAACCAGGACTTTCATTTTTACCAGTTTATACTCGCTGATAGCTAAATCTATCAGGTTTATGTACCCTCTCAACCACTAAAGATGGGAGAGTATAAAAAGTAAAAGTGACTCACCCACTAATTTAGGGAATTATCAAGCCTGGGAAAATGCCTTAATTCCTACTGTTTACTGGTATCTATCATCTGTCTTCGGATAGTCGATAATTTTGGGCTATGTAGTGAAAAAATCGGTAGTAGTCGTCAAATTCTTGGCTGGGTGCTTTCCCCTGCCAATAGTATTTTATCTGGTTTCGAGCAAATTTGAGGGTAATGATACTTTCTGTGACTCCTGTTTCTATTGTCATCACTCCAGATATTCCCTGAACATTTTTAAAATTTGGATTGGTAGATATTCTGGTATTTCTATCCCTATTAGTATGACTGAAAAGCTGATTACCGGCCCAAGCAATAATTTTAACTGAGTTTTTTGTTGGTGAAATAAATATAATTCCATCGCCATTAACTGGCCTCATTTCCTGCCAATTACTAGGGTAGGGGAATTCAAAACCATAACGATAATTTTTGTATATTTTCCAAGCATTTTCATACCTTTGTAAATTTTGTGTAGAACATCCCCAAGTCAAGTAGAGGAAGAATCCATAGAGACTCCATGTGCAACTTGTTTTTAAAGTTTCTGTCATGGGATTCGTCATAAATTTATATGTGATAAATATTATTTACATTAACGGAACAAACAATTAACCAAATCAAAATAATTAGCCTTGTCAATACTTACATTCCTCACTTATTACCTTTGCCAAAAAACTTTTAGAAAATCTAATAACATTAATATAGACAAAGATACTATTATTTTTTTACCTCTTCATTTTCATTTACTGCTAACAATTTTTATACAGGGTTTATATCATTATATGGCATTTTTAATGCTCTTGTTACCCTTTGTTTATTCAGAATAAAGGTATTTACGGTTGATTTTTTTTTTCAATTGTTGTATTAAATGATGAAACATTAAGAACAATAACAAAAAAGCCGTCAAAACGTTTTGCTGTCTTGACAACGAATGTGAGAGTCGATAATGTAAGATACATACCCGGGTAAGACCAGAAAAGAGTTATATGCAAACTAAGCAAAAGGTCACTTTGTATTTATCACCAGAACTGCACAAAAGGTTGAAAGTCCGTTCTGCCGTTGATTCTGAGCCGATGTCAGAGTTGGCAGAACGCGCTCTAGGTTTCTACTTAGCGAATTCTGAATTAGTCGATGAAGCAGAAGCTGTATATGGGAGAGCCCACAGAGTTTATTCTTGTCCTACTTGTGATAGTTCCTTACTGATTCGCGAACGTGAGTTGGTAGCGTTGGGTAATCAACCAGGTGTAGTTACTCAAGAGTCTATTCTTTTAGAAGAGCAGGAAAATGAGAAGATTCCTCAGGATGAGGGAGAACTAGTTCCCTGCTAGATGTGGGTTTTGATTTATTAATTTATAAACTTTTTGATTTATAAGTTACTAAATTATTCATAAAATCTAAAAATTTTTAATTAATTGATAACGATATCTGTACTGTCTTTTACTAGGTATCAAGTAGGTTGATGTATGAAAAAAGAAGAGATCAGTATTCTCATTCAAGCTCAATACCCTCTAATCTACCTTGTGACCTCTGAGGAAGAGCGGTCTGAGCAGGCAATATTAAAAATTGTTAAAGAAGAGTTAAAGCCTCAAAAACGAGTATTTACATGGACAGTAACTAACGGCATTCTTACAGTAGAACGTGCCGATGAGCCCGGTCAAAACCGTCATGGAATTCAACACAATACGACTTCCCCAGAGGCAGCAATTGATTGGATTATTCGGCAGAAAGAGCCAGGTATATTTATTCTTAAAGACTTACATCCTTTCATTGATTCCCCTGCTATTACTAGGTCATTGCGAGACGCAATCGCTAGCTTTAAAAATAGGCAGAAGAATATTATATTAATGTCACCCATTCAACAAGTTCCCATCGAGTTAGAAAAGGAAGTTGTGGTTCTTGATTTTCCTTTACCTAATATGGGAGATTTGAATAAAGTTTTAAATGGTCATATTCTAACTAATCGCGGAAGAAAGTTAGAAACAGATGCACGGGAGAAACTTTTACGAGCGGCTTTAGGTTTAACTAAGGATGAAGCGGAAAAAGTCTACCGTAAGGCACAGGTCACTTCCGGGCGATTGACGGAAAATGAAGTCAATATAGTTTTATCTGAGAAAAAGCAATTAATCCGGCGTAACGGCATCTTAGAGTATATCGAAGAGGATGAAACAATTGATGGGGTTGGTGGTTTAGAAGAATTAAAGAAATGGTTAAAACAACGTTCTAATGCCTTTACAGAGAGGGCAAGAGAATATGGACTACCCCAACCAAAAGGAATGTTGATTTTAGGAGTTCCTGGGTGTGGTAAATCTCTAATTGCTAAAACCACTTCCCGCTTGTGGGGTTTACCTATACTCCGATTAGATATGGGGCGAGTCTATGATGGCTCCATGGTAGGGCGAAGTGAAGCTAACCTACGTAATGCCTTAAAAACAGCAGAATCTATATCTCCGGCGATATTGTTTATTGATGAATTGGATAAATCCTTTGCTGGTAGTGCTGGTTCTGGTGATTCTGATGGCGGCACCTCCAGTAGGATATTTGGTTCTTTCCTTACTTGGATGCAAGAGAAAAAGTCTCCGGTATTTGTCATGGCAACAGCCAACCGAGTTGAGCGTTTGCCTGGGGAGTTTTTAAGGAAAGGACGCTTTGATGAAATTTTCTTCGTGG
Source organism: Richelia intracellularis (assembly GCA_000613065.1). Classification (GTDB taxonomy): domain Bacteria; phylum Cyanobacteriota; class Cyanobacteriia; order Cyanobacteriales; family Nostocaceae; genus Richelia; species Richelia intracellularis_B. The sequence goes on along the minus strand of CBZS010000217.1, from coordinate 4,305 downwards.
ATTTACCCACCCCTGAGGAACGACAAGATATTTTCACAATTCACCTAGGTAAGCGTCGGGGAGATATATCTCGGTTCGACTTAAAACAACTTTCGAATATGTCCGATGGCTTCTCTGGAGCAGAAATTGAACAAGCGATTGTTGCGGCAATGTACGAGGCTTTTGCCCAAGATCGGGAGTTCGCCCAACTAGATATTATTGCTGCGCTCAAAGCTACATTGCCACTGTCTCGAACGATGCAAGAACAGGTTACAGCCTTGCGAGACTGGGCAAGACAGCGGGCAAGACCCGCCGCAGCCTCCGTTGCTGAATATCAGCGCATGGAGTTCTAAAAGCTTTCCTCTGCTACCACAGGGGGATAGGCTAGCCAAACCAGCTAGCAGTTCTCAAAAAAGTCGCGTCCTTATGAACGCGGTGTTATCTAAAAAACGTTGTCCTTTTTCTCAATCTTCTTCTCTGGAGGAAACCAAAATGTCTCATTTTAGCACTCTGCGTACCAAAATCACCGACGCTGAAATCCTCACCTCTTCCCTACGTGACCTTGGTATTTCTGTAAAGACCGAGGCAGATGTCCGTGGTTATAATGGTCAACGCGTTCGTGGCGACATTGTTGCTGTTTTAGAAGGCGAGTATGACTTAGGTTGGTCTCGCAACAGCGATGGTTCTTTTGACCTAATTGCAGACTTATGGGGTGTTGCTAAGAAGCATAATCAAACTGAGTTGATCAACTCCATCAATCAAAAGTATGCCGTTAACAAGACCCTAAGTGAAGTTAAGCAACGCGGCTTGCAGAATGCCAATGTAAAGTTGGTTCTACAATAAATTTCTGTTACGCGTTCCCAAAGCAGCACGGGTTGACTTGCATCGCTAGCGGTTAGCCCGCTTTTTTATCGGGACTGGATGGTTTTCCTAGTCCTTTTTTTTGTGTTGCTGAATCAGGGGGTGATTTCACTAAATTTTCAACGATTTCTCAATGGTTTCAAACGCTAATTCATCCCGCACTTATGAAACGCCCTTTTTTTCTGTTTAATCTGAAGTTGCCCCGGAGCATATGTACTAAACAGACCTTTAAACTTTAACCTTCGAAAGCTTGAGGGTTTTTACACAACAGAACTGTACCCATGTGATAAAACATTCGCTTAATTTTATGAGGGAAAAAGATGACATAATTGTAGTCATGTATATAGAACGTATTCCTAACAGAAACTCTCCCCCAGCCGTTCTGCTTCGCGAGTCATACCCTGAGGAGGGAAAAGTTCGTAAAGGTAACCTTCCAAATCTTTCAAAACTGCCTTCAGAAACGCTAGATCATTTAAAAATTCTGCTTAAAGGAGGTAAAGTCCTAGAAAATTTAGAAGAAATATTTAAAATCATTCGTAGCCGTCTTCATAGTCATGTGGCGGCAACACTATCAAGCTTAAGAAAGTTAGGATTAGATAGCTTAATTCATAGTTAAAACACCAGAAGAAGAATAATTGAGGCTATGATAGTGGCGCCTATTGTCAAACCAGCTTCTAAATTAGCAACAGCAAGAGGGCTAGATGGAGAAACTTTTTTCTCCAGTTTAGGGGAAGTTTTAGGATTAGAAGGAGCGGATGAGGATGAATTATATTTGGCGATGGATTTTTTATTGGAACCCCAAGGATAAATTGAAAATCATCTTGGAAAACTTCATATGAACGAATGATGTTTGGTTCTATATGAAGTTACTTCTACATATTTAGAAGGAAAAGCTTGTCCGTTAGCAAAATATGCTTAGAATCGTGAGAAAAAAAGTGGTAAATTACAAATAGTATGTGGCCTATTATGTAATGATAAACGTTGTCCAATAGCAATAGAAATATTTGAGGTAAATACATCCGACCCAAAGACATTTACTAATCAAATAGATAAGGTAAGCTCGAGATTTGGTATTAAGAGAGTAGTCTGGGTCGGAGACCATGGAATGATGACTCAAGCAAGGATTCGAGAAGACTTAAAAGATAAAGAAGGTTTAGAGTGAATTAGGGCTTTAAGAGCGAGCGCCTCAAATCAATAAACTAGTATAACAATCAGCTATTCAATTAGCTCTGTTTGATTAATGAAATTTAGCATCAATTAAAAGCGAATATTATCCAGGGTAAAGATTAATAGTTTGTCTAAATATTTTATTGGCAGCAAAAAGAAAGAAAAATAGAGAATAATTATTACAAGCAACAGAAAAGGAATTAGATAAAATTGTTGCAGCAAGTTCGAGAAAGGCTCCTCCACTAAAAGGGGAGGATAAGATTGGTGTAAGAGTAGGTAAAGTTATAAATAAATTTAATGTTGAAAAACATTTCATAATTGAGATACAAGAGAAGAGTTTTTAATATCAGATAAATCAGTCAAAAATTGATGCAGAAGCAGTATTGGATGGTTTATATATAATTCGTACATCTTTGGATGAAGAAACATTATCTGCTACGAATACGGTAAAAGCCGATAAAAATCTCTCACAAGTAGAACAAGCTTTCCGTAGTTATAAAACTGTTGAGTTAAAAATTTGTCCAATTTACCACTATACAGCCGAACGTGTAAAAGCCCATATTTTTCTATGTATGTTGTCTTATTATGATGTAGAATGGCATATGGGAAAACTTTTAGCTCCAATACTTTTTGATGAAGAACATTGGGAAGCAGGAGCAGCGAGAAAAGAGTCTGTTGTATCTCCTGCCAAAAAGAGCGAAAAAGCTAAAAATCAAGGGGAAAAAAGCGTACCTCAGAGAATTTGCCCGTTCATAGCTTCCAAACTTTATTGGATGATTTAGCTAAAATTGTTAAAAATACAATTTCTACAACAATTGGTAGTAAATCCTTCGTTTTTGAGAAGATTATTCCGCCTACAGCGATACAAGAAAGAGCAATATATTTTCTCGGAATTAGCATGATTTGTAGCCAGTAAGATTGGACTTGAAATCTCTGTAAGTTTCACTATGGATAGATTTCGTTTTTAGTTAAAGGGAGAACTTCAGTTTAATAATAACTAGCTGTTCGTGTAGCGCGAACTGTAAAAGTTTTGTGGTGGGGCTAAAGAGAATTCCGGCTCCCAGTAGGGAAATCAATTGAAATGAATATACAACTGGGTTTACTCTTGGAAGTTAAAGCTTTTTTGTTCAATGTAAATCATGCTAGTTCGGATTAAAACTCCTTGGGTTGGAGAAGTCCAACCCACAATAAAATAATCTTCGGTCGCATCTTATGTGGAAATTTTTGAGTGGTCAAAAACTGGAACAACAACGTTCTGAGCATATTCTTCTGTTGTCTCATGGAGGCTGATTAAAATAGTTTTGTGAGCAATCCTATTCATATGTTTGATTATTCTTGCAGCATCTTCAACACACAGTAATGAACCCCAAAAAAAAAATAATAGGACTGCTTATCAATTTCAGCTAGAGCCCTTTTAATTGACTTATGGATGGTTTTATAACCCCTTTGAGCTGCAAAATCAAGCATCTTACCTGAAATATCAATCCCTGTATATTCAAAATCACTAAGCAAAAATTCACTCAAGGCTCCTGTCCCACAAGTCATATCTAAAACACTGCCTTGATGGTGATTATATCTGTGGAATATTTTAGCTGCTTCATTGATATACTGTACATTGTAATTAGAATCCTTCAGTACCAAGTCATAATTATCAGCAAATTTGTCATAGAATTCTTCCGCTTAAATTTTTGTTAACATCTTTTTTACGATTAGATTCTCCCATAACTACAATGATATTTGGCGTTGCATAAGTGCGGGATGAATTAGCGTTTGAAAGCATTGATAAATCGTTGAAAATTTACTGAAATCATCCCCTGATTTAGCAATGACGGATATTTTTATCAAAATAAACAACGCTTAGGCAATTATCGTATACTTTCCGATCTATTTGGGTAAGTCCTGTAGTGAATAAATTTTGAGCAAATCAATCAATTACATGGGATGCTGGTTGATTGATTAGGAAATTTACAGATGTCTGTTGCTTCTTGCATAATCCTTTCTGTCCCCGCCACAACTGCTAATTTGGGGCCAGGTTTTGATTGTATTGGTGCTGCTTTAACTCTGGGTAATGAGTTTAAATTTACTCGTCTCGATCGCGGAGAGTTTTCTATTACTGTGACGGGCCCTGAAGCAGAGGGGGTAAAAACCAATAGTAGTAATTTACTATACCAAGCTTTTGTCAAGCTATACGAACATATACACCAAACACCACCACCAGTAAATATAGAAATCAACCTTGGTATCCCCCTGGCTAGGGGTTTGGGTAGTTCTGCGACGGCAATTGTTGGTGGCTTGGTA
>CBZS010000216.1 GCA_000613065.1 Richelia intracellularis | reverse complement strand
TTGCTATTCACCACAATTAAATTTGATTGAAAGATTTTGGAAATTTATTAGAAATGAATGTTTATACTCTAAGTACTATGCTAATTTTGCAGTATTAGCGGTAGCAATATCTAACTGCATTGCTACCGCTAATACTGATAAGCAGAAGAAGTTTAACAGCTTATTTACTCTCGAGTTTCAGATATTTCAAAAAGTCAAAGTTTTAGCCGTTTAAAGTATACCAAAGCTGTCAGCAAGAATATGGGTGTCAAACTGAAAGATGCCCAGATACCTCAAGATAGGGCAATTACAGAAAGATTGAATCAGGCGAACGCTCTACTTGGTGCAGAAGATGTGGCAAGTAAAACAGGGGTAATTTACGTATTAGAGAGAGGATTTTGTTAAGCTCCCTACCGATATTCAGGCTGGTTTGCAAGTAATTGGTAGGCGTGATATTAGCAAAGATTCTACTAGAGTCAAACTAGACTTACGGGATATAAATATTAGTAAGGCCGATTTGACACAAAGTAATTTCCAAGGGGTAGATTTCCGCTCATCGAATTTTAGTGGTGCGGATATGGCTCGTTCAGTATTGGCAGAAGCAAATATGCTACCTTCCATATTTGCTTCTGCCAACCTTGAACAAGCTAATTTACAATCTGCTAACTTATACGGAGCGAACCTCAGTGCAGCGACTCTGAATCGAGCTTTAGTTAAAGATGCAAATTTGCGATCAGCAAATCTTTCTGGAGCTCATTTATGTGGAGCTAATTTGCAACAAGCAAATCTCTACAAAGCCAATTTACAGCAAGCCAACCTCAAGCTTACTAACTTTTCTGGACCCAAGCTATTTCTTGTTAATTTCCAATCGGCGAATTTAAATAAAGCTAGGTTAAAAACGACAGGTTTAATTGGAGCCAATCTCCAAAAGGCAAAACTGAATGGAGCTAATTTACAACAGGCAAATTTCAATGGGGCTAAATTAGATGAAGCAGAAATATTCTTTGCCAATCTGAATGGTGCTAACCTGATGGGAGCTAATTTACAACAGGTAGATTTCCATGAAGCCAGCCTGTGTGGTGCTAATCTCATGGTAACTAATTTCTTAGGAACCAATTTATCTCATATTCAGTTACAAAAGGCCATGGTTACAGGAGCAAAAAATATACATATCCAGCAACGCCAATATACTACCCCGCTGCAAGTTAGTCTTAAATTCTCAGACAATTGGCGACGATACGGTTAATTCATCGCTAAATTAATATTTAGGGTAGATCTGCTCAGAGAGTTAGAATCTGGAACTATTACTTTGATTTGAGGTGGATACTCACTAGGCCCCACCTACCTGATGATCACATCCCGATAAACAGGAAGACATATCTCCAAGGTGCTGGTGGAAATATCTAAGCCTTATTGACCAAAATCTAAGTAGCAATAAAACACCCCAGTACATGACTGGGGAGAGGAGGATTTAGATTTTGCAGGATGTTGCCTTGGAAAGCAGTAGTTTCTACAGAATATTCAGAGTTATAGCCAAAGGGTTGCCAAAGTGGCAAGAATCATCAAACTTTATTTTTGATTTACATTTTCCAAAATCCCCAAGATATAGTTTTAGTAGCTAAAAGAAAAAGGGTGCGACTCTTTTAGTAAGACGGAGAGTGTAACTTAGACAGGTATTGGAAGAGCTGGAGGGGTAGTAGAACAACGAGCTTTGCTTTGAGAACTTGCTTGCTCAAAGGAATACCACTAGAGTACAAAGTCTGGTGATTGCGTTTATGTTCTTGTTGTAGATGAAACTGCCAATACTCATCCCAATCGCCACTGATGTATAAAGAACCCAGGGGTAAAAGAGCCTCAGCACCCCTCATGGTCCATCTAGCCCCAGTGATATCCATGCTGTCTGTCTTTAATCAGGTGGCGACAAGCACCCTCAATCACCCCCGTGGGAATGGGGAATCCAGGTTTTAAGTAATCGTCATATTTGAGGTATTTGGCATTGTTAAGTAAATATCTAGCACAGGTATCCACGGGTTTACGTTCTTGGGGGTGAGTTTGGGTAAAGTCGCACTCCGACGCAGACCTGGGGCAACTGAACTTGATTTACCTTCAAGGATAACCTGTAAACGTTTGCTCTCCCTAGCTTCTCCCTGTGTTGAAGTCTGAGAATAAAAGACAAATGCAGCTTTCCAGAAAAACTCAATAACATGGATAATATCCCTGTCTTAGTCCATGAGAATATTGCTGTGCTGGTAGATTAAACTCCCCATACAAAGGAAATAGCGTATTTATCTTTCTTCCTCAATAACCGATTCTATTGGCGATTACTGTGCCAAATAATGTGGTCAATTTGCGGGACAATTTTTTCTTGTGTGTTCTGTTTACTGAGTCTGTGCCTGCACACTCTGCCTCTATTTCATCTTGAGTGCGTTTATCAAAATATCTTTTTTTGTAACAACCGTCTCAATAGTTCCTATCCATTCTCAAGTAACTTACTCTCTATCTGGGAGTGTTCTAACCCACAAATGTTGTCTGAGTCTAACCAACGAACGATCTCTTCAAATAGTTCTCGTGCTTGTGACCAAAACATACCTTGATTTGATGTAGATCCTTGGATAGGGTGTGGAACTGTTCCTGTTTTTTCACTTTTTACAAGCCAATTCCATCAAGTACATTTTTGGCTGTCAATACTACTCTGGTTGACTTGTCATTTATTATTATTGAATCTATCCCACTAATAACAGAAGGTGATAATATGCGTGTTGAGTCAGAGGGGTTATATCATCTGATGGCTGGACGTTTTGAAGGACTGAGTCATTTGGAGTGGTCTTTGTTTGAGGATATTTTTCCGAAACCGCCAGAGAAACGGGAACGAGGAATGCCACATTCTTCATTTCGTTATGTACTCAATACCTTACTGTATATATTGATAACAGGGTGTCGTTGGTGTGACGTTCCAAAAAGAGAAATATGGGCATCAAAGAGCTCTGCACATCCATGGCTCAAACGTTGGCAGTTGGACGGGACCTTAGAGGCTTTACAACCACGAATATTGGGGATTGGACAAGAGAAAGGGTTAATCAACTGGAGTTATGACGCGGTGGACGGGTCTTTTTCCCCCAGGAAAGGGCGGTGGTGATGGTGTTGCTTACAGTGGAAAAGGAAAGGGTATTTTAATACACACTCTTACTGAAGGCTCAGGAATGCCTTTATCCAATAGCACCACACCTGCCAATGGTAGTGAAACAGATCAGGTGATACCACTTCTAGACAGTGTAAAGGTTAACACCAAGAAACGCGGTAGACCCCGTAAACTCCTGAAAGTGCTTGCTGCTGACAAAGCCTACGATTCTAAGGATAAGCGCGCTGCTTTACGTAGACGTGGTATTAGGCCGCAATGGCCCAAGGGGGTTTGGAAGACAAAGAAGAACAAGGGCAGACCCATTAAAATTTCCGTCCCACGTTTTCAACAAGAACGTTGTTTCCCATGCTTTCAAAAAAAATATCGTCGTCTTCTTGTCAGATGGGAAATAATTTCAGCTTGTTTTGATGCTTTTTTGTCTCTTGCAACAATCCATATTTGGATTAACAAAATCATATTACTGGGATAGGCTCTTATATCATACTCCGTACTACCAAAAGAGTCGCACCCAAATAAAAAGCGCCAGGGAATACGGTGCAAAAGCTGGCGCTTGTTGTGTGTTTTTTTGTGGAAGCCTCATTTTAAGCAAATAGTTTATTTGTTGGTAGGGGGTTCATACCCCTCATGGTTTAACCCATTGCCAAAAAATAAACAATCCTGGCATCTTTTGCATAAGTTGAAGTTACTACCATATGTACCGCTACGCGGAAGTCAAAATTCAAAAGCCTAAACTTGACTGTGTATAGTTTATAAGGTCATATCACGTATTTACCTAAATGTGTAGTGCTATATAATCAATTACAGTGAAGACTTCATAATTTATTTTCAAAGTTATCATTTTCTCGATACCTGTACCTGTTTTTACACCGTCGCTCTCCAAGAGTCTTTTTCTAGTAAGCCAAAGAGCAATCCATCAGTAATGTCTAGCTTTTCTGGACAAGGGTTTAAATTTAGTCCATTATTGGGGTTAGCCCTAGCAGATGTGATTGCGAGTCGTTGTACTTCAGAATACTTAGGTTTTGCTGAAAAAAGAGAAAAAGGGCGTTGCATAAGTGCGGGATGAATTAGCCTTTGAAACCATTGATAAATCGTTGAAAATTTAGTGAAATCATCCCGCACTTATGCAACGCCGGTTTTAGAACAAAAAAATCGAGGTAAATTAATATTAGATGCGACTTGTGCGCCAATTGATATTAGCTATCCAACAGATTTAGGCATATTAAATCAAGCCAGAAAACAAACAGAAAGAATTATAGATTCTCTTTATGAACAGATAAAGGGAAGATTAGATAAAAAGCCAAGGACTTATCGAGAATTGGCAATAAAAGACTATATAGTAGTGGCAAAAAAAAGTCCTCCTCCGCACAAACAGAGAAGTAAAGCCATAAAAAGACAACTTCAATATATTAAAATAAACCTATCTCATATTCAGGGTCTAATCAGTTTAGGAGCAACATTATCAGCTTTAACCAAAAGACAATATAAGATGTTGTTAGTGGTCACAGAAGTCTATCGTCAACAGTTATGGTTATATGAAAATAAAAACAAAGCATATCAGACGCGATTGTGAGTCTAAACCAACCACACATCCGCCCTCTTCTCAGAGGGAAAGCCAGACAATCCGTAGAATTTGGCGCGAAATTATCGGCTAGTTATTTTGACGGATATGTATTCTTAGACCATATTAGTTGGGATAACTTTAATGAATCAGCAGACTTAAAAACACAAGTAGAAGGTTTTAAACACTACACTGGTTCTTATCCGGAATCTGTTCATCTAGATAAAATTTCTCGGACTAGAGAAAACAGAGCTTGGTGTAAAAAACGAGGGATTAAAATGAGTGGTCCACCTTTGGGGAGACCTCCAGCTAATGTGAGTAAAGAACAAAAAAGACAAGCAAATGAATCTGAGAGGATTCGTAATAGTATTGAGGGAAAGTTTGGGCAAGGGAAAAGAACATTTAGCTTGAATAGAATCATGGCTAAACTTTCTCATACTT
>CBZS010000215.1 GCA_000613065.1 Richelia intracellularis | reverse complement strand
TTTGTGCGTATAGTTCCAATTGTTACATTTTTTCATTCTGTATTTACTAAGCACTTTTCTCGCAGGTTATTCAGTAAAATGTAGGCAATAGCTGTAACCCATAAACGTAATTGGTTCCCCTCAAATGTATGTGTACTTGTTCTATCAATTTGTAAATCTAAATCAAATCAAGGTATGTTTTGGTCACAAGCACGAGAACTATTTGAACAGATAGTTAGTTGGTTAGACTCAGACAGCATTTGTGGGTTAGAACACTCCCAGATAGAGAGTAAGTTACTTAAGAATCGATACGAACTATTGAGACGGTTGTTACAAACAAAGATATTTTGATAAACGCAGTCAAGATGAAATAGAGGGAGAGTGTGCAGGCACAGACTCAGTAAACAGAACACACAAGAAAAAATTGTCGGGGAAATTGACCACATTATTTGGCATAGTAATCGCCAATAGAGTCGGTTATGGAGGAAGAAAGATAAATACGCTATTTCCTTTGGATGGGGAGTTTAATCTACCAGCACAGCAATATTCTCATGGACTAAGACATGGATATTATCCATGTGATTGAGTATTTGTGGAAAGCTGCATTTGTCTTTTATTCTCAGACTTCAACACAGGCAGAAACTTGGGTGAACAAACGTTTACAGCTTATCCTTGAAGGTAAATCAAGTTCAGTTGCCCCAGGTATGGGCCGGAGTGCGACTTTACCCAAACTCACCCCCCCAAGAAGGTAAACCCGTGGATACCTGTGCTAGATATTTACTTAACAATGCCAAATACCTCAAATATGACGATTACTTAAAAGCTGCATTCCCCATTGCCACGGGGGTGATTGAGGGTGCTTGTCGCCACCTGATTAAAGACAGGATGGATCTCACTGGGGCTAGATGGACCATGAGGGGTGCTGAGGCTGTTTGACCCCTGGGTTCTTTA
>CBZS010000214.1 GCA_000613065.1 Richelia intracellularis | reverse complement strand
CTGACTCCTGGGTTTCATGTAGAACTAGCCTGTAGTGGACATCTATTTCTCCATCATGAACAACTTTCATGGGCGTATAAGTGCGGGATGAATTAGCGTTTGAAACCATTGAGAAATCGTTGAAAATTTAGTGAAATCATCCCGCACTTATGCAACGCCCTTTCATGAATACCTCGATTCTTAATTATGTATGTACACCCTAATTATTTATTTAGACGGAAACTTTCTTTCTATCACACCAAAAATAATTTTTTTTAATAAAACATCACAGGCAATTTAGTCATAAAATCAATAATTTTTACGGATATCATCAATATCTGCCTATTATACAGACAGTTTATAGATAAATACTTTAAATCTGGATGGATAGATAGAAAGAACTTTTCTGGCTATCATCCTTTTACGGATATTTATAGACGGAATTATTTGGTACATATCCCCTATTTTGATATGTTGCAATGTCATTAGCCTTTCTCCAGAAAATTTTTACCCATTGTAAATATGGAAACAACAAATTAATCAGAGCAAGCGTTCGCATAAAAAATTATGTATTGCTGACTTGGAGTATGAATTTACATTTTTGGGTATCAATTATCAACCCTTTCCCATTCCCTATTCATCATGTAAAATAACTGGACTGGAAAGCAGTAGTCAGTTTATGATAGTTGATTGTGAGTTTTGAACAAGACTTATGAAAGCCCAGGAAATTATCCGCTCCATAGAAGCGGAACAACTCAAATCCGATCTCCCCATAATCTATGTGGGTGACACCGTAAAAGTCGGGGTCAAAATCAAAGAAGGCGAAAAATTTCGCGTCCAGCCCTACGAGGGAGTTGTGATCGCCAAGCGTAATGGTGGTATTAACGAAACCATTACCGTTCGTCGTGTCTTCCAAGGTATTGGCGTAGAAAGAGTATTCCTCGTACACTCCCCCCGGATTGACAAAATCAAAGTCATCCGCCGTGGTAAAGTAAGACGTGCTAAACTTTACTACCTACGCGATCGTGTTGGTAAAGCGACCAGAATCAAACAAAGATTTGATCGCCCTTTGTAGATTACACCCAAGGTATGCAAGGAAAAATCAACATCAAGCGGCACTCGCCGCTATGTATTTCCTGAAAATTCTAAAAAAAGTACCTAAAAACGCCAAACTACGCTAAACTAGTGGGAGTGTAAACAAATAACACAATAAATTGTGCGCTCTTAGTTCAGTTGGTAGAACGCAGGTCTCCAAAACCTGATGTCGGGGGTTCGAGTCCTCCAGGGCGCGCTCTCAAGATTAACTAAGCCCGAAATAAGTGCTTTAACTGTTAATATGACAGTAAGCAACTTTAATTCCGGGTTTAATTTTTTTTTATCTCACAACTTGCACTAACCGCAATAATATTAGGGGGCTGAGCCTCCATAACCTCGTTACTAAGTTCAGCCTGGTAAAGAGAGTATAGGGTCTCTGGCTCTTGTTAATAAGAGTGCAGGTCGTCAGTAATACAGCTTTTTCTTCCATTCCGGAAGCTTAAATAGTTGTATATTAATCGATATAAATTAACGAGAAGTATAATTTGATTGAGTATGGGGGATAAACTAACGTGGCAAAAAAAAATGAAGCAGAAGTCCCTGAGAATAAAAACGGGTTTAGTGTAACGAACTTCTTCCAAGGATTGAAAGAAGAGTTTGAAAAAGTAGTTTGGCCTAGCCGCAGACAATTGGTAAGTGAGTCAGCAGCTGTACTACTAATGGTGACACTCTCCTCATCCTTGATATTTTTCGTAGACCAATTCTTTACTTGGGCAGCAAAACAGGTGTTCTGATGGCTCCAGCAGACGAAGGTCAAAATTCGGCATTGCAGTCGGAACAGACCAAAGAAACCGCAATTAACACATTGAAAGAAGCTCGTTGGTACGCGGTACAAGTAGCTTCTGGCTGTGAAAAACGAGTAAAAACAAATCTCGAACAGCGTATCCAGACTTTTGATGTAGCTGATAGAATTATTCAGGTGGAAATTCCCCACACCCCAGCAGTGAAAATTCGTAAAGATGGCAGTCGCCAACATACAGAAGAAAAAGTCTTCCCCGGCTATGTATTGGTGAGAATGCTTATGGATGATGACTCCTGGCAGGTAGTTAGGAATACCTCCCACGTAATTAACTTTGTGGGAGCAGAACAAAAACGTGGTACAGCTAGAGGACGCGGACACGTTAAGCCCGTACCCCTTTCCCCCGGCGAGGTAGAAAGAATATTCAAACAAACTACCGAGCAAGAGCCAATTGTCAAAATTGACATGGCTACGGGTGATAAGATAATCGTGCTATCAGGTCCATTTAAGGACTTTGAAGGTGAGGTCATTGAGGTTAGCCCAGAACGGAGTAAACTCAAAGCTTTACTTTCAATTTTCGGACGGGATACACCAGTCGAATTGGAATTTAATCAAGTTCAAAAACAAAGCTAAAGATGGCGAAGAAAGTTGTAGCCCTGATTAAATTGGCTCTAAATGCAGGGAAAGCCAACCCAGCACCGCCTGTGGGACCCGCTCTAGGTCAACATGGCGTAAATATCATGATGTTTTGTAAGGAATATAATGCCAAAACAGCAGATAAAGCTGGAATGGTAATTCCTGTAGAAATTTCTGTATATGAAGACCGGAGTTTTACATTTGTTCTTAAAACTCCCCCTGCATCAGTATTAATTACTAAAGCAGCAAAGATTGATAAAGGTTCTAGTGAGCCAAATAAAAAGAAAGTTGGTTCTATTACTAGAGCGCAACTCCAGGAAATAGCTGAAACAAAAATGCCTGACCTCAATGCTAATGACATTGAAGCAGCCATGAAAATCATTGAAGGTACCGCCAGAAATATGGGCGTAACTGTTAGCGATTAGGCAAACTAGTTTTTGCATTTTGTGTTGCTAGTTCAATCCGAAATCTAAAATCTAAAATTGTATCGGGGGAGAGAGAAACCTCGCTAATTACCCCAGGAGATAAAAACAATGGGCAAAAAAATATCGCGTCGTTTACAGGCGCTATTAGAGAAAGTAAAAGATAAAGACTACGAACCTTTAGAAGCTCTCAGTTTACTGAAAGAAACAGCAACCGCAAAATTTACGGAAGCGGCTGAAGCTCATATCCGTTTAGGCATCGATCCTAAATATACAGACCAGCAGTTACGAACCACCGTAGTTTTACCTAAAGGAACTGGACAAACGATTCGGGTAGCAGTAATTGCCAGGGGTGAAAAAGTAACGGAAGCAAGCAATGCTGGAGCTGATGTTTTTGGTTCCGAAGAATTAATCGACGAGATCCAAAAGGGTAGAATGGACTTTGATAAGCTGATTGCTACCCCTGATATGATGCCCAAAGTAGCCAAGCTTGGTAAAATGCTTGGTCCTAGAGGTTTAATGCCTTCTCCCAAGGGTGGTACTGTTACCACTGACTTGGTAGGTGCGATTAACGAATTTAAAGCAGGTAAATTAGAATATCGTGCCGATCGCACAGGCATTGTTCATGTTATGTTTGGTAAAGTATCCTTCACTCCTGATGATTTACTAGTAAATTTGAAGGCGTTACAGGAATCCATTGACCGTAACCGTCCTGCTGGTGCTAAGGGTCGTTACTGGCGCACAGTATACGTTACCTCCACAATGGGACCTTCTATTAGGGTCGATATTAATGCCTTACGCGATTTGAAATTAACTGAAGCTGCCTAGTAATTGATTATCTTTGATAATCTAAAATCTAAATAAGTAATAGCCGGAGACCGCAGGAGCAACTAGCTTAATTTCCTGCCGAGGTTTAGTTAAAAATTTAACGAAATCTTCTACCCAAACTTGTGGTAGCAGATTCAAAGTTAAAATAACAAACTTCGCTTCATCGTTAACCCCGGCTCGTTAAAGTCGGGGTTAATTGCTTTACTGGTGGCTGGTCGTTCGCAAATAGCAGTTAAACCAACAACTAACGAATAAATAGTTCCAAGTAGTTGTAAGGAGGTGAGAAGAAGATGGGCAGAACCCTAGAAAACAAAAAAGAGATTGTAACAGATCTCAAAAAGACTCTCAGTGAATCCACCTTAGCTCTAATCATTGATTACAAAGGGTTAACTGTTAGTGAAATAACTGAATTGCGGAACAAACTGCGTCCTAGTGGTGCAGTTTGTAAAGTAACTAAAAATACCTTAATGGGCATTGCCATTCAAGATGATGAGAATTGGCAACCAATGTCGGAATTGCTCCAAGGTTCTTCTGCTTTCTTGTTGGTGAAGGAAGATTTTTCCTCAGCAATTAAGGCATACCAAGCTTTCCAAAAAGCTACCAAGAAAACTGAACTTCGCGGTGGAGTCATGGACGGTCGTCTGTTGCAACAAGCAGACGTGAAAGCTCTGGGAGATTTACCATCCAAAGAGCAACTCATGGCACAAGTCGCTGGAGCTCTCAATGCATTGGCTACCAAGATTGCTGTGGGCATCAACGAAGTTCCCAGTTCCTTGGCCCGTGCTTTACAGGCTCATGCCGATAAGGAAAATGGCGGCGCTGAGTCTTAGTTATGAGTTGAGAGTTAGTTGTTAGTTGTTTTATTCATGATTAAAACAACTAACAACTAAGAACTAACAACCAAAAAATTTAATTTTCAAGGAGATAATTAATGTCTGCTGTAACTGATGAAATTTTAGAAAAGTTGAAAACCCTAACTCTATTAGAAGCTGCTGAGTTAGTTAAGCAAATCGAAGAAACTTTTGAAGTTAGTGCTGCTGCTCCAGCTGGTGGCATGATGATGATGGCTGCTCCTGGTGCTGCTGCTCCTGGTGCTGAACCTGCTGAAGAAAAGACCGAATTTGATTTGGTTCTAGAAGAGGTTCCTGCTGACAAGAAGATTGCGATCCTAAAGATTGTCCGCGAATTAACCGGTTTAGGTTTGAAAGAAGCCAAAGAATTGGTAGAGTCTGCGCCTAAGCCCATCAAAGAAGCCATGGCTAAAGATGCTGCTGAAGATGCTAAAAAGCGCATCGAAGAAGCTGGTGGGAAGGCTTCTGTTAAGTAATCTTAATTACATAATCAATTTTCCTCGGGAGCCTGCAACAGGCTCCTTTTTTGTGACACACAAACCATGACAAATGAGAACACAACTTGAATTTATCCCACTAATATAATATTGTTAATCCAAATATGGATTGTTGCAAGAGACAAAAAAGCATCAAAACAAGCTGAAATTCTTTCCCATGTGACAACAAACAAGACGACGATATTTTTTTTGAAACCATGGCAAACAACGTTCTTGTTGTCAGATGGGAAGGAAATTTTAATGGGTGTGCCCTTGTTCTTCTTTGTCTTCCAAACCCGCTTGGGCCATTCCGGCCTAATACCACGTCTAGGTAAAGCAGCGCGCTTATCCTTACAATCGTAGCCTTTGTCAGCAGCAAGCACTTTCAGGGTTTACGGGGTCTACCGCGTTTGTTGCTCTTAACCTTTCACTGTCTAGAAGTGGTATCACCTGATTTGTTTCACTACCATTGGCAGGTGTGGTGCGATTGGATAAAGGCATTCCTCAGCCTTCAGTAAGAGTGTGTGTGTATTAAAATACCCTTTCCTTTTCCACCGTAAGCAACACCATCACCACCGCCCTTTCCAGGGGCAAAAAGACCCGTCCACGGCGCCATAACTCCAGTTGATTAAGCCTTTCTCTTGTCCAATTCCCAATATTCATGCTTGTAAAGCCTCTAAGGTCCCGTCCAACTGTCAACGTTTGAGCCATCGATGTGCACAGCTCTTTGATGCCCATATTTCTCCTTTTGGAACGTCACACCAACGACACCCTGTTATCAATATATACAGTAAGGTATTGAGTACATAACGAAATCAAGAATGTGGCATTCCTCGTTCGCGTTTCTCTGGCAGTTTCGGAAAAATATCCTCAAACAAAGACCACTCCAAATTACTCAGTCCTTCAAAACCTCCAGCCATCAGATGATATAACCCCTCTTACTCAACAGGCATATTATTACCTTCTGCTATTAGTGGGATAGTTTCCTGGAAGGTTTCTCTAAAATCTTTGCACAGCGAAGATTTTAGAGGCTGAAAGAAAATACCATTTTAACGAAACCACGTTGTTTCAGTAGTGTTTGATAATGTTAACCTTCCAAGTCGTGTGAGAAAATCATTAATCTTGAATATAAATAATTGCATTGCAATTGATATTGATGAGATTGTGCAACGCCAATTACAATTACAAATGAAACTTATATTAATTCAGAAAGTCTGTGCGAGTTGTTATTTAAATTAGCTAATCTGGGGCTAAATAAACCAATTGTTATTGTACTAGATAATGCCAGATATCATAAGTGAAAATTAGTACAAAAATATGCGATATCAGTAGGTATACAACTATGTTATTTACCTTGCTATTCTCCACAATTAAATTTGATTGAAATATTTTGTAAATTTATTAGAAATGAATGTTTATACTCTAAGTACTATGCTATT
>CBZS010000213.1 GCA_000613065.1 Richelia intracellularis | reverse complement strand
GTGGTGAATAAAAGTACAATCAGATGATGGTAAAAAAATACAATAGGCGAGCTTTGAGGAAGGAGACGAAAAAAGAAACACAAAAGGTTTTAGAACCAACAAATCTAGGTAAATTAATATTAGATGCGACTTGTGCGCCAATTGATATTAGCTATCCAACAGATTTAGGCATCTGAAATCAAGCCAGAAAACAAACAGAAAGAATTATACCCACATTCCGCACTTCAATTTGAAGTACAAAGGAATTACAAGCAAAATAAAAACACAAGAATCATAATGATTAATAAATAGAGTACAGAACAAATATATTTAAAAATTCAATTAATTAAACAGAATAAATTTGACCATAAAATCGGT
>CBZS010000212.1 GCA_000613065.1 Richelia intracellularis | reverse complement strand
AAACCTTAGAGAAAAAGAAAGAGGGTAATTTAGGAGTGAAAAAGGGTGGTAGATTTTGGTAGAGTACTAACCGCAATG
This sequence comes from Richelia intracellularis, assembly GCA_000613065.1. Lineage (GTDB taxonomy): Bacteria > Cyanobacteriota > Cyanobacteriia > Cyanobacteriales > Nostocaceae > Richelia > Richelia intracellularis_B. The sequence goes on along the minus strand of CBZS010000212.1, from coordinate 47,591 downwards.
ATTACGCCGTTTAAATCAGACGGTAGTGTTGACTATGATGTTGCCGGCAATTTAGCAGCACATTTAGTTGATAATGGTACAGATACGCTAGTGATTTGCGGTACTACAGGCGAATCACCCACTCTAACCTGGGAAGAAGAGTATTATCTGTTTCAGGTTGCCCTGGAAGCGATTGCAGGTAAAGGAAAAGTCATCGCAGGATGTGGTTCTAACTCCACCAAGGAAGCGATCGCAGCAACGGAAAAGGCAGCTAAAATGGGGGTGCATGGTGCTTTGCAGGTAGTTCCCTACTACAATAAGCCCCCGCAGGAAGGGCTATATCAACACTTTCAAGCCATCGCCCAAGCCTCTCCAGAATTACCATTATTGCTGTACAATGTCCCTGGTCGGACTGGGCAAAACCTTAATTCGGACACTGTTGTTCAGTTAGCAAAAATAGATAACATTGTTGCCATCAAAGAAGCAAGTGGGAATTTAGACCAAGTAAGTGCAATTCGCCGTTTGGCACCCCCAGAATTTCAAATTTACTCTGGTGATGATTCCTTAACCCTTCCCATGCTTGCCATTGGAGCCAAGGGAGTAGTCAGTGTAGCTTCCCATTTGGTAGGAAAAGAGTTACAACAGATGATCAAGGCTTTTAGTGAGGGTGACACGAACCTTGCTAGTCAAATTCACTTACGATTTTTTCCTTTATTTAAAGTATTGTTTGCTACTACTAGCCCAATTCCAGTGAAAAAAGCATTAGAAATTCAAGGCTGGAAAGTAGGCTCTCCTCGCCCACCACTATGGGAGATATCATCAGCAATTAGCAAAGAGTTAGAGAATGTTTTGAAAGAGCTAAGTCTAATTTAGACCTAATTATTTGCATGTCAAAAGTTTGAGTGCTTGTATCCAATTGCTAATTAATCATTGGTGTTTCTACTAACATATCTGAATATGACTTGGTGACTGTAAATTTAATTACATTACTCAATTAAACATCTGGTTATAAATCGGCTGTTTTTAGACTTGCTTTATCTAATTGCTCGTCTTTTTTGATTACTAATTTGCAAACTTATTAACTACTATCAAGAACAAACCCAGGAGAAAATGGCTAAACAAGAAACTAAACCTGCACCAAAAAAAGAAACTAAACCTGCACTAAAAATAGTTCCCTTAGGCGGCTTACATGAAATTGGTAAAAACACCTGTGTTTTCGAGTATGACGATGAAATTCTGCTGTTAGATGCAGGATTAGCTTTTCCTACTGATGGAATGCATGGTGTAAATATCGTTCTGCCTGATGCAACTTATCTCCGGGAAAATCGCCATAAAATAAAAGGAATGATTGTTACCCATGGTCATGAAGATCATATTGGGGGCATAGCATTTCATCTGAAGCAATTTGATATTCCTGTGATTTATGGCCCCAGATTAGCCATGGCAATGCTAGAAGGGAAACTTGAGGAAGCTGGAGTACGCGAGCTCACTAAAATAAATACAGTCATGCCTAGGGACATAGTCCGTATTGGTAAGTCCTTTGTGATTGAGTATATGCGGAACACTCACTCCATGGCTGACAGTTTTAGTGTGGCGATTTTTAGCCCATTAGGGGTAGTTATCCACACAGGGGATTTCAAATTTGACCATACCCCTGTAGATGGGGAGCATTTTGACTTACAAAGATTAGCGGAACATGGAGAGAAAGGCGTACTCTGTCTTATGAGTGACTCCACCAACTCAGAAGTTCCTGGGTTTACTCCTTCTGAACGTTCCGTATATCCCAACTTGGAGCGAGTTTTTCGTCAAGCTGAGGGACGGTTATTTGTCACCACCTTTGCTTCCAGCGTGCATCGTATCAATATGATTTTGCAACTGGCGCAAAAATATAATCGGACTGTTTCCGTGGTGGGGCGTTCCATGTTGAACTTGATTGCCCATGCCCGCAACCTTGGCTATGTCAAGTGTGATGACAACCTACTTAAACCCCTGCATATGGTGCGGAATTTACCAGACGAGGACGTGTTAATTTTAACCACTGGCTCCCAGGGAGAACATATGGCAGCACTGTCTCGGATTGCGAGGAAAGAACATCCCCATATTAAAATTAGGGAAGGGGATACGGTGGTATTCTCTGCTAACCCGATTCCAGGAAATACTATTGCTGTCGTCAATACTATTGATAAATTGATGATGCAAGGGGCAAAGTAATTTATGGACGGAACCAAGGGGTACATGTTTCCGGGCACGGTTGTCAGGAAGACCAAAAGTTGATGATTGCCTTGACAAAGCCTAAATTTTTCCTACCTGTTCATGGTGAGCATCGGATGTTAATCAAGCATTCTCAAACAGCTCAAAGCATGGGTATACCTGCCGAAAATATGGTGATTATAAATAATGGTGATGTGGTAGAACTCACCGAAGAGTCTATTAAAGTTGCAGGGAAAGTACCTTCCGGTATTGAATTGGTAGACACATCTAGTTCCGGTATGGTGAGTGCCAAAGTTCTCCAGGAAAGACAAAGTATGGCGAACGAGGGTATTGTCACTGTTGCCGCAGCAATTGACTGGAATGGTAAATTGTTAGCAAAACCAGAAATTCACCTGCGGGGTGTGGTAACTTGTATTGAGCTATCGCTACTGCAAAAGTTAGTACAGCAGCGTATTGAAGAAACCCTCAGTTTCCGTTGGTCAGAATTTGCTAGTGGTAGTGATAATGGGCGTCCTGAAGTTGACTGGGGTGGATTAGAAGGAATTCTAGAACGGGAATTGATGCGTTTTCTCAAGCGAGAGCTACAATGTCAACCAACTGTGACATTATTAATGCAAATTCCAGAGACTCCCGCGGCTAAAGTTACTGATGGTAGAAGAAGACGTACTCGAACTGCAGCACAAGTAGCTTCATAAATTAATGGAAAGAGAAACAGCGCAATAATAGCCTTTCTCTACATAGATAAATTCTCAGGTGGATGGTTTTAGCACTAAACTATCCACTTTTTCGTATTCTTACAGTGCCATCAATCATACTGCTAACTATGGCTTTATTTGGTTGCGCCTTCTCCTGGGCATGATTTGCTCCCCATGACTCAAAAATTTTACCTGAATTGTTTCCCCAATCAGTACCACTATTCTGTGTGTCCGTGTGTCAAATTTGGTTAATTCAATGGTTTGCAGCAAATTACATTAACAAAATCGTTAGCTCTTCTCCTCTTGCATTAACCAGTATTTACAGCTACTTCAGAAAAATTGTATAAAATTTTTACAAAAGTGTTGCAACATATTAAGAGAATATATGTCTTGAGATAGATGTCTTGAAGAAAGTTTTAAATTTTTAAAGATATAAACAAGATGGTGATACTACCGTTCCAGTTTCGGCAAGAATGCAGTTATTCTGACATAGTAACCAAAAAATTCTGACCCCAAGTAGCTACTGAGAACAAAGAAATTTGAGCTCTGTCAGAAATAGAATCTTCCGGGCAAGGTAATTGCCGTGTTGTAGATGTTCATCGGATAGATGAATACCCTCATTGAAATAGAGGAGTAAGGCATGAAGGTATTACGCAATACCAAATCAAGGATATTCTTTGCTGGTTGGGTACGGACACATCAAACAAAATCTAGTAAAGCCGCAGCCAACTCGCTTCACTCTCAAAAGTGCCCTGGATTTATAGATAAAATACTGAAACCATTGCGATATTGGTTAGAACATATTCAAGTAAAAGATCGACAACAAGCACGACGATTGTGTCAATTTATTCCTGCACAATGCCCTTTTGAACGTGATATTCAATTATTTGGTAAAACTTTGTTTCACATTCCTCCGATGTGTAAACTCAATCCCCTGTATGAGGAGTTTGTAGGTTTACGTTTTCGCGCCCTTTGCTATCTTGCAGATGAGTGTGGAGAAGATGTAACCCAGTATTGTTAGATTCAACGTATATAGTTCCCCGACTTTTTGACAAATCGGGGATATAAGGGAATCTCAAGAATTAAAATTACCAGGCAATTACGAATTTACTGTAGGAGCTACAAGGCTTGTGCTCTTGTCATTGGTGAAATTATATTCAGAAATCATCTCAGTTAAGAAGAGCCTTAGATACAAAAATTATTAACAATAGGATCAAAACTATTTCTCATTCCCTATTAGTTATTTTTTCTGCCATTTTTTTATTGCAGCTTGGGCTTTATTGTAAACCGGAGTATCCTCTGGTACTAAAGTAGCTGTTTGGATACCATTTTTTAGTTGACCCCGACTGGCTCTTCTTTGAGCGATCGCTAGGATTTTTTCGCTCCACTGGGTAATGTATTTTTGGGCTTGGTCGTAACCAGGTTCTCCAGCAGATACTTTCTTTGCCACTGCAATGGCTCGATTGTACGTAGATGCTTGTCCGCTTCTAATTAAAAGTTTAGCGGCATCCAGTAGGGTTTTGTTAGTAAAATATTGTTTGGCTTCAAATTGCCATCTTTTAATCGCAGCCTGGGCTTTAGGATACAAAGGTCCATCCTTAGTAAGTAATTGAGCAGCAGCGATCGCAGTACTATATTTTCCCTGTTTAGCACGACCCTCTGCTAAGTCAAAAATCATCTGGATCCAAATCTGAATATTACCCTGAGCTTTGTCATATAAAGGTTCCCCTGGCTTAATCTGCCGAGCAGTGGCAATCGCCTTACTCAAATCAGTGGCTTGAGTTTTTTTCAAGGACATTTTTGCCAAGTCCAACAAAGCTTGGTTTTGCTGTTTGGCTGAGGAAGTAGGAGGTGGTTGGGGTGTAGGCGTATTGACAGGAAAGGCTGAAGGGCTCGTACCCCGAAGTTTAGGTAAGGTTTTCACATCAGCCCGTCGTTGATTAAAGCTTACATCCGCAGAATTATCTTCTTGGGTGTCCTCAAGATTGGTTTGGAAACCAGCTTGATTACGGAGTATAACTACTACCATCAAGCCAAACAACAGCATTGTGCTTGCTCCCCACAGCAATAGTTGTTTGGTCATTGGGGTTTTTTCTTCTGGCTCAGTTGCCGGGGTAGGTTCTGGTGCAGTTTGAATAGCAGTGATGGGATTGGGAGGCTGTATAACTTCAGGAAGTTGGGGTAAGGGTGGTGGTGATACGGGAGAAACAGCAGGTTCTTCAATATTATTACCTGAATTAGATTGCCAATTTGTATAATTTTTAAAGTAATTTTCTTGCAATCTAGGTGCAGCCCTCCCTGTAGATAATATCTCTTCGGAAATATCTGTGGACAGAGCCTGATTAGGATTAGTTCTTAACTGAGTTATCCCCATGATTGTAGAGATGCCATCAACAGCTGGATTCCCAGGAGCAATAATCGTTACAGGATTTTGTGTTGGTCGCCAATAATGATGACACAGCTCTGGTGTGCGAACACTGAGGTAGCTTTCCAAATCAGTAACATTTTGACCATTGCCAGAACGCAAAGCCTCTAAGAGAGCAGCAGTAAAAAAACCATGACCTAGTTCCCGACTTTCGTGGGAAAATTGCTCTGGCTGGCAAGAAAGGATAGTAGAAATTTTAAGTTCTTGGGCTAGTTCTATGGTTTCTTGCCCCACATAACTATTACCTTGACTAGCAAAAGCTCGGTTGAAATCAAATAGAACCAGAGCATTAACATCAGTAATTTGGATTACTTGTAATAAGCTGCGTACATCAATCCCCGTTTCTTCAATGTGATCGCAGTCTCCAGCAATGGGCATTATATAATCTCGCCCATTGTAATTGACTCCGTAACCACTGAAAAAAAACCAAAGTTTATCTTGGGGCTGCCAACAAGCTGCCGCTAAATCTTCGACTAATCGCAGAATATTATCCTTAGTGGGATAGGTGGATCTGTCTCCAAATGGAGCTGAAGTATCCGTCATCAACAAACATTGTTGAGGCAGAAAACCACCTTCGGTGACTAAATAATCCCTGAGCGCGTCAGCATCTGCTTGGGCGCAACCTAGGGGCTGAAAAAACTGGTATTGATTAATGCCAATAGCGATCGCCCAGTTATTTGCCATGGCGCGGTTCTTAAATGAAGGTTTGCTGAAGGTTTGCTGAAGTGAGATTTATAGCACTATTTAATTAGGTGAGGATATCTTTGAAAGCTCAAACCTATGGCTAACAATCTTTTTACTTCTTATTTTTGACTTTTTATTTGCGCGTAGTGCCACATAGTTGGCTTTGCAATCAAAACAAGGCTAATCTAGTTGTTTTATAGTCTGGGTGATTATAGTTTAATTCTAGATACTCTGTGCGTTTTATTACCTTAATCCTCATATAAAATACTTCCATTAAATTTCAATTTACCAATTTTATTTAGGAGTAAACAGGTAATGGGTAAGAAATATATTTGCCAACCATTGACAACTATTCCCTTGCCAACGAGGAGGGTAGGGAACAGTCTTATTCCCTTTATGCCATCAATTGTAAACGTAATCCGGAGAGGTTTAAGCTTATTTTTGCTAGGTTATGCTGTACCGATGTGGTTTACTGTAGAAGCGCTCGCCCCCCAGGTTGTACAAGCTTACACCACCAGGGTTAACCTATCTCTAGATCGTCTCCCAGATGAAAGCTACCAAAACTTGATTCCTAGGGCGGAAGCAATGGCAAGGGCTGCAGATCAACGTAGTTTTGACAGAGATATATTAGTAACAGATGTATCTATCATTGTCTCCGTACAAAACCAAGGCATAATTGTTCCCATAATAGCTTTAGAAGTTAGCCGTCCCCAGTGGCGCAATAATCCAGAACCACGGCGTTGGGCAACTTATTTTAGAACCGCACGCACCCTATTATTTTCCACGACCCCAGCCAAAATTAACAATTCTGAAACTAACAACAAGCCCAAAACAGAACAGCCAACTCAAACTTCTAGTGCTCCTCTAAATGCAGCATCAAAATTAGATCAAAATTTACCTACTCTCACATCTCCACCACAAACGCGGTAATAGCATAGAATAGTAAGGTTGTAAAAAATTACGATATCTGCTGTCATGGCTGTTCCAAAGAAGAAAACATCGAAAGCAAAACGAGATCAACGCCGCGCTCATTGGAGACGTAAGGCTGAATTTGAAGCGCAAAAGGCTTTGTCTTTGGGTAAATCTATTTTGACTGGACGTTCTACATTCGTTTATCCTACGGATGAGGAAGAGGAAGAAGAGGAATAATTTGGGCAATAGTTTCCAGTTTTAAGAGGTCAGATTTAGCAGGTATGCTCAATAATAAATCTTGACTTCTTTTAATTTATGTTTTTTCTCCATGAGTTTTGATAAGTCGTGGATAGTAAGAACCCCCGATTTAAATCCGAATAAATAGCTATGATGGGCTGGTATTGATTTAGAAGTCGGGGAACTCTTAGCTGGTTATAGATAAATGAAATTTTTTAAAAAGCCTTCTTCGGAAGAATATAGGGTTCCTCCTGGTCAATATTTAGCCAAAGGTTTCCCTGTGGTAACCTATGGTGAAACTCCCCAAGTTGATATTAATACATGGGAATTTCGGGTTTGGGGTTTAGCTCAACCCAAGACTTTCACTTGGCAAGACTTTCACTTGGGATGATTTCATGGCTTTACCCCATGAAGAATTTACTGCTGACTTCCATTGTGTAACTCGGTGGTCGAAACTGGATGTGAAGTGGACGGGGATCAAGGTAACGGATTTTATGAAGCTAATTGCTGTCGATCCCCAAGCCGCTGATGTAGTGCAATACTCTTATGGTGGTTACACTACTAATATTCCCCTAGCAGATTTTGTCAGGGAAGAAAACTTTTTTGCTTTCAAGTTATTTGACGAACCTTTACCAGCAGAACATGGTGGTCCCATGCGCTTGGTTGTTCCCCATCTCTATGCTTGGAAGAGTGGGAAATGGATTAATGGTCTGGAATTTTTAGAACATGAACAACCCGGTTTTTGGGAGCGCGGCTACCATAATCGGGGAGAGCCTTGGTCTGAAGAGCGGTATAGTAGCTTTTAAGGGCTTTGAGTGTTGAAGTCTTGAATAATGCCCTGTGCGACTTTTTAAATCAGGACTTCAGAAACGAGAAATTAGTAAAGTACAAGCAAAGGCTTTAGGTAAATTATTTCATCTTGACCCTGGCTTGTTTATCTAATTGGAATAAATGTGTCTCAACAGCTTGATTTAAATAATTACAAGCAACGCCTGTTCCTATTTACCAACTGCAAACTTTGCATAACCAAGACAATTGGGTTGGTCTTAAATGCGTTGTCATGGTTGTGCGGGTACCACATCTTTGGAATCAAACAACCCGTGAAGTTCAGTTTTATCTAACTAGTTTAAATTGTGATGCTCGTAACTTAGGACAAATGATTCGTCTTCATTGGGGTGTGGAAAATGGGTTGCATTGGACTTTAGCCTACATTCGGCAGGTGCGATCGCAAAATGTTGATTTTTGAAGTATAAGTTTTTCAGAATCACAAATCAAAGTACAAGATATCGAGCACTTAGGCATAGTGGCAGGGATTATTGATGAAATGAGTTTGGTTGATTTGTTCAACCAACTGCTTGGAACTCATGCCCAATAAATAATCAGCGCAGGCCAAGTGGTCAAAGCAATGATTATCAATGGCTTAGGCTTTATCAGTGCACCACTATATTTATTTGAGAAGTTCTTTTCAGGGATTGCAACGGAACATTTATTGGCAGAGGGAATACAACCAGAACATTTGAACGATGAACCCTTGGGCAGAGTGTTAGACAAACTATATGATGCAGGATTAACGGAAATTTTTATCCGAGTCCCACTATCAGCAGCAGATAGATTTGGAGTGAAAATGGACAGCTTCCACTTGGATTAAAGTTGATTTCATGTACATGGGGATTATGGAACTGGTACTGATGATGAAGCATCAGCACAATCAGGATTAATTACAATTACATATGGTTATTCTAGAGAGCACCGACCAGATTTGAAACAATTTATCCTTGACTTGATGTGGAGTGGTGATGGAGATATTCCTTTATATTTAAGAGTTGCAGATGGTAATGAAGTCGATTCTGCCATGTTTGGAACACTTATGGCAGATTCCCACAAACAATGGCAAATTGATGCTTTATTGTTGCGGATGGAGCCCTTTACACTGAAGACAATTTGCAGATGATAGTCTAATTAAGATGGGTATATCGAGTTCCTGCAACCCTAACTGCCGCAAAATAACTATTAGAAAAGAACAGTATTGATGCATTTGTACCAAGTAAAATCCCAGGATATCGTATTGCCCCTGTTGTAATGATTATGGTGGTGTGCGACAACGGTGGCTAGTGATAAAAAGTGAAGCCCGTAAAGAATCTGACTAAAAACAACTGGAAAAACGTCTGACCAAAAAATATAGCCAGGCACAATCCCAACTACGAAAATTGTGTCAACAGGAATTTGCATGTGCCGAAGATCCATTCAACGCAGCCAAATTACTTGAGAGTCAGTTGCCATTTCATCAACTTGCATGCAGATATTGAAGTTATTGAATATAGCCAACACCGGGGACGTGGTAGACCTCGCAAGGATTCTCAACCTACCCTAATTTACCATATTCAAGCCGAAATTGTACCCAAAGAAACTGCAATTACCATTGCCACAGAACAGGCTGGCAGGTTTATTCTTGCCACCAATGTTCTTGATGCCGACAAACTTAGCAACGAAGATGTTTTACCTGAATATAAGGCACAAGAATCTACAGAACGTGGTTTTCGGTTTCTCAAAGACCCATTGTTTTTTACTTCCACTGTGTTTCTAAATTCAAGGAAAAGAGTGGCGGCTTTGGCAATGGTTATGGGTTTGTGTTTGCTAGTTGACAGCCTAGGTCACAGGGCATTACGCCAATGTCTAAAACGAGGATCCCAAACAATTCAAAATCAGTTAGGTAAACCAACTGCCACTCCTACTTTACGTTGGGTGTTTCAATGTTTCATGTCAATTCATTTATTAACGTTGGCTTCTTTGAAACATATTTCCAACCTCAGTGAACAGCGGTGCTGGATTCTACAGTTTTTTGGTGCTCCCTGTCGTAAATATTATCTTCTTTCCTAACTAACCTGCGGAATGTGGGCTTTAGATGTCACTTTTTCTGAAGATGCTTGTGGTGTCCGTACTGGTCATGCTCCACAAAACTTAGCACTTCTGCGGCGAATAGCTCTTAATGCTTTAAATCTAGAGCAATCTTTGAAACGTAGTAATCGCCAAAAATCTAATCCAGCCGCTATGGATAATAATTATATGCTGACTGTTCTTACTGCTTGTTTATCCCAACATGATGATGAGACCTCTCAACCCGCTTGTCAATAGAATTTGAGATGGGCTTACCCTGGATAACAATGCATATCAGTAAGATGAGATTCATATGAATGTAAATGAAGAACTTCCACTGCTTCAAACTGGGGAAATCTTTTCATAAACCATTTACATACTTGCTCATTTTCCTCAATTGAATAAGCACAAGTCATATAAGCTAAGTATCCTTGGGGAGAGACAAGTTTAGCAGAATTAGCAATGATTCTTTTTTGGGCACCTCGATTAATCAAGTCTTAGGTAATCAGAGGGGGTTCGAAGAACTACAAGAAAGTGAAGTTGGGCAAAAAATAGCTCAACCGGAACGATTTCTAGTTGAAATCTGGCTCAATAGAGCCAATTTAGACGCAATTATCCCACAGCTTTAGGATTTTGATTCTCCCAAAATCCATAACGTTTGAAGTTGTAGACTAAATTCTTCACTCCAATAGTCGCCTTGACTGACTGCTTATCAATAGAACCCATTAACTTGCCTCCCATTTCATTAACCCAGTGACCAAAAACGTGTTCGACCTTAGCTCTGACTTGAGAACGCTCTCGATTATCTTCTTTCTGTTTTGCAGTCAATGGATGATTGCCGTAGGCTCGTTCATGAATGTGACTGAGGAATAGTAAAATCTGTAGAATCCATTCAATAAATTCACTACCCTCGGCACTATCTTCCCAAACCTCTTCCCCCTGGTTTTGCTCATCCAACAGTGCCCCTAACACTTGGGAATCATGCACTGAGGCATCCGTGACTTGATAGCGACGAATAAAACCGTACTCCACATCGATACTGATGTGGTTTTTATAACCAAAGTAACTCTGACCATTCTTTTCTGTCCAGGGAGCATCGGTATCCTTCTGGGACAAGGGATGAGGCTTTTGCTGCCAACTTTCGGGAATTTCTCCTAGGGCAAGTTTTTGCTTCTCTTCCTTAGTATTATGCTGCTTGGGAACTGGAATCAGTGTGGGATCTACTATTTGACCCCCCTTAGCTTGGTAGCCTTGGTCTCTCAGGTCCCTATCAAATTAATTGCTCAAACAGTTCTTCAATAAGACCCTGCTGCTTCAACTGCTGCCGAAATAACCAAACTGTAGTTGCATCTGGTACTGGTTCTGCTAGCCCCAAGCCCAAAAATCTCATGAACGATAGTCGGCCATTGACCTGGTACTCCAGTTCTTCATCACTGATGTTGTACAGTTGTTGCAGCACAAGCATTTTGAACATGACTATTGCATCTATGGGCTTTCGCCCAGCATTATTTTTTCTGGGCTTGTCATGGACTTGTTCTAAAATCGGACGAAATTATGACCACGGCACCGTCTCGTCTAACTTCATCAACAGGGTCTTCTTGCTTTCTAACTTGTGGTATCGCTGTTCAAGTTCCCCGACTTTTTTTTATTCCATGGCGATTCAACCCCAGCTTGTGCTCTCCCTATACTCTCATTTCGCGAGCTACTTGCTCAATTTTTCGAGGTGCCCTTTTGTCTATTTGCACTTTTATTAATCGAACTGGGATGAAAACAACCTGGTGCTTGTTCTCCTTTTGCTAGTAAAGATTGTCCTGTACAAGGTGCATCAACTATGACTAAATCACTGGATGATGGTATTTCTGTCGCCCAAATACTTGAATATCGATTCACCACTAAACTAGGCTGGATTTCACAACGTTTTAAGTTAGAAATCAACATTCCTAAACGCTTACCAATTACTTCATTCGAGATTAATACATTTGGTTGCCATAGTTTCCATGCAAATATCCCTTTACCACCAGGTGCAGCACACATATCAAAAATATATTTCGCTGGCTGATTGATTGCCATCAAAGTAGAAGCTGCAAATACAGAATAAAAATCTAAACAATAAAAATAACGGCGTTGCTGAATCAGGGAATGATTTCACTAAATTTTCAACGATTTATCAATGGTTTCAAACGCTAATTCATCCCGCACTTATGCAACGCCAAAATAACCTTGTGTATGTAAATTATGTTTACTAGGCTTTTCTGATAATGAAAGACGTTCAATAAAACCTGGCTGCCATGGGGTAGGTTCTATTGGAATAAATGGGGTATCTTGTGGTTTATCTTGACACCACAGAATACAAGGATGGAAAGGTTGGGGATTAATAATAGCTTGAATGAATCTTTCTTGCTCTTCCGTATCTGTAAATAAACGTCGTGCAAGTTTTACGAGTAAGTTTGAAAGCTTTTCCATCCTCAGTTGCTCAAATCACATCAATCCTCAAAACCGTGGTTTCCACAAGTATTAGCGGGAAAGTCTTGCTTCCTACTGAGTAGTAATACTAACTGAAATAAATGTTGACAACAGATAAATTCTTCATAGGAGTTTAGTATTGCAAAACCCCCACCTATATGTCCCATTCTTTTTCAAGAGTGGGACAGATTAATTTGCTACTCCTGCTCTCTGCGTTCTTCCCCTCTCCTTGTTTGGTTACGGACACATTAATGTATCACGGGTATTTCTCTCTGTGGTTGGGTTAGTACCTTTCGCTACATTGCATAGCTTGTCTTGTACAGAACTACGTAGATAAACATCTGTAAAATCTGCACCATCAATAATCGAGCCATCGAATAGGGTGTTAGTACAAAAAGCACCTTCTAAAATAGCATTTGTGAGATTAGCATTAGTAAAGCGCACCGATTCTAAATCAGCATATCTCAGGTCAGCACCAGTAAAATTAGTTCTAGATAAATTAGCTGAAAAAAATCTGACCCCCCGTGCATTAGAGTTACTAAAATCACTTTTACGGAGATTTGCATGATCAAAACTGGAATCTGTCAAGTCCTGTCTAGAAAAATCAGAGGATTCTAAAATACGGTTGTTATAGTTAATTGCTGATGCAAAAGGGGTAAAGTAAATAAATCCTGCGATCCAAAACACTCCTGTTAGGAATAAACTGATAACAAACGTCAAAATGCGATATGCCAAGGGCATTAAGCTTTGCTTATCGCCTTTGCTGCGAATCCCTGGAAAGGCATTACTTAATCTAAAAATCATCGTATATTTCATTAATGGCAAACCATTCTTCATCCCATTATCCCTATATCGGTGTCCTAGGAGAAGACCTCGTAGCAAAATGGCTACAATCTCAAGGCTGGATGGTTATAAATCGCCGCTTTTCTTGTCCATGGGGTGAAGTGGATATTATTGCCCAAAAAAAAGATGATGCATTGGCTTTTCTTGAGGTGAAAACTAGAACCAATGGTAGTTGGGATGCTGGGGGAAGATACACTGTTAACTACCGCAAGCATCCCAAAATCTATCAGACTGCGAAAATGTTTTTAGTTCAGCATCCAAATAAGGCAGATTACTTATGTCAATTTGATGTTGCTATTGTTTGCTGCCAACCCTTGACAGAAAAACCAATAGGAGCAACTGGGGATGAAAATCACGAAAATAAATTGTTTAGCTTATTTACGGAGAAATATCATCTATTTTTGCAGGAATATATACCCGCAGCTTTTGATGCTTCAACAATTTCGGGTTTATTAAGTGGAGGTAATTGGGAAAAGCCCAACTACCATTACCGTGTACCCATGATGAAATAAAACAAGCTAGTGTACATTTATCAAGCTAAGGTTTCTGGACAGTAACCCAAACCTCTGACAAATTGTTCCCGAAAAGCTTCAATTTCTTTTCTTTCTGGGTGCCCATGGGATACGATCGCAACTTGATAGCGACGCATTACATCAACGGGATTTTGTCCTGTTTCCAAGCTCCAAAGAGCCATTTGCACCCGCATTGGTGGTTCGTAGCTAATACCTAGCTCATTCAAGTACGCGCGAATGTCACAGTCTTCATGGGGATTTAATGGTTCTGTCAGTTTGATTCTCACGATCCAACCATCTATTTGATGGATGACTGTGACGAAGGAAACGGGGATTTCTGGTCTAGAGTGTAAAAATTGCACTATCCTCAAAGTGAGGCTGGCATTCGCCAAATAATACAAATATTCCATGTTATTGCTTCGGATTAAAGCCAATCCTACATTCATATATTGCTCTATCTAGACCTTTCTCCGGTAGGGTAAAAATCCCCGTTTTTTTATGGGTAAGTTTACCCAATTTTCATATTTGTACTTAAATATTACGGATAGGAATCATGAAATTTTTATAATCATAACTCATTTATATTTTTCAAAAGTTAAGCATTTATAAATAAATGTTCATAATTCTTTGTTATATTAAAAATATTACCTCAATGACAGAACATCTTACCAGTAAAAATACTGTTCCCAATTCAGAAACAACAGAAACAAACTTAGACCTGTGTTTATCTGGATATGAATATGAATTACCCCCAGAAATGATTGCCCAAAACCCTGCTTCCCCTAGGGATAGTTCTAAACTATTGGTGGTTAATTCTGTTAATACTGGTAATTATACGGAACCCGTACATGATGTATTCCGTAATTTGCCGGGTATACTTCAGCCTGGGGATTTGCTAGTGATGAATAATACTAAGGTAATCCCAGCTAGGTTATATGGTCATAAATCTACGGGGGCGGAAATAGAGGTATTACTGTTAGAGGAGCGGCAACAGAATTGCTGGTTAGGTTTAGTCAAGCCAGGAAAGCGCTTTAAGTTGGGCACACAACTGATTTTTACTACTGCAACACAGGGGGATGGAAGTGAGTTTCATTTAGCTGGAGAACTGACAGCAACAGTCATTGATAATGATGAGGCGACTGGGGGCAGATTACTGCAATTTGATGTCCCAGAAGGAATGAATTTAATGCAGTTGTTGGATGTCTTCGGGGAAGTTCCTTTACCACCCTACATTACCAATACTCAAGCTGATGATGAGCAATACCAAACAGTATATGCGGAAACTCCGGGAGCGATCGCAGCACCAACAGCAGGGTTACACTTTACCCCAGAATTGTTAGAAAAATTGCGAACGCGGGGTATTAATCAAGCTTTTGTGACTCTCCATGTGGGTCTGAGTACATTTCGCCCAGTGGAAGTAAAAAATATCACACGACATAATATGCACGAAGAATGGATTGAAGTTCCTGCAGCAACTGTGGAACAAATTCGTCAAACCGGAAGAGATGGAGGACGTATTATAGCCGTAGGGACAACGGTGGTAAGGTCTTTAGAATCAGCCGCAGCATTGGGGGAAATAGCACCATTTTGTGGAAAGAGTAACTTATTCATTTATCCCGGTTATAAGTGGAAGGTAGTTGAGGGGTTAATTACCAACTTCCATTTACCCCGCTCTAGTTTATTGATGTTGGTGAGTGCTTTGATCGGTAGGGAAAGATTATTGAGTATTTACCAACAAGCGATCGCATCTGGATATCGTTTTTATTCTTTTGGTGATGCCATGTTAATTTTGCCAGAAGCAGTTAATTAGGGGAATAGAGAATGATCAGTGGTGTGGTGAAATTTATTTCTCCTTGCCTCCTTGTTCCCGTGTCTACTCCGTTGGGCGAACGCTACTCGCCCAGAGATTCCTCCCTCAAAATCTTCTTTGCCTGCTGCCAAAAAGCTTCCAACTCTTCTATAGGATAATCAGAAAGGGGGCGTTCGCAAAACATTTCCAACTTTTGGAACCGTTGAATAAAACGCTGATTTGTTCCCTGTAGTGCTTCTGTAGGATCTAATTTATACCAACGAGCCAATTGCAACACAGAAAATAACACATCCCCCAACTCCGCTTGTTGTTCTGCTGGGGTTTCCTCAGCCACAGCTTGTTGAAATTCCTGTAATTCCTCGTGAAACTTATCCCACACCCCATCAATATCTTCCCATTCAAAACCCACATCGGCGGCTTTTTGAGAAATTTTCATCGTCGCCATTAATGGGGGTAACTTACGGCTATAGTTGGCAAGTTTATCGCCTAATTGATTGTTGTTGGATGTTTGTCCCCTTTCCTGAGCTTTAATTTGTTCCCAATTTTGTCGCACTTCGTCCACACTGTCCACAGAAACATCCCCAAATACGTGGGGGTGTCGGCGAATTAACTTTTGGGAAATACCTTCTGCCACTTGTTGCAAGGTAAATTGTTGATATTCCAGGGCAATTTGTGCTTGTAATACTACCTGTAATAATAGATCGCCCAACTCCTCTACGATCGCTTGCGAATCTCCACTTTTAATTGCATCCACCACCTCATAGGCTTCCTCAATTACGTAAGGAATTAAACTTTGAGGAGTCTGCTGTAAATCCCAGGGACAGCCCCCATCGGGATTACGCAATTTTGCCACTACATCAATTAACTCCTGTAAAGCGGTTAAAGTCTTTGTATGCTGCTGTACTTGATTAGATTCCATAAATTCTGCGTTTTCTATGTCCTCTGGGGTTTAAATTGTCTGAATTAATTGATATGGCTAGCGTACGCTGAGATCCCCAAGTGATCTTTTACTTTACCCGACTACGACTACTACTCCTACTCGTTTTAGTCCGCGATGGCTTTCTAATACGAGCACTTACCTTACCCTTCTTTATTTTCCCACTAGCCAATAAACCCGCAACACCTTTTTTCTTAAACTGCTTGTAGGCTGAACCACTCCAATCACTCAGATAATGGCTCATCGCTCCCAATTCCATACCTAAAAATAAAGCAAGAAACTCCGTTGCATAAAAAATTAGAGATTTCCCTACAGATTCTCCTGTTGTTTGCCAATTCCACTCTAGATTAAACAGCGTTTGAGCTAATAACAATACCAACAACCCAAACAAACTGAAAACACAACATAAATAAATCACCCGCAAAGTAGTACCAATGATGGGACCATGGGAGAGAAAAGAACGATGGCGCAGACTTTTTTGATAGGGAAGCCAAATCCACCGCAACCAACCCCACCGTTGGTAATGACGGGAGTAGATATCCAAATCGGGACCAAACATTAGCCCTCCAAACAGGAAGCCGCCAGTAATCAGTAAAGTAATATTACTACTACGGGTTTGCCAGAAAGCCATTCCAGCTACCCATGGCAAAGTCCATAATGTAATGCGATCGTGCGTCCTACCAGAGGGCATAAAATAATTTTGGATTTTAGGTTAGGAAGATTTGCCGAGTTTACATTATCAAGTAACTAACAAGCTAGTGTATCGCAGTGAATTTTGTACTGTGTGAAAAATTGACAGCCTTCCTATAGCCGTAACTAGTTTTTTGGGCAAAATTCTATCTCCAAAGCCACTTTAACAAGCAGCATAGAAATTTGTTCAAAAAAAGACTAGCGCAATCTGAAATAGTTTGCTAATATTAATTCTTGTGTGAACAAACGGGCGGTTAGCTCAGTTGGTAGAGCGCCTGCCTTACAAGCAGGATGTCACAGGTTCGAGTCCTGTACCGCCCATACCCGTTGTAGAGCGACAAATTAAATGTCCGTGGCGACATATTATTTGTCAAAGTATAGAGAGCGACAAATTATTTGTCACATGAATTGTAGTCTAACTGGCTAATAACACTGTATTTTTCGTTAACACATTAGTGTCGCTTAGAAAATAAATAATTGCCATCCAAAAAAAAGTTGTTGTAAGGCAGACGCTCCTTTCAACCCTCTCAGAAAAATTTTAAAGCTTCATAGATACTAAGAAAGGTTAAAAGCTGGACTTTTGTCTAGCGGTAATAACAAGTATTATAAATTAATAAACAATATTACTTGAGAAACCAGGTAAAGTCTGATGTAAAAAATAGATTTTACGGAAGAAGACATTGATAAACTTCATAATGAAAGATATCATTATCCTCATCCATTAGTACAGAAAAAGATGGAAGTTCTGTATCTAAAAAGTCAGGGTATAAAACATAAAGATATTTGTCTTTTTTGTAAAATATCAAAAACAACATTAATTAATAGTTTACATTAAACAATATCAATCAGGAGGAGTAGAAGAACTAAAAAAAATACACCACAAAGGACAGGCAAGTGAATAAAATCAGTATAGTGATATTTTGAAAGAATATTTTGAGAAACATCCAGCTACAAGTATTGTAGAAGCGAGTGATGCCATTGAAAAAATAACTGGTATTAAGCGCAGTCCAACTCAGGTAAGAGAATTTCTGCTCAGAACAGGTTTGCGTTGCTTAAAAGTGGGGTATGTGCCGGGAAAGTCAGTAGAACCAGAAAAGATTGAAGAGGTAGAAAAATATAGACAAGAAAAGCTATAACCATTACTGGAAGAAGCTATTAGCGGAAATAAAGTATTTTTTTTTTGACGCAGCCCACTTTGTACATCGAGCATACTTAGGATTTTTATGGTGTTTTACAAGAACATTTATCTGTTCACCTTCCGGTGGAAAAGGATTTAATGTTTTAGGAGCAGTTAATGCAGTTACTAAGGAAATAATTACAATTACAAATGAAACTTATATTAATTCAGAAAGTCTGTGCCAGTTGTTATTTAAATTAGCTAATATGGGGCTAAATAAACCAATTGTTATTGTACTAGATAATGCCAGATATCATAAGTGTAAATTAGAACAAAACTATGCGACATCAGTAGGTATACAACTATGTTATTTATCTTGCTATTCTCCATAATTAAATTTGATTGAAAGATTTTGTCAATTTATTAGAAATGAATGTTTCTACTCTAAGTACTATGCTAATTTTGCAGATTTTAAGGCAGGAATCTCTAACTGCATTGCTACCGCTAAGACTGATAAGCAGAAGAAGTTAAACAGCTTATTGACTCTCGAGTTTCAGATATTTAAAAAAGTCAAAGTTTTAGCCGTTGAAAGTATATTCTTCTTAATCTACTTCTAGCCGGAATGTTTATTCAAACCAAAAGACTGACGAAAATCACTTGTGAGTCTTTTCTCTTTCAACCCATCGCTAGACGGGATGGTTGTTGAAACTCCGCCGCCTATAACCCTTGCAAATCAAGCTTTTCAGATACAAATTTGGCATATCCCTGAAAAAGCTTCCTTTTTCTAACATCAAAAACTAAATCCTTGTCATATCTTAGTCTCTGAAGCTAAGATATGACAAGGATTTCACGATTTTGGCAGGACTCCAGGGATTTCGCCCCCCCTTTGGCATGCCAAAAAATATTTGAGAGGGTCCCCCCGGCCAAGGGGGTGATTCAGTAACCGCCACTGAGGTAATCCCGACCGTTAAAAAACGGCTCAAGCATTTAAGCTTTACTCTTTATTGCTGGGAGCGCACCTGTCCCGATTTGATATACTGGTATAAAAGTTTTTTGTCCCTGAAGACATCAAAAACTCATTTATCCAAGACAGCAAAAAGGGCATATCCTGTCTGGACCTCGGTAGAGGGAAAAAAAGGTGTAAACAAGCCAGGAAAAGGGTTTCATATTAAATTGGTATAAAAATCAGGCGTTGCATAAGTGCGGGATGAATTAGCGTTTGAAACCATTGATAAATCGTTGAAAATTTAGTGAAATTATCCCCTGATTCAGTAACGCCGAATCGGTTATGGAGGAAGAAAGATAAATACGCTATTTCCTTTGGATGGGGAGTTTAATCTACCAGCACAGCAATATTCTCATGGACTAAGACAGGGATATTATCCATGTGATTGAGTATTTGTGGAAAGCTGCATTTGTCTTTTATTTTCAGACTTCAACACATGCAGAAGCTTGGGTGAGCAAACGTTTACAGCTTATCCTTGAAGGTAAATCAAGTTCAGTTGCCCCAGGTATGCGCCGGAGTGCGACTTTACCCAAACTCACCCCGCAAGAACGTAAACCCGTGGATACCTGTGCTAGATATTGACTTAACAAACAATGCCAAATACCTCAAATATGACGATTACTTAAAAGCTGGATTCCCCATGGCCACGGGGGTGATTGAGGGTGCTTGTCGCCACCTGATTAAAGACAGGATGGATATCACTGGGGCTAGATGGACCATGAGGGGTGCTGAGGCTGTTTTACCCCTGGGTTCTTTATACATCAGTGGCGATTGGCATGAGTATTGGCAGTTTCATCTACAACAAGAACATAAACGCAATCACCTGGCTTTGTACTCTAGTGGTATTCCTTTGAGCAAGCAAGTTCTCAAAGCAAACCTCGTTGTTCTACTACCCCTCCACCTCTTCCAATACCTGTCTAAGTTCCACTCCCCGTCTTACTAAAAGAGTCCCACCCATTTAATTTAGATGCTCAACCTCAACTATTTCGCCAGTCTCTGAATTTTTTGTCCTGTACTTAGGTCTGGACAAGCCAAACAGGAGCATCAAGAGCGGGCAGCTACCAGGGTCAGAAAGCAAAACGGTTTCCCAACCGCCAAACTAACCCAGATTTATCACAGCACATTGGCTCAAAGAGCATGAACTGCGGCGCTGTTAGTTTCATATTAATTTTTCAAGGTTCAGTTGTATATTTAGATTTATGTAGCCATCCTATATTGATAAGCGAATAATCCCAATTCTCGTGCTTGTTTCTGTGGGCTTCCTCGAATTGGTTGCTGTCCCACTTCAATTAATATTCCTGTTTTGACAGCTTGGCTTTGGATATTCTCACTCAATTAATCGACCATAACTCCAGTTATGAACTTGCTTGCGATACTCTTTTGCATATCTTTGTTGACCTTCTAAATAACCAGGAATTTTCTTCTCAGCTTTTGCTTGGACTTCGCTTTGGATGATTTCCCCCATATAACCTAGCTTTGGCAAAACTATACTTCCTGCGTGATATGTTTTAGCGTTCGCTACAATTTTTTGAGCTATTAATCGGTCTATGTATTGCCCTAATTCAGATTCTCCAAAGTTTTTGGGAGTGAACTGTTTCTGGGTTTTGTGGGGTTCTTGGGAAAGACGTTGTTTTTGATATCGTTGGCGATTTAACAGTTTGTAATTATTACCCAGTAGTTGTTTTACACTGCAATAAGCTAAAACCTTATTCTGGATTGCATCGAGTACAGCAACAGTTGCAAACTTTTCTAAGCCCAGACTGACACCAACTAAGATATGAGATTTACCTTGATATAAAGTCCTACTAGGACGAGGAAAGGGAGTATTGATTCTAGCTAGTGTGGATTTTTGGCGAGTAACAAAGGCTTGCTGTTTTGGGTTGAGTTCGCCTTTATCTTTTACTTTTGTTAAAGTATTTTCAATTTTGACAATTTTTTCATTGATTACTTGTTGAGTACCTTCATGACTCCACATCCGAGTATCAAGAGAGCAATGCAGAATTAAACGATTTACATTCCAAGGTTCTCCTTTAGCTTTTTGCTCTAACCAAACTAATCGCCCAGAACGCAGAGTAAATAGGCTACTAGAATGCTGGTTTTTACCTTTGTGTTTAGTTTCCCAATCCTCTACAAAACCTCGGAACCAATGAACGTGTCTTTGGTCACAATACACTTCAAATTTTAACTTACTTAAACCGTTGAAACGAACAAATACTCGACCTTGTTCATTTATCTCCCAGTACATATCTTCACTGGTTTCATAGGCAACAGGGAAGGGGACTGAACGGGATTTTCTTAATAAACTAGCTTGCCACAACTTGGCTTCGTTTTCAGTTTGAGGAGTACTATTAGCAATCTTTTCTAAAATATCTGACCATTCTAAACCTGTTAAATCTCGACCTTTAGGTATGTGGCTTTTGAGCTGTTCTTTTAGTCGCTCAATTTCTATTTCTTTTTTACGTCTTAGCTTGGCGTATTCATCGGGCTCTTCTTCCAGAAGGCTTACCTGACAGTTATTTTTGAGCAGATAAACAATACTACAACATGTCAAAGTATCTTCTGATTGTTCCTAAGCCTTAAATAAGATATTGGGTTTGATCGATATAGATTGATTAACTTTGCTCTTTTTAGTTTTTTTGCCCTTCCTACCTTTGGAGTTCTGATTTGTTTTATCTGTATGACTTGCAGGGAACTTCGCCAACATTTCCGTAGCTTTAGCACGAATGACTTCCAGGCTAGAGTTACTTTCCTGCTCAAGTTATAGATCACTTTTGAGCATATTTAGCCAACACTCTTTCCCTTCAATTTTGCGTTGTCGGCGTTTTTGCAAAGCAAACCATGATTTGTAGGTATATGCGACAAGAGCGATCGCTGATGCATAAAAACGACATGGTTACCCAACAAAGGGTTCTTGTCCTTTCAAGGAGTTACATATTTCCTGGATCGTGTTTTGAGGTAATTACGGCGTTGCATAAGTGCGGGATGATTTCACTAAATTTTCAACGATTTATCAATGGTTTCAAACCCTAATTCATCCCGCACTTATGCAACGCCGTAATTTTTTATCTTTTAGCCATGTCTCGAAGTCAGGATGTGTTCCTAGTCTTGATAGTAATTAGTTGACTAATGGGGTGTTTTTCTCTGCCATAAGCTTCCATAGATGGCAAAGGGAGGTGTCATCAGTAACTAGGCGACATTGAATCGTGATTACACTCATGGCATTACCCAGTGTTTCAGAAAATACCCCATCTTAATTATGCGTTATATGCCGTAAACCCACATTCGGCAGGTGCGAACGCAAAATGTTGTATTTTTGAAATATGAGTTTTTCAGAATCAGAAATAAAAGTACAAGATATCGAGCACTTAGGCATAGTAGCAGGGATTATTGATGAAATGAGTTTGGTTGATTTGTTCAACCAACTGCTTGGAACTCATGCCCAATAAATAATCAGCGCAGGCCAAGTGGTCAAAGCAATGATTATCAATGGCTTAGGCTTTATCAGTGCACCACTATATTTATTTGAGAAGTTCTTTTCAGGGATTGCAACGGAACATTTATTGGCAGAGGGAATACAACCAGAACATTTGAACGATGAACCCTTGGGCAGAGTGTTAGACAAACTATATGATGCAGGATTAACGGAAATTTTTATCCGAGTCCCACTATCAGCAGCAGATAGATTTGGAGTGAAAATGGACAGCTTCCACTTGGATTAAAGTTGATTTCATGTACATGGGGATTATGGAACTGGTACTGATGATGAAGCATCAGCACAATCAGGATTAATTAGAATTACATATGGTTATTCTAGAGACCACCGACCAGATTTGAAACAATTTATCCTTGACTTGATGTGGAGTGGTGATGGACATATTCCTTTATATTTAAGAGTTGCACATGGTCATGAAGTCGATTCTGCCATGTTTGGAACACTTCTGGCAGATTTCCACAAACAATGGCAAATTGATGCTTTATTTGTTGCGGATGCAGCCCTTTACACTGAAGACAATTTGCAGATGATAGTCTAATTAAGATGGGTATCTCGAGTGACTGCAACCCTAACTGCCGCAAAATAACTATTAGAAAAGAACAGTATTGATGCATTGTTTTTTACTTCCACTGTGTTTCTAAATTCAAGGAAAAGAGTGGCGGCTTTGGCAATGGTTATGGGTTTGTGTTTGCTAGTTGACAGCCTAGGTCAGAGGGCATTACGCCAATATCTAAAACGAGGATCCCAAACAATTCAAAATCAGTTAGGTAAACCAACTGCCACTCCTACTTTAGGTTGGGTGTTTCAATGTTTCATGTCAATTCATTTATTAACGTTGGCTTCTTTGAAACAGATTTCCAACCTCAGTGAACAGGGGTGCTGGATTCTACAGTTTTTTGGTGCTGTCTGTGGTAAATATTATCTTCTTTGCTAACGAACCTGCGGAATGTGGGGTAAAAGCGCAATAGCTTAATAGCGCAAATACATTTTTGTTAACATACTGTGCAAGAATTAAGCCCGAATAAGGACTTGGTAATTGAATGACGGAAGAAACACGAGAAGTTCGGGGAAGAATCCCGAAACAGTTAAAAATTTCTTTTGAAATTGCCTGCGCTCGTTTGGAGTTAACACAGACAGCAGCATTGGAGGAGGCTATTAAAGATTGGTTGAAAAAACAAGAGTCCCTTGCCAACCAAGAATAGGTAAATTAATGAATCCTCCTATCTGGAGAACTATATTTGGCGATGTGATCTAATTGCCACCTGATTGATAGCGATAGCAAAAACCTATATTCTTCATGCTTATCAGGTGGATAAATAGGAAGAAAGCTGCTCGTTATGCAAAACGGCAGTATCATAGTTTGGCATGGCAATTTCAATTAACGGTAGGGTGCGAGCGCCACAAGTTACGTTTGTTATAAGAGTGTCCCTTTTGCAAACAGCGTTTTTCGATTCCTGCAAATTTAGAACAGGGATAATGCCAAAGATGCCATGCGCCCTTTAGAAGTGTGTAGTGTGTGTAGGTATAACATCTGAATCCTAGGAACAAGACTTGAACTCCTACCATTCGAGCTTCAGTCCTCTCCATCAGAAATGGGAGCGATCACGGTAAGTGGAAACTGCAAAATACGTTCCACTAGTCCCTCTTCAATATTACCTTTAACGCAAGGAAAATAGTTAAAGAAAAGCAATACAAAAAATCTGGGTAATTAAGAATAAATACGTAAGATAGATTAGAGAAAATGAATTAGGTTAGGTTGGCTGCAATCCCAGAAATTGAGATTGGATTGTCAGTATCCATAATATCTTCATGTTCTCAATATTTTAGGTGTATTTGCTTTATTTACAGTGCTTTTACGGTTAACAATGTCAAGTTCTATCTGTTAATTTTTTGATGTATCTTGTTTCAGCTTGTGGAACGGTTTCCCTGTTAATTAATTAGTAAATAAATATTAAGAGATGTCTTAACTAAAAGCAAGTAAAGACTAGAGTAGGAATCCCTCAATGGAAGAATTAAAATTTAATTTTTTTGAACAGACTAACCCTTACAATTTTGGTACTCAATTTATAAAAATTCATCATTCATCCTTTCTATTTGAGATAGGCAATGGAGGGAAACATCCTACTAGTCTGCTTGCTTTTTACGAGGACTTAAACAGTCTTGAAATACCTATATATTCTTCCACTTTACTGCCCCAAAAAATTGCTCCATTACTATCGGAGAAGGATGATTATTCACTCTCAGTAGATTACCTGTTGGGAGATTCTTTTGTATTGATCGCGGAAGCAGTCAACCTCCCAGTATCTTCCGTATCTACTGGTATAAATTATGATTTATTCCCAGCTATTGCCGAGGTTAGACAATCTCTAGGCGAGTTTTTACAGCGACCAGATTATTTGGAAAAATTAGAACTTGCTTTCGGTTCTAAATGGGAACCAGAAACCGCTACAACCCTAATCAGCGAGTTGGTACATGGCAGTTATTTTCCGACTATAGAAATTGTTGATGGGGAGCAACTTCAGTCTCCAGGTGCTTTTAGTCCACAAACAAATACCATTTATCTTTCACAACAATTTTTAGAGACAAATCAATATAGTCTTGATGAAATTACCCCAGTTATCACTGAAGAACTGGGACATTATATAGATGCACAATTAAATCTGACTGACAGCCACGGGGATGAAGGTCAATTATTTGCTCTGTTAGTTCAAGGAGTAGAATTAACACCACAACAAATTCAAGAGCTAAAAGCAGAAAATGACTGGAAGGTTCTCAATATTAACGGTCAAACATTGTGGGTTGAACAATCCACCAATGAGATTGTGGGTACACCTGGACGAGATTATTTAGAGGGTACTCCGGAGAGCGATCGCATTATTGGTGGATTTGCAGTCGATATAATTTTTGGTTATGGAGGTAGCGATACATTTGTTTAGGAGCATATCAGGGATGCTGGAGATAGTAGAACAATTTCCTCGATGTTTTACGTGAATATAAGGCACAACAATGTACAGAAGGTGGTTTTCGGTTTCTCAAAGACCCATTGTTTTTTACTTCCACTGTGTTTCTAAATTCAAGGAAAAGAGTGGCGGCTTTGGCAATGGTTATGGGTTTGTGTTTGGTAGTTTACAGCCTAGGTCACAGGGCATTACGCCAATCTCTAAAACGAGGCTCCCAAACAATTCAAAATCAGTTAGGTAAACCAACTGCCACTCCTACTTTAGGTTGGGTATTTCAATGTTTCATGTCAATTCATTTATTAACGTTGGCTTCTTTGAAACAGATTTCCAACCTCAGTGAACAGGGGTGCTGGATTATACAGTTTTTTGGTGCTCCCTGTCGTAAATATTATCTTCTTTGGTAACTAACCTGCGGAATGTGGGTTAGAACTAGACTTATGAAAACATGGGATTCCATATAGAAGTATCTACAAAACGATACTTCCGCAGGAACTGTCTCCGTCGCATTTGAGAATATTATGAACAATATGGTAATGCTGTAGATTATTTATCCCACTATTGTTCGCTGATAACCAAAAATTATATAATTTAGCCCCACTAATCGGAGGAAAAAATTTACTGGAAGAAATCGATATATCATGTACTATGCAAATTCATTGCAATGCTCCTAAAAAGAGCAGTTATGCGAACGCAGTTCTAGTATCATAACCAAAAGCTATGTGGTAACGGCACAAAGTTTAATACAAGTAATAAAAAGTACACCCTGTTGCAATCATAACAGTTCTTTTTGGGATAAGACATTTGTCCAAAAACTTGTATTATCTCCTTGTGACTAAACTAACGTATCATTTTGATTACCGTTATTTAAAGCCATTCTCCGACCACTACCTCTGTATTGTCTGCATCCTCTTCGTGTATGTCTACATGCTAGCTGGATACTAGTCTCAGAATCTTTAGAAAATGACAAACCAGTATTCTGGATGTAGTTCAAATTCAAGGGGGCGAGAACTAAAGCGGTGACAAAAAGCGAAATGGAAGCACGCATAGCAGATGTTTATTTTTAAACTCTCCACTTCACTGATACTTAGTTTTTTTTACTGCATCCGGACAAATAAATAAAAGTATTTTTTTTTACTTCAATAAAATAATATAATTATTTGTCAATATGTTTAACTAGTATCCATCCTCCAGCAGGATTGAGGCGGCCATAAATTTTTCTCTGTTGCATGTGGGGTAAGGTTTTTAACTCCATATCAACATTATCTATTAAGGTTACTAACTGATAACTGATGCCTTGAAGATTATTGGGAATGGTAATCAGCAATCTGTAATTTTGCTTATCTATACACAAAAATGAGCCTATAAAGCATTGACAACTATGTGGTAATACTGTACTATAATCACCGTAATTATGTCGATAAGAGTATAAGTTCTGGCAGTGCCCATTTAAGGGATAAGTATCTAAATTATCTAGGTAATATCGTTGAGAATACAACCATTGAGGATGTTGGGGAGATAGATCAAAGAGGGGGATAATAGCCATAGGGCATCGCAAATCTTCGAGTAAGGCTATTTGTAGTTCTTTTGCTTGTAACTCCCTTGGTTGTATGTTCTTTTCTGTACACAGAGCTGCAGCCATTCCCCCAGCTTGTCCAACACCCATGACAACAGGTTGTAATCTAGTTGCACCGTTGGCAATATGTGATACAGAAATATTCTTTTCACAAACAAATAAACCATCTGTTTCCACTGGGATTAAACTGCGGAAAGGAATAGTGAAAGGGGTTCCTGTCCAACGTCCTCCCCAACGGATAGATTTGGATTGTAGTGGAAATTGGATACCAGGATAATGGTGATCACTAGGGTAATTACCGACCGCTATCGCATCTTCATGTAAAGCAGCTACCTCTCCCCCTCGAATTGGTAAGATATCCTGTTCACGGATAGTAGTTAATCCTATGAGACGAGGGCTTTCTCGGTAGTAGGGATGGAGTGCGAAAGCTGTATGGAGATTTTGGGGTTGGGGAAATATATCATTAGCTAAACCGTAGCGTCTTCCTTGGTGTTTTTGGATAAAATGGGCAAAGTTCTGGCTGTGATAGTCACTTTCTTCAATAAATGCTTGCTTTGCGCCGGCTGATGCAATTAATCTACCTACACCTTCCCCATAATCATTACCACAAAAAGGCCAGTTAATCATAAACAACCCACCGGGTAAGCGTCCATAATTCATGAATTTTTCGGCACCATAATTATCCCAAGCAGCAACAAATGAGGATTCATCATAATTAGGTGCTGCGGTAACTTCCGGGGCAATTTCCGTGCCATAATCTTGCATAATTACCACCCATGTAGGGGATTGCACGGGATACTTCCTTGTTAGGGAATTAAATTCAACTGGTGCGCTGGGTTCTCCCCACTCGGACTGTAATTCCCACCCCCATCTATGGGGTATTTCTCCTAAAGCTAATAAATCCCCTAATTCTGTACCATCGAGGGTGATTTTGGCATTTACAGTAAAATCAGCAAATCTTACACCTGTGATGCGGTTCCCTTGCTTCAACACTTCCAAGGGTGCATATCCAGAAATCCATTGTAGGTTTTCTAATTCTCCTATCCAATCAGCAAAAATTTCTGCTGCAATGCGAGGATCTAAACTAAAAAAACTTACCCAACTATTATCTAATCCTTCTGGCTAACGATGCTGTAATTATTGGAGGAATGCGCCCCACAATCCCGTTTGGAATGCTACTAATTCGTTACCATCTGGTGCAGTAACCCCTGCAGAGGTTAACATACCTCCCAACCAAGGATATTCACTTACAAGGATGGTTCTAGCTCCTTTTCGCGCTGCTTGGATGGCTACTGCAGTTCCTCCCACTCCCCCACCAACAACTAATACATCTGCTATGTATATTTCCTCAACCATTCATCACCTCAATTTTGGGTACTATCCTCCCGGAGTTACTCCAGAGAGGGATATGTGATACAGCGAGCTTGTCAAACTGCTCAGTACAAGTTTTAGATTTTAAACTGTCTCTATGGATAAATCTAGAAAGTTGATATCAACAGAAGTTTTTCTAGAAGATCGGATTAAGTTAAATATGTACCTCGTTTAAATAACATTTACTATATTTGTTTCACAGAGCAAATTACCATAACATGGGACTGCTTCCTATCGGTGATATATTCAACTAATTGCAATCCAGCCTGTTCTAATTCTTCCTTGATCTCCGAAATTGTATATTTGTGAAATCTCCACAACGTAATCTCTTCATTAGCAAAAAATTCAACTTTCTTATTTATCTTTTTTTGCTGACATTGAAAATCTAGAGTCTGGTTACCAATAAATTTCATGGTAGCAACTATACTATCTATATTAGGATCATATTTTCTAATTAGTTCACAACCGTCTGGAGATATCCCTAGATTTTTCTGCATCCATTCATAAATTTGTTTACCATGATGACAAGCACCTATAAATTTTGAATTATCGCCGAGTTCATTGGTAAATAGAAATAAGTCATGTTTACCCATACTGGCTCGGAAATTTTGCAAAGCTTTAATTCTATTTCGATGATTACCAATAGTTACACCTAGGTGTAAAAATATGTTTAGATCTTCATCACTAGTTAAGCAATTGGGAACTTGATTCCTTTCTATATCTATTTGTAAACTTTTAAATCCAATGTTTGGAAACCACTCCGTTATATTGTTTTGCGATATTTTGAGTAAATCTTCACTTATATCACAGGCAATATACTGGGTTACCGTAAATAATTTATTCAGGCTGTAGATAAACCTTTTTACAGATAGTGAGTTCCCGGCTCCAACATCTATAATATTAAAGTTATGATTACTACTTGATATCTTAGCTATAGACTGTAAAGCTTTATTTAACAGCCAAAACTCTACGTTATAAGTGCGGTACCATCTAGGTAGAAGGTATTTGCGGTAAAAACTATCCCAGTTCTTTGCACCTTTACCTTTATAAGCATATTTTAGAGGTATTTCCTTACAACTTTCCAATACTTGAATGATATCTAAAATTTCTCTTTGAGAGAAAATAGAATAAAATTCAGAACTTGGATTAGCAATAAACCTAAGATTAGTTAAACTTGTTGATTTTGGATCTTGGGAAGATGCTTGAGCCATGCTTTTTGTGAGTTATTTTTAGAAGTAATCAGCATAAATAAACTCCGTGGTGCTGAGTTAATATATTTGCATACAGAACATCAAAGCAGGCTTTTCTAGTATTTGAACACAATATGACGTTATATTTCGCGGAGTAAACTGCGATCACATTGAGTATAAATATTGAGTTTTCCAATATTGTTTATATGAAATAGTGGAAATAGTTTTAAGTCTAGCAACAATAATATACTCTCATTTACAATATCACGTATTAGCAGTCAATATACTTTATTAATTTTCCTAATAGTGTAGACTAGCGAACGCTGTATGACTCAATATGTTGTGCTAGAGCATCTATTCTGTAATCAAGATTAATCATCTATGGTTGATAGCCGTCAGTTGCTTGTTTTATCTCCCCTTTCTCCTTCCTACCTGATTCAGCAACGCCGGAAATTTTAGCATTACTGAATTGGTATCTTAACCTCTATACTTACTGCTGTAACATACACAATCAAACTATTATCCTCTGAGTGAGTAAAGGCTTCATGAGTGCGCCATCCGCTGACAAAATATTAGTTGTGGACGATTCTCCCGACAATGTATTTCTAATCAAAACCATTTTGGAAGAAGAAGGTTATGCTGTAACTACAGCAGGAAATGGTCTTACCGCACTGGCAAGACTCACTGAGTCCGCTTTTGATTTGATATTACTCGATGTGATGATGCCCGGGATGGATGGCTATGAGGTTACTCAAAAAATCCGAGAGAATCCAGATATATTATTTGTACCAATTTTATTAATTACCGCTCACGATTCACCCAATGTGGCACATGGACTAGATTTAGGTGCAGATGACTTTATCCGCAAACCGGTGACAGTGGATGAATTACTAGCAAGGGTAAGATCGCTAGTGCGGTTAAAGCATAGTATAGATGAAAGGGATGAAATTGATCGCCAGCGTCAAGATTTTGTTTCTCGTCTCACCCACGATTTACGCACTCCCCTAGTGGCTGCAGAGCGCATGATGATGCTGTTTTTAGAGGGTGCTTTGGGGGAATTATCACCATCCATGGCAGAAGCAATGACTATTCTGGCACGTAGTAATAGTAACTTACTTTCCATGGTTAATACCTTATTAGAAGTATATCGTTTTGAAGCTGGACGTAAAAATTTAACCTTTCAAGCGGTTGAGATCAAAGGCTTGATAACTGAAGTTGCTGATGAATTAACGCCACTAGCAGAAGGGAAAAAGCTAAATATAAGTACTGAAAACAAAGAAATAAAAAATACTATTGCAATGGGCGATCGCTTGGAATTGCATCGACTATTTACTAATTTGGTTGGTAATGCCATTAAATTTACCGATAGTGGTTCTATTACTTTACGACTAGCTGTACCTAACCACGGGGATGATTATATCAAGATTGAAGTAGCGGATACAGGTCAAGGTATCCCTGTGGAAGAACAAGCTACTTTGTTTGAAAGATTTCGTCCTGGAAGTCATAAACGTTCTGGTAGTGGCTTAGGATTATATCTCTCGCGTCGCATTGTGGAAGCACACCAAGGTACTATTCAAGTAAGTTCGGAACCGGGTAAGGGTAGTGTATTTACTGTTGATTTACCTGTGAAACAGGAATAAATGAATATGATATCTAATATCTTAGTCAGTGAAATTGTTTGTAGACAGAAAGAATATTTTGCTTCTGGGGATACTAAGAATATTGAGTTTAGAATCCAACAATTAAACAAGCTTAAAC
Organism: Richelia intracellularis; assembly: GCA_000613065.1. GTDB lineage: Bacteria > Cyanobacteriota > Cyanobacteriia > Cyanobacteriales > Nostocaceae > Richelia > Richelia intracellularis_B. Next base: position 15,851 of record CBZS010000212.1, on the reverse strand, counting down.
AATTAATAACTGATAGTGAAGACAGAGTATATCAATCTTTGCAACTGGATTTAAATAAGCCCCAATTTGAAAGTTTTGCTGCGGAAATAACTATTCTGAATAAAGAGATTGACGATGCTCTCAAACATCTTAAATGTTGGAGTAAACCCCAAAAAGCGAGAGTACCTTGGCAATTATTACCAGCATCAGCCACAATTTGTCCAGAACCGTTGGGGGTGGTGTTAATTCTTGGGGCTTGGAATTATCCATTACAGTTAGTAATAGCACCCTTAATTGGGGCGATGGCAGCGGGAAACTGTGCCATAATTAAGCCATCAGAATTAGCTCCTCACACTTCTGGTTTAGTGGCCGAAATTATTGCTAAAAACTTCTCTCCCGAATATATCACTGTGGTAGAAGGGGGTATAGAAACTAGTCAAAACTTACTCTCAGAGAAGTTTGACCATATTTTCTTTACTGGTGGTACCTCTGTTGCCAAAATTGTCATGACAGCTGCGGCAAAACACTTAACACCAGTAACATTAGAAACAGGGGGGAAAAATCCCTGTATTATTGATACAGATATAGATATTAATAAAACTATTAAACGTCTGACTTGGGGAAAATTTTTGAATGCTGGACAAAGTTGTTTAGCACCAGATTATTTGTTAGTTAATCACCGCATTAAAGATGATTTATTAGCAGGATTTAAACAACATTTACAAACAACATATGGCGATAATCCACAACTGAGTCCCGACTATGCCAGAATCATCAATTACAAACATTTTGACAGGCTAGAGAAACTATTACAAGCAGATAAAATTATACTTGGAGGGGAGAAAAATCGGGATGAACTTTATATTGCTCCCACAGTTATGGATAATGTGAACTGGGAAGATAAAGTGATGCAAGAAGAGATTTTTGGCCCTATTTTACCCATCATTACATATACAGATATCTCCACAGCGTTCGCGGCAATTAATTCCCTTCCCAAACCCTTGGCTTTATACCTATTTTCTCGTAATCAAAATATCCAAAAACAAGTACTAGAATCAACCTCATCTGGGGGAGTTTGTCTCAACGATACCATGATGCATTTTAGTCTTCCATCTTTACCATTTGGGGGTGTGGGTGAAAGTGGTATGGGTAGATATCATGGTAAAGCTAGTTTTGATACTTTTTCCCACTACAAAAGTATATACAAAAATCCTCAGTGGTTGGATATTAATTGGCGATATCCTCCCTACAAAGGTAAATTATCATTTCTTAAGCAACTTCTTAGGTTTTGAATAGGATAGGATGTAAAGTCAGGGTAAGCGCATCTCAAATTCTATTGACAAGCGGGTTGAGAGGTCTCATCATCATGTTGGGATAAACAAGCAGTAAGAACAGTCAGCATATAATTATTATCCATAGCGGCTCGATTAGATTTTTGGCGATTACTAGGTTTCAAAGATTGCTCTAGGTTTAAAGCATTAAGAGCTATTCGCCGCAGAAGTGCTAAGTTTTGTGGAACATGACCAGTACGGACACCACAAGCATCTTCAGAAAAAGTGACATCTAAAGTCCAATGCAACCCATTTTCCACACCCCAATGAAGACGAATCAATTGTCCTAAGGTACGAGCATCACAATTGAAACTAGTTGATAAAACTGAACTTTACGCAGGGGTTGTTTGATTCCAAAGATGTGGTACCCGCACAACCATGACAACCCATTTAAGACCAACCCAATTGTCTTGGTTATGCAAAGTTTGCAGTTGAGAAATAGGAACACACCAATTTTGACGTTTTTCAGTACGATGATGACCTTTCTCTACCCGTTTATCATAACTATGGATAATACTTTTAAAGCCTTGAGATAACTGTTGCTCAAACCAATTTTTAACTTGTCCGTAAAGTGTAGGATGATTACCTTTGAGTGCTAAAACATAATCTGCTTTTGCATTCAATATTTGGGATGCAATTGCTGTTTGCGTACCCATGGCATCAATCGAAATAATACATCCAGCCATGTCTAATAATTCCAATAATGCAGGGATTGCTGTAATTTCATTCGATTGATTTATCGTCTTGTTTTACTTGTCCTAAAACAAGACGATAAATCAATCGACCATGCACTAACTAGATGTAACGCTGATTTACCCTGTTCTCTATCATAGAAACCTTTGAAGGTTTTACCATCAATGGGAATTACCTGTGCTCCTGGGGCTTCAAGTATTGATTGTACCCAACGTCGAAAGCATCGCTCAAATACTTTTGGGTTAATGGGTTCAAACACCCGTCGAAAGGTATCTGCACTTGGGATGCCCTCTGGTAAATCTAAAAACTGCTCCAACCAGTCGTATTTACTCAATCCATAATTTTCCATGTCCTCCCATCCCTTACCTGCTGCAATCACTGATAGTATTCCAATGATTAAAATATCTGTTAATAAATGGACACGGGTTCTTTCTACAGGTGGGTCTTCTATCTCACTAAAAACTAATGACATTTTTTCTGTCAATGCAGTGGCATTGGCTATACTCAAATTTTTTGAGCTTTTAATCTTTGGTTTTGAAGATTTGAAACCCGTAGGCGCAAGCCTTCTTCTCAGAGATACCATTAGACTAAGCTGTTCAGTTCAGATAGACCCTTTGCGTCCTTAGCATACGACTTAACTTCTTTAATACTTAAATCTCCATTTTTGTGCCCCACGAGTGTTCCAGGAACTGGGGAAGATTGGGTGGGGTAGGGGAGTGCCAGGTGGGGGTATGAGTGTTTATTGGGCTTACTCAAGGTCTTGATGCCCCTACCTGGCACCACGGAATCTAGGGAAGCGTTCCCCAGTTGCGTCAACTTTTTTTGGCGATGCCCCTCCAGTACCCCCCCAAAGGGGGTTGGGCTTCGCACTTGACAATCAAGACATGCCTCACAATTCTGTACAACAATCTGTAATTTTCACTACAAAATTAGATGCGCTTACCCTGTATTTTGCGGCAAAATATCTAATTCTAAATAACCTGTTTTTTTGTCTATGGCTCTGATAAATTGAAAATCTTCTATAGTACCGATAATTATTTCTGCGGTTGTGTAAATAATGCAGCCTGGATTCAGATGTCCAGCTATGACTTTACCATATCGTTCACGAATGGCGATATGCAGGTGTAACCCTGTATTAGCAAGAGTTCCACTGAGAGCTATGATTTCAAATTTATCTGTGATAATTGTACCTTGCTGCTGATTCGCAAACCGAATATTAGCCTGTTTTAAACTACCAACCGCAGTCACAAGAAATCCAGCTTGAATGTTGTGTTCTAAGGCGAAGTTTTTTAAGCTTTTTTTTTAATCTATATTTGGTTTTAGTCTGATAGGGAAAACTTGCATAATCTGTATCCTAATTGAATATTGTATGATGCTAGTTTAAATTGCAGAATCACAATCATAATTATAAATACTTGTAATCGCCAAAAGTCAGATAAACGCGATCGCCGCTTTCGTCGCCATTTCAATTTATAATCTTAAACCCACACTTTTATTAACTCGATAAACGGCGAAAATTCACTAACAACTTATCGTAGGGACGGGGTGTAGGAACCATAACTATATCCAAATTTTGTCCTGAAACAAGTTCCCAATCATACCCGCGCACAAGGGAAGCTGCAAAAAGTTTTATTTCTAGTCTCGCAAATACCTTCCCCAAAAGGTTTATGAGTAAAGGGTTTGGTTTTATCTTCCGCTCTTTCTGGTGCAAAGCGTTGGGTAGAGAGATGGTATTTCTTACTTTTCCAACTAAAAATCATAATTATTTGTTACCAGAATTACCCACAAACAGCTAATAAAATCTAAAATTTGAATTAGACCGCAATTTTACAAAGCCAGTGCCGTCAGAATCCCACTCCGTAGAAATTGAATCTCCATCCCCTGCTTCCTTACTCAGAGAACAGGCAATTTTAACCATTCGTAACGGCTTACGTGCAGGGCAGCGACAAATGGCTGAATGGAAATCTGGATCCTTGGCAGTATCTGCTGTTCCTGGTGCTGGCAAATCTACGGGTATAGCTGCTGGTGCAGCAATTGCGTTCGCACGTCAATATTCCCAATTTTCCAATGTTTCCCGTCCCCCCAAAGTCCGTCAATTGGTGGTTGTGACTTTTACGCGTTCTGCTGCGGCAAATATTAAGGCAAAAATTCGTCAATATCTGCGGGATGATTTATCTCTACCCCAAACTGGGTTTGTGGTACATACCCTCCATGGTTTGGCGTTGAATATTGCTAAGCGTCACCCAGATTTATCTGGTTTGGAGTTGGAGAATGTTTCTTTAATTACACCCAATCAGTCCCACCGTTTCATTCGTACTGCGGTAGAACAATGGATTAGTAAGCATCCAGAATATTATTACCGCTTGTTAGAAGGGATGCAGTTTGATGGGGAACAAACGGAACGGTTGCGTCGTCAATCTGTGCTAAGGACGGAAGTTTTACCAAATTTAGCATCGACGGTGATTCATGAAGCTAAAAGTTCGGGAATGTTTCCCGCATACTTGCGAGAATTAAGTAAATATACTACCGATGACTACGCAATTTTACATATAGCTGCGGGATTGTACGAGCAATATGAGAACTTAATGCGAACGCAGGATTTTATCGATTATGATGACATGATTCTCGCGGCGTTACGAGTCCTAGAAAACCCCACAGCTCGGAAGATTGAACAGAACCAAGTATTTGCTGTTTTTGAAGATGAAGCTCAAGATTCTAGTCCCCTACAAACACAATTACTGGAAACCCTAGCAGCAGAAGTAGAAGAACATCAGAGTAGTCCACCCCTAATTAACTTAGTACGTGTTGGCGATCCCAACCAAGCCATTAACTCTACCTTTACCCCTGCTGACCCTATCTTTTTCCGGAAATTTTGCGAACACTGCGATAAGCAAGGCAAATTAGCAACCATGGATCGAGCTGGTCGCAGTACTAGAATAGTCATTGAGGCTGCTAACTTTGTCCTTTCATGGGTCAATAGCTCTTGTAGTAAACCACAACACACTTCACCCTTCCGTTCCCAAGAAATTCACCCCGTTGATATTGACGATCCCCAACCAAATGCCAATCCCCAAGCAGTAGGGAAGGGACTAGAATTACATACACCCCGCGATATTCAACATACAGTAGAGCTACTGAGTCAAAAGGTAATAGAATTATTCTCGCAGGATGATGTGAGTAAGTCTAATGCCGCTATCCTAGTCCGGGAAAACCGCCAGGGAAGATGGTTGTCAGAAGCTCTACAACCCATCTGTAAACAACATGAAATTATACTTTATGATGTGGGTGAACAAGAACGCCATTCCCAGGTACCAGAGGAAATATTAACCCTACTACAATTTTGCGATCGCCCCCACTCCCCTGATTATCTCAAAGCTGCCCTCACGGTTATGGTACAACGGCGATTAATTGAGCCTCAAGACCTGAATGCCCTGGCTACTCTCCCAGAGGAATTGTTGTATCCCAGTCCCCTAGCTGCACGCCAATCAGAGCCAATCCAAAAAGCCGCCCGTCTGTGTCGTAGTTTACTCCGCGCTCGATTAGAATTGCCCTTGTATCAGTTAATTTCTTTCCTGGGATTGGCATTAAATTATGCTCAAGCCGAACTTGCTACCACCGATAAGCTAGCAGAACGAGTAAACCAACAAATTGCAGGTGGTATTTCCATGGCTGCCATGCTCAATACATTGAGTGATATAGTAAGTTCTGAGCGTTTTGAACCAGTGGAAACCGATAACTGGGAGGCTAAATACACTGCACCAGGACAGATAACTATCATTACCATGCACAAAGCCAAAGGGTTAGATTGGGATTACGTATTTATACCCTTTTTGCATGATAATTTAATACCTGGTAGATTTTGGGTTCCCCCCCAAAGTCAATTTTTGGGTAACTTTACCTTGTCAGAAGTTGCTCGCGCTCAAATTCGTGCTGCCCTCCATGGGGATTCCTTAAATTTACCCAATGTTGCGGAGGCTTGGGAGGGAGCTAAATACTTAAAGATGGCAGAAGAGTATCGGTTATTGTATGTGGCTATGACACGGGCAAAAAGGATGTTGTGGATGTCTGCATCGAAGAAAGCACCTTTTACTTGGAGTAAACCAGATAATTTACAAGAACAATCACCTTGTCCCGTATTTCCAGCCTTAAAGAGTCAGTTTCCTCGCAGCGTGATTTGGTAAGTCATAGAATAATTCCTCCTATATCTGAGTGTTTTGGCTTGTACCACATTTTTTACCCATCAGAGCCATCGTGAGAACCCAATAGCTCTCGGTTTTTCCCTATAAGCTTTTACGCTCTTTTATAATTCCGGAATAGGGAATTGACAAATTGTAGTCGAATGTGTTGATTCAATTCGCACACACAATTATGAAATCTACACTCAAGTATTCTGCACGTAGCATTTTAGCAATGCAACTAGTTACAGGTTTACTATCTGGTGTGGCAGGATTTACTTCCATTAATTCTGCAAGCGCGCAAAGAGTTATTGTAAATCGTGCTATTGCCCCTGAGTACGTATATTCTGCTATCTTACCCAGAAGAATTGCCAGACGAGTAATGAGACATACATCTGGGAAATTGGGTGTTCCTCGAAGATACTTGATATATAAAGCAACACCGAAAACCTTTAGTAATCCTTGTGTATTTTATTTTGGTGAGATTTGTACGCGGGAATACAGACCAATTTCAGGTTGGAAGGTAAAAGTTAAAGGTAAAGGCGAATCAATTACATACCATGTTGCGAACAATGGTATGTATATTGCTGATCTTAACGCCGATTAAACCTTATGGATGCGGATTATCCATCGCATCATGAAGGAGATTTGAGTAGCAACGTTACGAAAATGGTTTTTTGGAGTTTACACCATTTTCTTAATCCAAACGGGTAGGCATATCTCTATTTCTCTACAAATTGCTTTATTTGAGGTTTATTTAACAAGTAGCGATCGCATATCATATCAATCATCTAAAATTCTCGCCCATCTGATGTGCTGCCACCATATAACGAAAAATATATTCTGCCAGCTCAATATAATTTAGTGCTGTTTCTGGGGAAGCACCCCACACAGTCACACCATGGTTACGAATTAACAAAGCTGGTATTTTTGGTGGATGGTTGCGAAAACGTACTTCTATTTTTGAAGCAATTTTGGTTACATCTAAATGGTTATTGAATAGAGCCATCTGACAACAGGGATTTTCTTGCCATATTCCCAAACCTTTGAGCATTTCTAGGGGTGGGAGATGTAAAGTATCTTCTGATTTGGCAAACATAGAAACCAAATTGGCTTCTATGGAATGAACGTGATAACAAGCCATGGCTTCTGGAAAAAGGCTATAAATAGCTTGATGAATACTAGTTTCCGCAGAAGGTTTTAAATTGGGATAAGGTGCTTCCACCTTACCATCCCCATGTACGCGCACAAAATCACGGGTGGTTAATTCACCCTTAGCCTTACCACTAGCTGTAATCCAAAAGCTACCATCTGCTTGACGTGCGGAGAGATTACCCGCAGTTCCCACCATCCAACCCCTTTGGTAGAACAGACGAGCAGCAGTGATTAACTTCTTACGCTCATCTACGGTTGTCTGACTGTCCATTTAATTACACTCATTTCCATAAATATACCAAGCGATCGCCTACTTGGAAAAAGTCATCCCAAGGAAAGTAGGGTTTTTTATGCTCTTGCAAATATCTACAGAGGGGTGCTTTGGCAAATACTAAGGGGGTATGTAGTGCCATATTTAAGTCGGTGACGGAATCCCCAATGGCAATGTTTTCATCAGCACCATACTTTTCAATTACTTTTACTTTGGCTACCAGTTCTGTATCTGCTTCAAATTCTGAATATACCTTTAAATACTCGCCACTGGTATCCACATCCACTGCATAAATAGCCTGGACACGCTGTGTCAAATCACCTAAAACAGTTTCTACTATGCCCCTTAATCCCCCAGAAACTATGATTAAGGGTATATCTTTTGTGGCTAAAAAATCTAGGAATTCGGTAAAACCAGGACAAATTGCCTTGTTACGACTAAATTCTAGAATTTCCCCATAATGAGCAGAGGGGATGGACTCCAGGATTTTTCTTACCCCTTCCCTGAGACTCAAAGTTCTAGCATACATTTGTGGCATTAACTCAGCAGAAACCTCAGGAGCAAACTCCTTTAAAACAGCAACAAAAGTCTCTTCTGCGGTGATAGTACCATCAAAATCACAAAAAACAATCCGCTTCACCCTTTATTACCCCACAGAGGATGTGGTTTGACGGAATTTTATTGCTGTACCTGTATATTCAGGAACCCAGCCCTCAGTACCAGTAAAATAGCGTATTGCTTTCACCCGTTTTTCTGGTGTTAAATAAAACCAATGTTCTGTACCTGCTGGCACATTGATATATTCTTCCGCTTGTACCGTTAATTCCACCTGGCTACCATCAGGACGGAGAAAGCCAAAAATTCCTTCCCCATCAACTATGTAGCGCACCTCATCATCTGCATGGGTGTGGATTTTATCGAACTTTGCCAACAATTCATCTAAATTAGGAATACCCGGATGTAGCACAATTAAGTCGCGGTATTGATAACCTGCTGTTTGCTGAAGCTCTTGGAAGTAATTATCTAAGCCTTGAAGTACGCTTTCCTTTTCTTCATATTGAAGACTTTCCTGGGCTAATAAGTTACGTACTTGGGAATTCTCTCCCACTGTCCAATGATTAATTTGTACATTCAGAGGAGCTAACTCTTGGGTAATAGTTTGCAAATCTGTGTAGCGATCGCCATTTTCCATTTGCAAAATTGCCATAATAGTAGTATATTTCCTCAACTATTGAGCAGATTTAACAATAAAGATTATACGGTATGATAGGGCTTGGGTAAAAAGTCTTTTGGTGGGAATCACGTAGGGATTTAGCAGTGCTCACTAGTTTCAAATTAAGCTCAAAGCTAACAGAGTCAAGTCTTTAAAACAAATCTAGTTCCAAGGCTTTAGCCTTGGAACTTATTCCCAGATAAAAGCTGTAAGCTAGAATCTGTAAGGTATTGGGGGTTAAGTTGACACCAATGAAATCCCTACGCATTGCTCTCTCAATCAGAAAATAAGTGTATTCCCTAGAAAGTGTCCTAAAAGCAGTGAGAAAGTAACATTGTACAGTTATTCAGTAGAACCCATATGGCAATCAAGGCAGCCAGGGATACTGACGAAAATTGGGAGGACGTTTTTCTAAGAAGGCTTGTTTACCTTCTGCACCCTCTTCTGTCATGTAGTAAAGTAACGTAGCATTACCTGCCAACTCCTGCAAACCAGCCTGTCCATCACAATCTGCATTGAGCGCGGCTTTTAAGCAACGAATGGCAGTGGGGCTTTTTTCTAATACTTCTTTTGCCCATTGAATCCCTTCAGCTTCTAATTGTTCTACAGGTACAATACAGTTAATTAAACCCATATCCAGTGCCTGCTGAGCATCATACTGACGGCAAAGAAACCAAATTTCCCGTGCTTTCTTTTGTCCCACAATGCGGGCAAGATAACTAGCTCCAAAACCCCCATCAAAACTACCGACCTTAGGACCAGTTTGTCCGAAAACGGCATTATCAGCAGCAATGGTAAGGTCGCATACTAAATGTAGTACGTGTCCGCCCCCGATCGCATACCCGGCAACTAAGGCTATAACAACTTTCGGCATGGAACGAATCAGCCGTTGTAAATCTAATATATTTAACCGAGGTACACCATCTTCACCAATATATCCAGCTTTTCCTCGCACACTTTGGTCGCCACCAGAGCAAAAGGCATATTTCCCATCCGTATAGGGGCCAGCACCAGTTAAGAGAACTACACCAATACTAATATCTTCACGTACATCTAAAAAGGCTGAATATAATTCAAATACTGTCTGGGGACGGAAAGCATTGCGTTTGTGGGGACGGTTGATAGTAATTTTTGCAATACCATCGGCTTTGTGATAAAGAATATCTTCGTAGGTTGCAGCAGTTTGCCAGTCTATTTGCATTGTATTTGCGATCGCTCATGATAATCAGCCATTAGTAATTATCCATTGGCTCTTGCTATATTTGCATTTAAAATGGGAAAATTTCTGGAGACGCAGTAATTTTCTTGATTGAGTTGTTATTAAATATACTGTGCTAGCGACTTCCAATAGTTTTTGGATCGAAGGTTCTAAAAAGATGATTAGGAAAACCGTTTGTAAACATTTTGTCAAATTTCTCTATTGCCTGAACTAAAGCTAATCGAAAATCATTAATATTATCTATACCTAGAGGAAATAATAATTCTTGAGCATATTGAATACGTTCTGCTTTTAACAAGTACCTTGGTGTTTGATTCATGTAAACCTTACTCCAGGGTATCCATTGGTCCCACTGACTAGCTGTTGGAGCTTGAAATTCAGAACGTAAAAACAAAAAATAGTCAGCATCCATAAATTGCTGCATTGGAACTATTTCCGCAAGTTCTGCTTGTGTATGCCGTTCATTTAATATATCAGGATGGAGTAATATTCTGTTGGGGCTGAGGCGGTTTTTACGAATCTGCAATCATTCAATATATTTAGATACATAAGAGAATGAGACATACTTAGGCTTCCCACTTGTAAAATTGACAACAGATATTTCTTCATCAATAAATTCTGCGATTAGTTGCCAGGGACTTTCTCGAATCAAAAATTAGAAAAGTTTGACAAATAATTCATGTCCAATAAACTTATAAAAATCAAAATCAATTGTTTGATAACTACCAGAGAAATTCGTTCGGAGGTTGTAACGTTCAAAAATAAGCTCAAAATTTTTGTATAGAGATTGAGCTGCCTCGGAATTATTCATTGTTGCTATTGATTCTGCAAGATGAGCAAATTCTACTACCAGTTCTTTGGTTTCCTCAATTGCTTGAACTAGCAATTCATCAGCTACATCTTCTCTCGAAAAATTTGGATTTAGTTTATCTAGTTCATTCCGTAACCATTTCATGAAGCTACGAACTAAAGACACTTGATGTGGCTGATAATTTTCAACGGCTAATCTTGCTTGTTCACTGATAGAAGAAGCTTGCATTAATTCATCAGTATCTTGCACTTCAAATTTTTCCAAAATATTACGAAGTGCTCCTGTAAATGCTACTTCCAGCTTTCTACGTTCTGCAGCACGTTCACTATTTTATTCTGGGATATGATAATTAGTAACTCGCCTCATACGTATATCAAATGGTAGTTCTTCAATCGTGCCAAAAGCTGTATTAATAACTATGATTATTTTTCCCCATCCCAAAGTCTTCACTGCATATCCCAGCTCAATTAGGACGTTGGGATTTGGAGTAGCACGATATTCACTATTCTGATTAATAATCGAAACATCACAGACAAAGACCTGAGCTTGCTCAATTTTGTCAAAAATTGTATTGGCAATATCAGGTGAACCAGGAACACCTCGAGTATCACGGTCAAGAACTGGTTCACCTGATATTGTACGGAGTGATTTCGCAGCATCATCAAGAGCTTTTCCAATTAATCCACGATTTGTTGCATTTGGCAAGTCTGATTGCCAAGAGTAGAAGATTTTGAAGTCGATAATTAATTTGGGTGCGACTCTTTTAGGAAGACGGGGAGTGGAACTTAGACAGGTATTGGAAGAGGTGGAGGGGTAGTATAACAACGAGCTTTGAAAACTTGCTTCATCAAAGGAATAATACCACTAGAGTACAAAGCCAGGTGATTGGGTTTATGTTCTTGTTGTAGATGAAACTGCCAATACTCATCCCAATCGCCACTGATGTATAAAGAACCCAGGGGTAAAACAGGCTCAGCACCCCTCATGGTCCATCTAGCCCCAGTGATATCCATCCTGTCTTGAATCAGGTGGGGACAAGCACCCTCAATCACCCCCGTGGCCATGGGGAATCCAGCTTTTAAGTAATCGTCATATTTGAGGTATTTGGCATTGTTAAGTAAATATCTAGCACAGGTATCCACGGGTTTACGTTCTTGGGGGGTGAGTTTGGGTAAAGTCGCACTGGGGCGCATACCTGGGGCAACTGAACTTGATTTACCTTCAAGGATAAGCTGTAAACGTTTGCTCACCCAAGCTTCTGCCTGTGTTGAAGTCTGAGAATAAAAGACAAATGCAGCTTTCCACAAATACTCAATCACATGGATAATATCCCTGTCTTAGTCCATGAGAGAGAATATTGCTGTGCTGGTAGATTAAACTCCCCATCCAAAGGAAATAGGGTATTTATCTTTCTTCCTCCATAACCGATTCTATTGGCGATTACTGTGCCAAATAATGTGGTCAATTTCCGCGACAATTTTTTCTTGTGTGTTCTGTTTACTGAGTGTGTGCCTGCACACTCTCCCTCTATTTCATCTTGAGTGGGTTTATCAAAATATCTTTGTTTGTAACAACCGTGTCAATAGTTCGTATCCATTCTCAAGTAAGTTACTCTCTATCTGGGAGTGTTCTAACCCACAAATGCTGTCTGAGTCTAACCAACTAACTATCTGTTCAAATAGTTCTCGTGCTTGTGACCAAAACATACCTTGATTTGATGTAGATCCTTGCATAGGGTGTGGAACTGTTCCTGTTTTTTCACTTTTTACAAGCCAATTCCATCAAGTACATTTTTGGCTGTCAATACTACTGTGGTTGACTTGTCATTTATTATTCTTATATCATACTCCGTACTACCAAAAGAGTCGCACCCAATTAATTTATAACCTCCATCTAGGCAAACCAAATGAAGGGTAAAGTAACATCAAATCTAGCTTAATGCATCAAATCAGTTGTTTTGGCTTTACCAAGTATAGTATGTAATATCAAGCCGGCTCTGTAGGAGCCTTCTCCGGAACTCCATGCAACTTTGTATAAAAAAGACTTTAACTGTCTGTAAAATATCGCATACTATCCTAAAGCTTCAGTCTATAGAAAATCACCTTCCCTTTCCAATCTTCTTCCACAAACACCAAATATTCCCCATTCTTGCGACTTACTGCACGAATACCATAGGGAATATCAATCCAACCACTCTCACCTGCTACCTCTTTCCCTGGTTTGAGAGTCTTCACCAATTTACCCGTATCAGCCCTATAAATATATACCTCTGCTGTTTTAAAGGTGACTAAAAAGACATAATCCCCAGCCACACTCATACTGGCTGTAAGTAATTCCGGGTTTGCTTGGGGGTTGTAGGGGACTTGTAACCGCCATCTTAATCGAGGATTTTTTGTACTCCAATTGTCATAACGTACCAACTCAGAACCATACCACTTAGCATTATCGCGGGTAGCTGGAAGTTCTTTAGTAAACCCAGATAAGTACATGGTGTCGGTTTCGGGTATGTATTCAATTCGTCGTAAATCTCTGAAAATACTGGGAGTTTTCTGCTTCTCCATGGTGCTGTAGGTATAAATGGGATTCCCCTTCACATCTATTCCCTGTAATGGGTAATGACGAATCCCCACACCATCATGAGTCCGCAAAGTTTTCCACACATCGCCTCTACTATCTACCCACCAACCACCAAGGTAAGGATAATCACGGCTACTGTCATATTCTCCCTGATCAAAAGCACCATTACCATTGTGATCGCGCCATATCCATTCTCCTTCATTTGGTTGCCCTGTAACCCAATTTCCAGAAATTACTTTTCCACCAGTAGAATTCGTCCCCACAAACATACCCGCAGGGATAGCGATTTCCCCGTCTGTTTTGGGGTTGAAGCGATAAATTTCCAGGAAACTATTGTACATATCCGTGAGGAACATGAAGGGTTTCCCTTCAATACGACGGAAGAAGACAGAGGTGGGGGAGGTATGTAAGCGAGGATCTTGGGGATATTTGAAGGGGTTTAAGGTGTATGCTTTGTATGTCCACTGCTTACCCACTGGTTTACTGTAGTCCATGCGGAAGCGTTCTTGTTTGGCAAATACATCTAAACCATCGGTTTGGGGATCGATATCTGCATTATCAACAAAATGTAAGCCAAATAATTGCCATTGCATTTTTCCTGATGGGGAGAATTTGCGTAAATCTGTACCACCATACAACCCGCTATTTACATAAATATTACCTCTAGCATCTGCACCCACCCCACTCAAGTCATAGAACTTCAAATCAGCAACCTTACCAGGGGTACCAGCATAAACCCCTCCCTTAGTCCCCAAAGTACCGATTAACTGGGGTTGACGATTGATATCATAAATCAACACCTGCTGACGCACACCATTATCTGTAACTAATAATCTACCTCGTCTATCAGTTGCGTTCGCAGTTGGTTTTTCTACATTGGTAATGGTTTCTGGTAATTGCTTTCCTTGGGGAGAGTAATGCAGGATTTTGTGGGTATTTTCTTGAATTATCCACAAGTTTTTACGTCTGTCGATGGCGATTTTACCAGGATGAGAAAAGGGGAAATTTGCAATCTGCTTACCAAAATTACTAGTACTGAAAACACGAATCAGGTTAGCTGCTGCATCACTCACATATAAACGTCCTTGGCTTACAGCTAACCCCGGAATTGCATCCTTGGTATTAACAATCAACATACTTTTATCCCAACCTCGTCCCCCAGGAAAAGGTGCGGGTTTCCCAGTTAAATTGTATCTGCGGACGCAATACCAAGTAGTTCCCGACGGAGGATAATCCCCTTGAGCATTACTTTCCGCCGATTGTTGCATCCCTACATACATATATTTTCCATCAACTGCGATCGCTTTACCACCATGTCTTCCCCAACCATGTAAATCTTCAGCTTTACCAATAACATCCCCATTGTGATAAATACCGACTTCCCTACCAGCTTCATCCCAAATACTATTGGTATAAATTTTACCATTGCTCGTAACCTGCATATCCTCAATTTTGATTTGTACCCACTTTTCACCACCACCAAAACTATTACCAATCCAGGAAGTTGTATAAGCGATCGCCGATGTTCCTATGGTAGTAAAATAAATTGTAATTATCCCCGAGATAATGAGTAGTAATAGGATAATTGTTTTATACCCCAAATATCGTTTTTTAGATAAAAATTTGTATATATTGATCATAAAACTTAAATGCCTATATTCATTTGGGTTTTTTCTATTTAAATTATCTAAAAAAACATAAAAAAAATTAAATTAATACAAAATTTACGATATAAATATATTGTTTTTGTCCGGATGTGATAATTGATGCCAATTGGTACTTATTAGTCAAAAAAATTGTTTTTTTAGTCAAAAAGTAAAAATCGACACACCAATAATAAAGGCTTTTTGATTAGATATAAATCTAAATATATAGTTCGTGGCTAACCGGAGCATTCCATTCTTTCCGTTTAGCGATAGTCTTCTAAATATTGCACAAATGTTGGGATATTTTCATGGGTGTCTAAATTCTGTTTTTCATATATAAATTGATAAGTAGTTTTGGATTGAATATCTTACCTTTATCTCAATGACAAATGTAGATATTTAGAAATGATAAATCCCTAGGAGATTGTCTATTGGTATGCCAAGAACTGTAATAAGTTATTAATAATTTTGGGATGCCAGCACAAACATAATTATTAATCTTGATTAAATGACAACAAACACATTCAGTAGAAATTTGCGTAATAAACAATCTCAACTATCACCAGCATCAATCTTATGCTTAGGATTAGGTTGGTTTCCCCACACACCAGGGGGGATTAGAAAGATATGTATATGAATTAACTCAACAATTAGCAAATAATCAAGACAAAATAAACCTGTGTGGGATAGATTTACCAGATATAGAAGTAAATACCAAGATCAAATTAACTAATTTATCCCAGTCAAATATACCAATTTGGCAAAGAGTATATTCAGTACG
>CBZS010000211.1 GCA_000613065.1 Richelia intracellularis | reverse complement strand
TTTACCACCTTGGTCTACAGTCTATGGCTATTTCAGAAGATCGGGCAAAGACCTTACTTGGCTTCAGGTTCATGACAAACTATATATATCAATGGGTTCCGATAGCAGCCAGTCGAGAACCAAGTCCATAGGAAGTAGCCTTTGATAGCCAATCAGTTAAAACCGCAACCATAATTTGTACGGATGTTGGTTTCGACCCAGGAAAATAAATACATGGACGTAAGCGATTTATTACGGTTGACTTGTTAGGGCTAGTTTTGCGAGTCTTGGTTACTTCTGCAAGTGTGCCAGAACGTGCAGGGGCTAAACTAAACGTGCACGTTCTGGCAGCTTTGTTTATCAGATGAAAGATAAAGTTAAAAGACTGCACACTACTATCTGGATGGAGCATATCGGGGGGAAGATTTTGCCCACTGGATAATCCATGTTTTTCGTTGGATTCTGGAAGTGGTTCTCAGACCCCTAGAAAAGAAGGGTTTTACCCTTTTACCAAAACCTTGGGTTGTAGAACGAACTTTCGGGTGGCTCAATTGGTGTAGAAGATTAAGTAAGGACTATGAAAGGCTACCTGAAACTTTTGAGACTTTAATCTATATTTTAATGATACGTATCATGATCAGGCGACTTGCATGATTTGTAACTCACTTCGACTTTTAAAACATCGTCTAAGTGGGGTTATATCAATAAAAGCGGCATGCGTATCATACCACCCCAATTTGATGATGCTGCTTCCTTCTCTGAAGGATTAACCTGGGTAAGCATGGGTCTCAAATTGGGATATATTCATAAGGGTGGTAAAACTATTATGAAACCTCAATTTGACCGGGCTAGTTCTTTTAGTAATAGACTTGCAACAGTGGCGATTGATGGTCAATTAGGCTACATTCGCAATTCTTTTCAATAATTGTGAGTTAGTGTGTATCCTCTGCTATCTTCGTAATGGTTGCAATACCACACCCAAAAAGCATTTAAATTAAAACTTAATCCCCAATTGACCATTGACTCCCCGAACAGAGTTATAACCCACCCCTACAAACACGTTATCTCTTGCACTGACTTGTACTCCTCCTGATAATGCTATTCCTTTCTGTCTTGTATAATATCCAATTCCTGAATAGAGTGATAATACTGGCAATCTTAGAAATTTTAACAAATCTACACCCACTGCATTATCAGGTCCTACTCCCAACCCCGCACCTAAACCTAATGCCCTAGCACCCACAGCATAGGTCACATCACCCTCCTGAGCTCCCACAGAAAACCATGCTATAGGTACTATTTGAGCCTCGGCATGCTGTGGCATAGACAAAAATAATAATCCTACTGATGCGATCGCCGCTTTGATAATTATTTGTAATTTCATTATTTAATTTTATTTGTCTAAGATAAACAATTGTGACATATCTTACTGATAATAAGTGCCCCAAAAATAAGAAATAAGATCTCCCCTCTATCCATGGATTCGTACGTAAATTTATACCGGCTTTATACCGGATAATTATGTCACAGAACCATAACATAAGTGCCGTTTATTACCTGTATAACCCATTGCAATAACTGAAATTATGTCATGATTCTATGACATATTGATCCCGCAATCCTTTATCATCTCGTGAAAAGACGACAAATCATTAGAATGACCCCTTGATCCCTGCCTTGGTTTAGTTGTTAATATCTATTAACAAAGAGAGTGCCCCGCTCCCAAAAAATGCTGAGTTAAGCATTCAAGGGATAAAAAAGAGCATTCGATAGTAAAAATAACTAACGCCGAAAAGAAGTACAAACCAGAATGGAATTTATTGTTAGAAAAATAACTTCTGATCAACACCTAAATGTAGCCATTCTGTCCTGGGGGTATATTGTTTACCTTTCAAATTAATTGGAGGCCAAAATCATGGCAAAAGAACGTCCGCCGATAGATCAAATGACTTTGCGGCAACTTCGCAAAGTCGCTAGTGAATACGGCATCTCTCGTTACAGTCGGATGCGTAAAGATCAATTACTAGCAGCAATTAAACAGGTCGAGCGTAAGAAACATACCCTGAATAAATCTCGCTCAATGGAGGCACAGGAAACAGTGGAAGCAGCAAAATTTGAATTAGGTCAGCAAGATCGCAATGGTTCTGTTTTAGCGGATGTAGATAAAGACCTGGCAGATTTACCCGACGGCTATGGTGAAAGTCGTATTGTCTTAATGCCCAGAGACCCCCAATGGGCTTATACTTACTGGGATGTGCCTAATAGCCATAAAGAAGAACTCCGTAGACAAGGCGGACAGCAATTAGCATTAAGGATCTACGATGTTACAGACATCAACATAGATTGTCAAAGTTCCCATAGCTTGCAAGAGTACCCTTGTGATGAATTAGCTAGGGAATGGTACTTGCCTATTCCAGTTAGCGATCGCGATTATATTCTTGACATCGGCTACCGTTGTGGAGATGGTCGTTGGTTGACATTGGCTCGCTCTGCTAGGGTACATGTTCCCCCTGTGTACCCCTCTGACTGGATTGAAGATATTTTTGTCAATATCGACTTCGAGCAAGATTTACGCGGTAAAACCGTTTACAATTTGGTTCCACCAGAGAAGAAAATATCAGCATCAACAACTGGTGGAAATGCCATTTCTGAACAAATCTTTGGCATGGCAGAATCTGCGGAAGCAATGCGGATAGCTGGTTCTATGTTTGGTTCCATGCAGCATATTCCTGGTTCTATGCAGCCAGAAAACGCTATCAGTTCCTATGTCTTCCCATCTGGTGTAGGTATGTGGGCTGTTCCTACGGCATCAGGTATTAATATGTCTGGTGTGGGGATGTCTGGAGCTGGTTTTTCTGCCTCTGCACCACCTATGCGTCCCCGTCAGTTTTGGTTAATTGCCGATGCTGAGTTAATTGTTTATGGTGCAACAGAACCCGATGCTACGGTTACTATTGGTGGTCGTCCTGTGAAGTTGAATCCAGATGGTACATTCCGGTTCCAGATGTTCTTCCAAGATGGCTTGATTGACTACCCAATTATGGCTGTGGCTGCTGACGGTGAGCAAACCCGCTCTATCCACATGAAGTTTGAACGGGAAACACCATCACGTAATACTAATACGAAAGAAGAAGGTACCTTAGAATGGCTTTTTTAAGATACTGTAATTGAGATTGATCATTTAATATCTTGCATTATCAAGATATTAAATGATCAATCATCCACGAACTGGGTTTATGCTAATAAATCCAGTTTATTTTTTTGTTGGAAGTACAAATGCTAACAACATTTCCAGTCTATTCCCCCTTCTCTATTCCAGGGTAAGCGCATCTAATTTTGTAGTGAAAATTACAGATTGTTGTAGATAATTGTGGGGGATGTCTTGATTGTCAAGTGTGAACGCCAACGCCCTTTGGGGGGGTACTCGAAGGGCATCGCCAAAAAAAGTTGACGCCACGGAATCTTCCCTAGTTGCAGGAACACTCGTGGGGCACAAAAATGGAGATTTCAGTATTAAAGAAGTTAAGTTGTATGCTAATAACGCAAAGGGTCTATCTGAACTGAACCGGTTAGTCTAATGGTATCTCTGACAAGAAGGCTTGCGCCTACGGGTTTCAAATCTTCAAAACCAAAGATTAAAAGCTCAAAAAATTTGAGTATAACCAATGCGACTGCATTGACAGAAAAAATGTCATTAGTTGTTAGGTGATTTGTGAAAAATAAATTACCAGCTAAAGCGGTTGAATCAAGATATCCCATTTGGGCAACAGTGGATTTCGCTGTAATCTAGACTCTACTTGTTTCATAGCTTTCTTTCTTAGAGAAATCCCTTTTTGGTAAACAGTTTTACTTAAACTCAAGATAGGATATAAGCCTTTCTAAATCATACTCGAAGCCGAGGAAAGCATGAGTTCAACATCAACAAGCTTCGCCCCCCCATTCCAATGCTGGTCAAGAATACCCCAACAACCCTCTATGGGATTGTATTTACTACGGTAAGGAGCATAGTAAAGCAATTGAATTGGTATATTTAGCAGATCAACAAACTCAACCATCCTTTTTTTTTATTGAGTTCTTACTCCACTACTTTCCGGACCATTATCAACTTTAATTTGTATCAGTTCGGTATCCTGCTTTTGTTCTGGTGTCATTTTCTTCCACCATTGAATGAGAGTATCAACAATAAAATCCCTGGTTTTATAAGAAGAACTAACAAAGTTAATATAAAATAATTGCCCACTATCTTCATCAAGAATCCCACAGGGACTATATTTTTCTGTGTATCCCATATCATGATCCTCAGCTTGATTGTCTCCTCTGGTTTTTCCACCACGAGAATAAGCCCCGATATTAACGGTAGCTTTGCAATCCATGCTTAGTCGTTTGAGTTTGAGGCTTGTTTGTTGATTGTGGCTCAAATTATTTGATGTTGTTGAAGATATCATCCGTTTGTGGAATTTTTTTTGAGGTTTGGCTTTTACTACTTTACGAAGACCATAGCCCATTCGATTCAATACTTGTGCCATTGTACTGGCGCAAGGCAATTGCTCCTGGGTAAATCCCTGTTCTTTGAGTTTTTTTAGTGTGGATGTTGCTCTTAACCGGGTATAGGCTAAGGAAGTTTTCAATGTTGGGTCTTGTTGAGAATCAGATTGTGCAATTTGTCCCAGGGATAATGCCACAAGAGAAGAGGTTGTTTCTCCTGGCAACGCTTTGCTGTGCTAAAGGCTGATTGTAATCCCACACAGATTATCCCTGTTCTTTTTTGCGCTAACCCTAACTCTATATTTTCTCTACCCCAAGGGAATACTGTTTGTGCTAACCTTGGTCTACCTTGGCAATATTTCAACGTCATCTGAGCTTGAAAGCCCCGACGTTCTACTCCATTCATTTTCCATGCTGGCAACGGCAAGTCTTCTATTTGTTTGTGATCTTGTTAATGATTTGGGTTCCTCTGGTGGGTCTAGCATAGTCCAAAATACTTGCCCCTGTTTTTTTACTCATCAACATTACATCTTACTTTCAGTGGTAAATTCTTTCTTATAAATAACCTTAGTGAGATAGAAGACTCACATGTAGAAAGAACCCGTGTCCATTGATTAACAAATATTTTAATTTATTTTAATTGTAGCGACCCAATAACAAGAAAGCCTCGACCCGAGAACAAGACAATTTTGGAACCAGATTATTTGAGAATAAGAAGGGTGTTGGACCCACATTATTTAAGAATAGACCCACAATTGAGTGAGAACACCCCAAAAACAAGTGGTTCGACCGACAATATAGTGAGAATAAGCTATAACCTCCTGAAAATAGGTCTTTGCTCGTATTGCTTGATTCTGATCAAATATTGTCCCCAGAAATCTGGTAAATACCTTCAAGGGATGAATCGCGGTCAGATGTCCAGAAAAATAGAGGGGTTTAATTGGTTGATTATATGCGTTAATTAGGGCTTAAACTAGATAACATCCGTTTGAAAAAATACCGGACAATATTTTGTTCGTATTGACGAAATATTATGGTTGCCTATGCCTATTTGCGAGTTTCTTGTGACCACCAAGATCTGGACAATCAGCGCCACGGAATTTTAGAGTACGCCAATGAACATGCTTTAGTTCCCCTAAAGTTTGTAGAAGATGAAGTTTCTGCGCGGGTAAAGTGGCAAGAAAGGTCAGTGGGTAAATTACTTACAGAAACAGTCTCCGCCGGAGATGTGGTCATTTTCGCCGAAATTAGCCCCATGGCTCGCTCTACCCTTCAAATTTTAGAAATACTCGAATGCTGTATGCATCAGGGAATTACCGTCCATATCCCCAAACAAAAGATGGTTATTGATGAGTCGTTACAAAGGGGATTGCAGCTACCGTGTTAGGTTTGGCAGCGGACATTGAGCGAGAATTAATCTCTTTGAGAAGGAAGGAAGCACTGGCTAAATGCAAGGCTGAAGGGAAACCCATAGGAAGACCAAAGGGGAGACGTTCGCAAAAGCTGAAGTTGGATGCTTTTGAAACTGAGATTTGTAAATATCTGGATAAAAAGATTAGCAAAAGCTCCATTGCTAAATTATTAGACTGCTCCCCTTCCACCCTCTATGATTGATTAGACCGACATCAACTCCGGCCCAACACCAAAACAAAAACTCAAGTGGGGAGGGAGTGATGCCTTCAGGACGAATTTCCACAGAAGCAGTAATAGAACTGCGCTCTCGATTAGCTTTATTGCCGTCTCGCAGTCGAGAACGGCGGGTACTGATTCAATCAACGGCACAATTGTATGAAGTCTCATAACAGATACTGTACCTAATTCTACAAGAACATGCACAAATGCGTTCATCCCATCGGGCTGATTACGCTCAACCACGGGTAATACCTAAAGCCACTTTGGAGCGTTACTGCGAGGTAATTGCTGCCCTCAAAATCCTTACCTGTAATGGTAAAGGAAGACATCTGTCTACGGTGCAAGCTATCCGCCCGCTAAAATAACATCGAATTCATACCCCTTCGGATCACCTACAAGCACCAAAAAAACTACTGAAAAACGTTTTTTTCAGTAATTCTTCAGAATCAGGTATGTCTTTAGGGGTTTAGAATCTGCTGATATGATTTGAGAGCAATGATCAGACCTAATTTATAAATTTATATTTTCGGGCAAATATAAATGTAGAGGCACGGTGTGTAGGATTATTTTATCTCAGTCAATAATCTTAATCGCACCGTGCCTTTTCTTATCAAATATTCAATTCCCCAACTTCTTCAAACAAAAGTGCGGAATATTAATTTTCGTGCCAAGGATCTGCCTCCAGCTCTGTATTACTTGCCAGAGTAAAAGAACAAGTCACATCAAAGATTTTGTGTGAATATTTACCCCCGAAAGATTTACAAAATCAACAGCCTAGCTTCAATTCTATGGCTGTCGTTCATATCGCATATCCAGAGGAGAAACGCAGCCAATATAAGGCTACATCCAGGTATACAATAGCTAAACCTTCACTTGTTCAGAAAAACGGATTTTCAAATAATCCTCTTCCATTTTCGCACCACCAGGTTGTAAGGCTGCTAACGCTTGAGGTAAAACTAAATTTCGGCGATGATTGCCAATTCTAATGTTCAATTCGTCTCCACTTTTACTTAATTGAACTTGGTTTTTGGGTACTCCAGGTAAATACAATTCCAAGCTGTATTGGTTATTGTCTTGTACCACACGAATGGTATTTTCTTTGTAATAGACCTGAGCCGGATCCTCATCTTTGTAAAGAGTTTCTTTCAATCTTTCCAAAGCCTCCATGCCACACATCTCTTGAGAAAACAATGGCACTTCCTTCACTGGTAAGGGATGGAAATTATCATGAATTTCCTGACGATATTGCTTTTGATTTTCTTTCCAACGCTGGAAGAATGGATCCTCAACTTCATCGGGAATAATCCGATTTGCTACTACTAAATCTGTAGAAACATTATATAAGCTCAAATAAGCATGGGCGCGTAAGGACTCCTTAATTACCATTTTTTCTGGATTGGCAACTAAACGCACAGAAGTTTGACTGTTATCTGTAAGAACCTTTTCTAACGCCTCAATTTGCTCGTAAAATTCATAGGGAGCATCCATTACTTCCTTATCTGGTAAGGAAAATCCAGCAATGGGTTTAAATAATGGTTCCACCAAAGGTCTTAGGGCAACTGATATGTTTTGGAAAGGCTTGTAGAACCGGCGCATATACCAACCACCCACTTCTGGTAAGCTCAACAATCTTAATGCTGTACCCGTGGGAGCAGAGTCAATAATTAAAACATCAAAATCCCCTTCATCATAGTGACGTTTCATTCTCACCAAGCCAAAAATCTCATCCATGCCTGGTAGAATTGCTAACTCTTCCGCTTGTACCCCTTCTAAACCCCTAGCTTGCAAAACCTGGGTAATATAGCGCTTCACACTACCCCAATTCCCTTCTAGCTCTAACAGGGCATCTAACTCCGCACCCCATAATTTTGGGCGAATTTGCTTAGGCTCGTGCCCCAACTCCATATCAAAACTATCTGCAAGAGAGTGAGCAGGATCCGTACTCAAAACCAGTGTACGATAGCCCAGTTCCGCACAACGCAGACCAGTGGCAGCAGCAACGGAAGTTTTTCCAACTCCACCTTTACCTGTCATTAAAATTACACGCATGGATGATTTTCTATCCGTTCAACAACTGTTTACATTTATTTACATTATCGACTGTTATCACCAAATAAATGCTGTTTGAGTACATTTATGGGTGAGCAATGCCAATAATCGATGTGGGATACGATGAGATTTTGAGAGTTGACAAGTAATTCACTCCAGCCAGAAATAGAAATGCGGGGTTTCCAGGGAAGGGGAGTATTCCAGCTAAATGTCCATTCAGTTTTGATGGTGTTTTCCTGTTGTTGGATATCATGGACATCCATTTTTGGGTTTAAGAACCATTGCTGCATGAATCCAATCATTTTTTGATAGCGATCGATGCCACTAAATTTATTCAATGGATCTTGAAAGTAAACATCGTCAGCATAAATGCTGTAAGTTTGATTAATGGGAAATGTTTGATAATCTTGTTTAAGTATTTCGACAATTGACATCATCAAAACCAAAAATTGTTATTTTTTATTGTTTTTATTGTAAAATCCAACTGCTTATAAGGCACACCATACTATTATGACAGTCTTTTGGTTGATATTTTACTTAGTTTGATAAATCAGAAATACGGAATCAATGAGACCAGGATTTTCGATATAGAATCTGTTTTGATAATATAAACCTGGAGATCATCCCCCATCAAATAACATTCCTTCTTGTATTTTACCTAAACATTTATGACGAGCTATACCTTTTAAAACGTCATCAAACATATCTGGTAATAACTCAGGTTAAGCGCATCTCAAATTCTATTGACAAGGGGGTTGAGAGGTATCTGTTGGGATAAACGGCGTTGCATAAGTGCGGGATAATTTCATTAAATTTTCAACGATTTCTCAATGGTTTCAAACGCTAATTCATCCCGCACTTATGCAACCCCGGATAAACAAGCAGTAAAAACAGTCAGCATATAATTATTATCCATAGCGGCTCGATTCTATTTTTGGCGATTACTACGTTTCAAAGATTGCTCTAGGTTTAAAGCATTAAGAGCTATTCGCCGCAGAAGTGCTAAGTTTTGTGGAGCATGACCAGTACGGAGACCACAAGCATCTTCAGAAAAAGTGACATCTAAAGTCTAATGCAACCCATTTTCCACACCCTATGCAAGCATCTACATCAAATAAAGGTATGTTTTGGTCACAAGCACGATAACTATTTGAACAGTATGGTTAGTTGGTTAGACTCAGACAGCATTTGTGGGTTAGAACATTCCCAGATAGAAAGTAAGTTACTTGAGAATAGATACAAACTATTGAGACGGTTGTTACAAACAAAGATATTTTGATAAACGCAGTTAACATTAAATAGAGGGAGAATGTGCAGGCACAGACTCAGTAAACAGAACACACAAGAAAAAATGGTCGCGGAAATTGACCACATTATTTAGCACAGTAATCGCCAATATAATCGGTTATGGAGGAAGAAAGATAAATACGCTATTTCCTTTGGATGGGGAGTTTAAGTTATTTTGGAAAAAGAAATTACCAGCTAAAACGGTTGAATCAAGATATTTCATTTGGGCAACAGTGGATTTCGCTGTAATCTAGACTCGACTTGTTTCATAGCTTTCTTTGTTAAAGAAATCCCTTTTTGGTAAACAGTTTTACTTAAACTCAAGATAGGATATAAACTTTTCCAAGTCATATTCGAAGCCCAGGAAAGCATGACTTCAACATCAACAAGCTTCGCCGCCCCCATTCCAATGCTGGTCAAGAATAGCCCAACAACCCTCTATGGGATTGTATTTACTATGGTAAAGAGGATACTAAAGCAATTGAATTGGTATATTTAGCAGATCAACAAATTCAACCATCCTTTTTTTTTATTGAGTTCTTACTCCACTACTTTCCGGACCATTATCAACTTTAATTTTTATCAGTTCGGTATTCTGCTTTTGTTCTGGTGTCATTGTCTTCCACCATTGAATTAGATTATCAACAATAAAATCCCTGGTTTTATAAGAAGAACTACCAAAGTTAATATAGAATAATTGCCCACTATCTTCTTCATCAATAATCCCACAGGGAGTATATTATTCTGTGCATCCCATATTATGATGCTCCTCACCTTGATTGTCTCCTCTGGTTTTTCCACCACGAGAATAACTCCCGATATTAACGGTAGCTTTGCAATCCATGCTTAGTCGTTTGAGTTTGAGGCTTGTTTGTTGATTCCGGCTCAAATTCTTTGATGTTGTTGAAGATATCATGGGTTTGTGCAATTTTTTTTGAGGTTTGGCTTTTACTACTTTAGGAAGACCATAGCCCATTCGATTCAAGACTTGTGCCATTGTACTGGCGCAAGGCAATTTCTCCTGGCTAAATCCCTGTTCTTTGAGTTTTTCTAGTGCGGATGTTGCTGTTAACCGGGTATAGGCTAAGGAAGTTTTAAATGTTGGCTCTTGTTGAGAATGATATTGTGCAATTTGTCCCAGGGATAACGCCACAAGAGAAGAGGTTGTTTCTCCTGGCAACGCTTTGCTGTGCTAAAGGCTGATTGTAATCCCACACAGATTATCCCTGTTCTTTTTTCCCCTAACCCTAACTCTATATTTTCTCTACCTCAACCGAATACTGTTTGTGCTAATCTTGCTCTACCTTGGCAATATTTCAACGTCATCTGAGCTTGAAAGCCCCGACGTTCTACTCCATTCATTTTCGATGCTGCCAACCGCAAGTCTTCTATTTGTGATCTTGTTAATGATTTGGGTTCCTCTGGTGGGTCTAGCATACTCCAAAATACTTGCCCCTGTTTTTTTACTCATCAACATTACATCTTACTTTCATTGGTAAATTCTTTCTTATAAATCACCTGAATCTACCAGCACAGCAATATTCTCATGGACTAAGACAGGGATCTTATCCATGTGATTGAGTATTTGTGGAAAGCTGCATTTGTCTTTTATTCTCAGACTTCAACACAGGCAGAAGCTTGGGAGAGCAAAAGTTTACAGCTTATCCTTGAAGGTAAATCAACTTCAGTTGCCCCAGGTATGCACCGGAGTGCGACTTTACCCAAACTCACCCCCCCAAGAACGTAAACCCGTGGATAACTGTGCTAGATATTTACTTAACAATACCAAATACCTCAAATATGACGATTACTTAAAAGCTGCATTACCCATTGCCACAGGGCTGATTGGGGGTGCTTGTCGCCACCTGATTAAAGAAAGGATGGATCTCACTGGGGCTAGATGGACCATAACGGGTGCTGAGGCTGTTTTACCCCTGGGTTCTTTATACATCAGTGGCCATTGGGATGAGTATTGGCAGTTTCATCTACAAAAAGAACATAAACGCAATCACCTGGCTTTGTACTCTAGTGGTATTCCTTTGAGCAAGGAAGTTCTCAAAGCTCGTTGTTCTACTACCCCTCTACCTCTTCCAATACCTGTCTAAGTTGCACTCCCCGTCTTACTAAAAGAGTCGCACCCAATTTTTTTTGAGAGCAGATGCGATCGCGGCATTAGTATTTCCACCACCATTGGGTTTCATGATTGCCCAGAACGTGGCATCATTTATATGACCTCCACCATTATTACGTACTGTATTCCGAATATCTCCGGGTACGCGGTCTAAGTCTTTGAGTAAGTCTTCTACACCTTTATTTTTAAGTTCTGGATGCTTATCCAAAGCAGCATTTAAGTTCTTCACATAAGCTGCGTGGTGTCTGTCATCGTGGAAGCGCATGGTTTTTACATCTATGTGGGGTTCCAGTGCTTCGTAGACATAAGGTAGAGGAGGTAATTTGATTCTCCCTTCTGTTTTCTGGCAGTTGTTGTGGGGGTATTCTGTTCTGCTAGAGCGCAACCATCTAAAGCAAAAGCACCTACAGTGGTTGCTAGTAAAAATAAGAAATGCCGTCGGTTAATATTCATAAACCACATTCCGCACTTCAAGATGTAGCACAAAAACAACGTAGTTACTTTCGAGTAAAGGTAAATAATAGTACACAAAATATTCAGTGAATTAGCCTTTAGAAATAAACCTGCGCTCCGGAAATAGTTGAAGCTTGGATTGCTTAGAAAAATTTAATTACAAGCTTTTGATAAAACTAAATATATATTGTTTCAATCCAAGTGAGACAATCAAAAAGCTGAAAATATTTCAGGGTGAAAAATATCTACCATCGAAAATACACAAATTAAAAATATCGACCACTTAGGAATAGTAGCAGGGTTAATTGATGAAATAGGAATAGTTGAAAGAATTAATTCTAAACTAGGAATAGATTCTCGTGAGAATATTGCATCGGGTATATTAGTCAAAGCTATTTTAATTAATGGATTGGGATTTGTATCAATACCTTTATGTTTTTTCAGTCATTTTTTTGATGTTCAAGGGATAAAAATGTTCTTATTAGAAGACGTGAAAAGAGATTATTTAACTGATTATCAAATAAAAATAGTCATGGATAAATTATATGAGCCCTGATTAATTAACCTCTTTTTATAAATAGTCTCATCAGTAATTAATACATTTAAGATACATACAAAATATTCACATCTGGATTCAGCCTCATTTCATATACATGGAGAATATAAAAATTATGATGTGAATTAAAAAGAATAAATTACTAGAGTAAGACCAATAATTATAACTAAAGGATATTCCCGTGACCATAGACCGAATTTAAAGCAATGCGTTTTAGATTTAATTATGAGTAGTTATGGAGATATACCATTATTAATGAGAGGAGGAGATGCCAATGAATCAGATAAAGCAGTATTTGGTAAAATTTTAGTATAGTAAAAAAAACAAATAGTTTTTGACAGTATTATGGTCTGCATATAAAATGGATAAGTCGAGTACCTATGACAATTAAGAAAGCACAAGAATTAGTTCAGTCTGTAGAGATAGAGGAGATAGATGCAAAATAAAAAAAGATAATATCAGGTTTAAATCTAGACCTATACAAGTGAAATTCAGAAATAGTAAGTTCCGGTGGAATTAAAAAAAAAATGGCTAATAGTAGAAAGTCAAAAAAGAAAAGATAGTGATTAATAGAAGCTAAACAAAAAAATAAAAATAAAAGCTTTAAAACGAATAAATGAATTTAAAAAATAAGATTTTTAAAGTCCAGTAAAAAGCCGATAGAAACTAGATAAAATAAATAAAGAGTTTAAATTATTGAAAATAAGTCAAAATATAATCATAATTTTTATAAAATGGAAGCAGATAGGACTGAAAAAGTAGAAGAGATATAAATCCGTAAAAAGCAAGATGGAATATTTATATTAGCGACTAATTTAGTTGAAAAATAAAAGTTAGATCTATTCTAAATTATTACAACTTATAATAACCAACAATAAAGAGTATTTAGATTTTTGAAAGACCCTTTATTTTTTGCTGATAGCTTCTTTGTTGATAATTTTGAACGAATTGAGACCATGTTATTTTTAATGTCTTTGTGTTTGTTAGTTTATCATATCGGTCAAAAGCAAGAAAGGAAGACCTTAAAAATAATCAAAACCGGAATCAGAAAAAAATTAGATAAGTTAACCATGACTTCCACATTAAGATTCGTATTCCAATCCTTTCAAGGTATCCATATTTTTACTTTCGATGGTGTTAATCAAATTGTTAATTTAACATCATCACGCCATTTCATGTTGATTTTTCTGCCATCATTTTGCCTAAAATCTTATTTGCTTTCTTAACTTAACAAAATTTTGAACCCAAATAAAAATTTATCAACATATGAAGGCTCATTTATTGCTATTAAAATTTGTAGTTATCATGTTACAGATTTTATAATCAAAATTATTCTGTCTAATTCATTTATTTTTAAAATATATTCGTTCTGTACTCTATTTATTCATCATTCTGATTCTTGTGTTTTTATTTTGCTTGTAATTTATTTGTACTTCAAATTAAAGTGCAGAATGTGGGATACAAGATAAAGGAAATATTTAATTACCGATCTAAAATCCAAAATTGGTATGACTGACAAGAAAGTAGTGACCTATAGCCCTGCTTACACAATAGTTCCAACCTATGAATGCTTTAACCGTTGCAATTATTGCAATTTTCGAACATATCCAGGACAACGTAAGGAAATGGATTTGTCTGCGGCAACCAATATTTTTTACGGATTACAAAACCAAAATGTCTGTGAAATTCTCATTCTTAGTGGTGAGGTTCATCCTCAATCTCCCAAACGTCAGCAATGGTTCCAGCGCATTTATGACTTCTGTGCATTAGGATTACAAATGGGATATTTACTCCACACCAATGCTGGTATCCTCAGCTTTTCAGAAATGCAACAATTAAAGCAGGTAAATGTATCCATGGGATTGATGTTGGAACAATTAACTCCCAAGTTGTTGCAGACGGTACATCAACACGCACCGAGTAAGTTACCCTCAATCAGGTTAGAACAATTAGAATGGGCAGGAGAATTACAAATACCTTTTACCACAGGGTTACTGTTAGGGATTGGGGAAACGGAAGATGATTGTTGGGATACCCTAGAAACTATAGGAAAAATTCACCGACAATACGGCCATATTCAGGAAGTAATTTTACAACCCCACAGTCCAGGAACTCAACAAAACTGGCAAGGAAAGGCTTTTAACCCACAT
>CBZS010000210.1 GCA_000613065.1 Richelia intracellularis | reverse complement strand
ATAGTCTCGTTATAAAAAAAACCCTAACATACTTAATGAAAACCTGTGTTTATAGGTATTGGGCTAAGGGTTTTGCGTGTAAGCTAAATACACCTTAATCCTGTGGTGAGGATTTCACTTGGATAATTACTCCCCAATCTTTAAGATTGTTTATCCGCCATAAATAATAGTTATAGCCAATACTTAGGAGTTGTCTACAGATCATGATGGATCTAAATACACAAATTCAATCACTCATTGATAATGCACCCCAGGATGGTGTAACTCCACAACTGATAGCAACAATTGCTCCAGTCTTGAGCGCGATCGCTCATAGGTTAAGCCATCACCAATACTACATTATCCAAAACTTACAGCAGTCTTGGGTTGTAACTACATTAAGTAATCGTACCAATTCAGCATTACAAAAGCGCGTTATTTATGCTTTTGCTGACTTGAAATATATTTCACCTAGCTCCTCTACGGGGGTAGATGACCAAGTGACAGCTATTCCCATGCCTATAATTGATGTTTTATTTCAATTGGTTGCTTTGGATTCAGTAGATAGTATCATGTTCGTAGAATCACAAAATAATGAATCAAAGTCAGTAGAAATACGGCGAGATATATTCCTGAAAAAAATAAAAAATCACTTAGAATCATCACCTCCTAATGCTAATATTCACGATGATATTGCGTAAATAAACTTAGGTGTTTAGATATTAGTTTAGTATACTGGTATTATTTTAGCTCTCTCAAGCGACGTATTGAAAATAACCAAAATTTTTATTAGGGTTAATTATCTCAACTCTTACTATCTCTTGGGAGAGAAAATAATGACAAATTGGCGGGGAGATGACAATATTGCCTCATGCAAAAGGGCAGATGTCAAAAAGAAGTGGGGAACAGATATATGATCTGCTTATTCCCTTATGCTTTTGGCTCAAAAATTCTTCGGCGTTGCTGAATGAGGGGATGATTTCACTAAATTTTCAACGATTTATCAATGGTTTCAAACGCTAATTCATCCCGCACTTATGCAACGCCTTCTTCTAGTTTTATTTGATAAAGTTATACCTTACCCAGGCCAAAGTTATTTCCCTCCTATTCTATGGGAAGCTGCCCATTCGGGTAGTGGCTATATATGGGGTAGAAGAGTGTAGGAAGGCTAATAAGCACAACCCCAGGGACGTATGTCCACTCTGCGAAAAGCAGTTTTTGCATCCTCAGTGGCTTATGGCTACAGGTCTACACCCAACTAAAAGCTATGTTATGTTTTCTAACTTGGAATTTTAATCAATGGTTGGTCGATTGCATCATGTGCTAGTAAAGTCGGCTCAATACATAGTTAGCAAGATTAATCAAAGTTTGTCGGGACGGAGAAGGTGCGATCGCTTCAATATTCTCAACAGCTATTTTGGCATGATCAGTGGCTAATTCCCTTGATCTTTGAATACCTTGGCTATTTTTAATCAAACTCATCGCCTGATCTAAATCTCCTTCTTGAGCAAACTCTCTCTCTATTAGCACTTCCAAATACGGTTGTTCTTCTAAGGCAAACAACACTGGTGCTGTCAGATTTCCACTCTTCAAATCGGAACCTGCAGGCTTGCCCAAGGTATCACTAGAGCTGGTAAAGTCTAAAATATCATCCACTATTTGGAATGCTAGACCTAAATGACGACCATAATTGTATAAATTTTCAGCTACCTCCACGGAAACATCGCTTAACACACCCGCTGCTTTAGAACTATTGGCTATTAATGAAGCTGTCTTGTAATAACTCTTTTGTGAATAAATATCTAAAGAGGTGTTAGTATCAAAGCGATTTAATCCTTGCTGAATCTCTCCAGTTGCGAGATCCATAATCACTTCTGACAATAGCTTTACTACTTCTAAACAGTCTAAATTTGCTAAGTACCAAGAAGATTGAGCAAACAAAAAATCTCCTGCTAATACTGCTATACGGTTGCCAAATAGGCTGTGGACGGTAGGTACACCACGCCGTATCTCTGATTCATCCACAACATCATCATGCACTAGGCTTGCTGTATGAATCATTTCTGTAATCTCAGCTAACCGTCGATGACGTGGAGTAATTTCTTGTTCCTGCATTGTTGCTCGCGATATTAGCAGTACAATAGCTGGTCGAATGCGCTTGCCACCGGCTCCAAACAAGTGTTCGGCTGCGGCATAAAGAATTGGATGGCGATTTCCCACTAACTGCTTGAGATTATCTGCTAGTATCTGCAGGTCTGCTTCCACAGGGGAAAATAGAGATGTGGCTGGGGTCATGGATTGGCGGACTCTGGCTTAGGTTACGAAAGTTTACATATCCTATACTCATTTTAAGATAACCTAGTGCGAGTGCAAAATTTTCATTAGAGAATATTGCTCATCAACCTTGGTAAAGTCAGACAATTTCCTATTTTGGCCTGCTTCCACGGTTAAATCCAACATAGAATTGTAGCCTTGTAGAACCACTGTTTTAGGGGTTTTCCTGTTGTTACAGATGACTAATGTTGGTTTCTAGCTAATAATCTCCCAGCTTGTAATTCTGCCGAGTGTCAATAACCCTTGATTTTGACAAATTTTAAATAGATTACCCAAATTAAGTTATTATTACTACTTTGCCAAAGGGAAATATATTTGTTTTGATAAAGTATTTGAGAAGCAGAGCTTAGAGCATGTTTTAAAAGTCGAAGTGAGTTACAAATCATCCAAGTAGCCTGACCATGATACGTATCATTGCAATATAAATTAAAGTCTCAGAAGTTTCAGGTGGCCTTTCATAGTCCTTACTTAATCTTCTACACCAATTGAGCCACCCGAAAGTTAGTTCTACAACCCAAGGTTTTGGTAAAAGGGTAAAACCCTTCTTTTCTAAGGGTCTGAGAACCACTTCCACAATCCAACGAAAAACATCGATTATCCAGTGGGCAAAATCTTCCCCCCGATATCCTCCATCCATCCAGATAGTGTGCAGTCTTTTAACTTTATCTTTCATCTGATAAACCAGCCAGAACGTGCACGTTTAGTTTAGCCCCTGCACGTTCTGGCACTCTTGAA
>CBZS010000209.1 GCA_000613065.1 Richelia intracellularis | reverse complement strand
CACCTTACCAGTGGTACCCGATTGAATTCTAGTGGCTTGATGAAAATAGGTTAATAGCTCGCCATCAGAGATTTGGGGATACTCAGTTTCTGTGGCGGAGGGTAAAGCTGTGCGCCACGTAGGTAAATTTTGTTGAATATCTAATAAATCTGCTAAAGGTAAGACTGCGATCGCACCTTCTTGCTGAGGATTAATATAGAGTAGTTCGTTAACTGCTTCATCTACAAAGCCACCAATTAAATGGGGGCGATAGTCGGTGATGCTACCAGCTAGTTCAATATTACCCAACAAATGTCCTGAATCTAAGCAAATACGCCGATAAGCTCGATCCTCATACCGCCATTCAGAACGGTAGAAAATTGCAGTTACAATCATTGCCAACTGAGTACTTTCTAGAGCTGGATGCCACAAACAGGCTTGTTGTAAACTTTGCCACATATCATTTTCCCAAAAATGCATGAGGGAATGACTGCGACATTGGTAGTTATATAGTCCAGAGGGCAATATGGGCGTACCACGAGAAACTAAGTATACCTCCGCAGGGTACAAGCCACCTGCACTAGGGGCTGAACGTAGATAGACAGCACTCCCCAAAGAAGGCATTTTTGCTGTTAATCCATAGCTGGAAAATAACAGCCGAGAAATTCTATGCCACCATCTTCCTTCAGAATCATTGGCATATGCTTCGGGCTTTTCTTGTAAATAAGGCTTAAGATCGAAGGCAGAACCGATTTTATACTCTTTAAATGGAACAGGTTGTTTAGACCAATCTAAACCCTGACTTTTATTAGCTATTGTTTCAGGATCGTACTTTGTACGTTCGTGGTAGTGCTGGGCAATGGATTGACGTAATTCTGGCATAAGATTTTTAATCGGTTTCTGCTATGGTGGTAGCTACATCAAAATATAAGGGGGAAAGTTGAAAAGTTAAGGTTGAAAGGGGAAATAAAGTTATTTGTTAGGTTGGGTTACGTTATTACTCCACCCAAAATGAGGCTACACAAATGTAAGACAATATTTGCATCCACATCCCTAAAACTGACTGGTATTCTTTAACCTCAAACCTTTGGCTATAAGTATCTTGACATTACTGCGTACATTCAAGTCGTCTAAATTAGTACAAACTAAGAAAAATTATTATTTCCTTTTACGTTTCTTTTCGTCCTCTGCTTCTTTTTTCTGTAATATCTGCTTGACTCTACCTTGAACTGATAAATGTCTGGGTACTCCTTCATAAGCATAGCGATTGTAACCGCTGTGGGTAATTAAATCTTCCAAATAGCGTACTCCTTGCCCACCAACAGGGTGAGATGATAACCATTGGGGAGGGAGGGGCATTTTTCTGTTCCTTATCCATGCTTACCATGAGATTCCGCAAACCATCAGCAGCATAACCGGTGCTAACAATTAAGCGAGTTCCTAAGCTATCTGCTTGACGTTCCATATCGCGGCTATAACTGAGGGTAAATAACCTTTCCACCGTACCGCCAAGGGGTAGATATTGAGTCACATTACTTAATGACATGACCTTGGGTAACTAGTTGGAAACCCTGGGGAAGTACCCTATGGGATAGTTAATCACCTATTAAACCAGCTAATTCCGCTTCTGAGTTGGTTTTAGCAATCGCGCCAACGTTAATAAATATTTTTCCCCCTGGTAGAGCAAAGGCATTAATATTTTCATCGGCAATTACAGAAAATTGATACTTAAACTCATCTTTTCCAGCAGCTTTTGCCAGTTTATGCTCAATTTCTGTGACATAGGCGTTAATTATTGCATCTTCCACTATATCCAGTTGTTTTTTTGCTTGTTTCGCCACAGATTTACCTAGAGACTTTTCCCCTCGTAACAGCAAAAGAGTAGAGTCGAGAGCCGAAAATGGCCCCAACAGGCTACCAGTGACAGCATTGCCTACAGCTCCTGTAATAATAGCTAGGGCATTTCCCCGCACCTCTGCCCGTACATGGGACTTATAGCGTTTGAGATGCGTGTCTGCTAATTGTTTAAATGTTTTTGTTTGAGTCTGGTTGGGGCTGAGAATAGCAAATTGACGGGCTGCAATACTTGCTTCCATCCATTTTTTTGCTTCTGCTAAGGCTTGCACCCTTGCCTGGACTAGCTCTGGTTGCTGGGCATAGGCGGTGGCTGCCCGCTCTAAAATTAATAATGCTTCTTGCTCGCGTTTGTATTTTTTCAGGACTTCGGCGTAGCGGATATGACAAGGAATAAATCCAGGATACTGCTCAACTAACAATTTTAAAGGTACTAGGGTTCTTGTTTCTAAGGTGATTTATAAGAAAT
>CBZS010000208.1 GCA_000613065.1 Richelia intracellularis | reverse complement strand
TATAGTACATTTGCACGTATCTTATCTGATTTACAAGCATCTCCCCCTGCTGAAACCACAAAGAAAGTAACCGTTCCCCTTTTTTCGCAAGTCCCTACCCATCAAGCAACCAAGCAATTACCAAATAGGGGAATGGCTACAATCCCACCACACTGGGATGCTCAAAACTGGCAAAAACCAGCTTTAGTCATTGGTGGTTTGTTAGTTGCAGGTTTAATTGGAGCAGTGGGGATCACTACAATGAATCGTCAACCTATAACGACCAATAGTGTTACACAATCAACTGGCTCTGCACCGAGAATTACTGGTAATAGTCCCGTTGAAGAAACCCCTATTATAGAGCCCCCCATTCCAGAGAAGAGCCCCAAGAATTCCAATAGTTCTGGTAATGTGGTTCCACCTCCAGAGATTGTGAGTACTCCCATTCCAGAAGTCACTACCACACAATCTTTAGCTCCACAAATTCCTCAAACATTTACACCCCAACCAGCAGCTACACCAGAAAATACCCAGCCGTCCCCATCCTCAACAGCACTCCCTATCTCATCACCCCAGCCAAGAACTAACTCTAGACAGGTACCAGCT
Source organism: Richelia intracellularis (assembly GCA_000613065.1). Lineage (GTDB taxonomy): Bacteria > Cyanobacteriota > Cyanobacteriia > Cyanobacteriales > Nostocaceae > Richelia > Richelia intracellularis_B. Next base: position 551 of record CBZS010000208.1, on the reverse strand, counting down.
TTGCCTCCGGGTACATCCAGAGATGAAGTAGAAGCAGCTCTGGGTAAACCAGCAATAGATTTAAAAGGCTTGTGGGGAAATACTCGTGCTGTAGTTTATAAAGTTGTTCCCAATCAAATTGACCTTGGTTATTTATTTGACAATAATTCAAGACAGCTGAGGCAAACAGAGGTGTCTTTTGCTTAATCGGTAGATCCTCAACTAATGCAAAATACCCTAAATGGAATGTTAGCAGGTCAAGCTACGCCAGAAATTCAGCAAGGTTTGCAACAAATATATCACCGTGAAAAGGATGACTTTAAGTTTTCCACCCGTGGGATGAAACTTCAGATTGTCCGACAAAATTGTGACTTAATTTACATTAGCACTGGCAGGGTTGACAAAATAATGTAAGTCAACCCTGCCAGTGCTAAAAGATAAAGATGTTGACTATTTATACATAGGGGTTACCTTTCGCGCAGCGCAGCTTTAGCTGTAAATGTCTCTAGATGGGAATGAGGAATGTTGTTAGTTGACGGTTTGATTATTTTATCTCCCCCTGCTCCCGTGCT
>CBZS010000207.1 GCA_000613065.1 Richelia intracellularis | reverse complement strand
ATTTGTCGTTAGTATGAACTCTTAAAGAACTATTAGGAAGTTGTTCTTGAATTAGAATGGTAAAAATTCCATTATCTGTATGCTTACCAGCTTTACCACAATTTTCTGGGTAGTAAATCGTGCGCTGGATTAAAATAGCTTCATTAAAATATTGATCGAACCAAGTTGCTTCTAAACCTAAAGCTAAGGCAATTCCCCTTAACAACTGAGGAAAAACTTTTGTCATGATCTCTTGCTGTAAATTGTAATGAGATGTGGCAAAACCTGGAGCCAATTGACTATCCGGCATAATATTTTGTCCAGTGAAAGGCTTATTCGATGAAGGTTTGTCTAAGCCTAAATCAAAAATTTCTTTGGGGTCAAATCCACTTTCTTCGTTCAAATATTCTCCATACAAAGGAACATAACCTCTTGAAGTTGGAGGATAAACCTTTTGGATGTCATGTCCGTAATTGCGTTTAATATGTTCTGGAAGCTGAAAGAAATTCCTAGATGTTTCAATGGTTTTCTCAACTAATAATTGGTCAACTCCATGATCCTTTAAATAGAAAAAACCACATTCATAGCAGGCTTTGTATAATTTCTTCACTTCTTGATTATCCAAATCCTCTTTAGCTAACTCGTATAATGATATGATTGGTAGATGCTCCATTTGGTTTCCTCCTATCCCTACACTTACTTTATATATCTTACCACTCAGCTATTTACTGATTCTCTAAGAGTGAAATCATTTTGGTAATCGTCGGAATCTTCGCTTTACTACCAAAATTATATTTTTTGATTTTACTGACAATGCTACTATCTGGTTTAAATGAGTTTTCATTGTCAAAAACCCAACTAGTTCCGCAACTCCATCGAATTACATCAACTAATAAATCATGATTTAGCCCCATATTTTCTCCTAACATATAGGATTCCTGTAAAATCAGATAATTTATGTATGCCATAAAATTACTGAGGGTTTGAGCAATTTCTTCTATAACCCCCTCTAGTTTGTGCTGGGGTCGCTCATAGGTTAGCTGATAGGGTTCAGGTTTAACCCTACCAAAAGCATCTGTAACTAATTTATCAGAATGAATATAGCTACGATTCAGGCCATAGGGAGAAGGTGCTACAAACCCAGGTACTCTTAAATCGAAGTTATTCTCTTCTTCGATTAACTTAGTAACCATAACATGGTTTTCAAGGGGTTTATATTTCTCTCCTGCTTGCCGATATCTAGCTTCAATTATTCGCCCTAAAAGTAAAGGAACGTTTAGTTCATCTGCTAATTTTACTGTTAAATCAGTATCTTTAACAGTAATTTCTAAAGAACAAGAATAGTCATAACTACCGTCAAATATAAATGGGGTTACTTGTTCTGACACAAAACTATTTCCCTGAGATGCCTTGATAAAATTCCACATCCACTCGAGGGAAATACCATTAGTTTTAGCAATGACTAGAACTTCCCCTAATACAACCATAGCTGTATAAAACAGTAAATTAGTCAGTAACTTAACTGTTTGTGCTTCACCAATTTTATTACTGACAAAGAAGGAAATTTTACCCATATCATTTAGGGCTTTTTCGCTAATATCAAAACCTTCTTTATCTCCACTGACATAAAAGCTAATGTTAGCAAAATCTACTCCCATATGGGATAAGTTGCTAACTGGAGACTCTAAACTATAAACTCTTTTCTTCTTTGCTTCATCAGCAATGTGCTGGGTATTATGATAATCTGTGGTGGAAAAATCAATCCAAGTTGATTTGGGTTTCATTCCAGCTAAAGCTCCATTTTCCCCTAACATATTTTCTGTAACATGATGGGGTAAAGGAAGATTCGTAACAACAATATCCGCATTTTTTGCAACTTCTTTAGGGCTATTAAACCAAACTGCCCCCTTTGCAATCACAGTTTTTGCTGCCTCTGGATATTTATCATAAACCTGCACAGTATACCCCAATCTTAGGAGTTTAAAAATCATGGGTTTTCCCATTGAGCCTGTACCAATGTAAGCAATTATCGGCAGATTATTCATGAGGTTGTAGCGGATAATTATTCATCAAATTAAGTTGCTAATGAGATCATACTGAATAAACTGAGGCTCAAACAGAAAAATTGTTTTAAATTTAAGAATTATTGTAACGAGATAAAGACTAAAATGAGTAATATTTTTACAGATATCATTAACAATATAATGTCATGTTTTTAACACAAATAGTTAATAAAAATTCAAGATTTAAAAAGACTGTTATGTAAGCATTCTTAATTGAAAACTATTAATATAGAGCTTTATTTATTAGAATGATTTTGAAGAATTATTCATGGTGGTAAAAATATAAACAATGGTTAGCCGATTCTCATACAATTTTTGGTAATAGGGGATACATAAATTATAAGCATGCTTTAATTTCTCATTGTCTTTTATTTCAATCTGTTTTTTTTTATTCGGTTCTTTAAAGCCACTATTTGACTGTAAATAATTATGCCATCCCCCCTCCCATTGATTAATCTCAGGTTGTAGCTTAGGTTGCCATTGTAGAGATTATTTAATGAATGGGATACCTACAAGATTACAATAAGCTTTAACAGTTGCTTCAGTATTTGTGACTAAATTATCAGAATCAATCACGGCGGTAACTTTGCCAGTGATTTCCCTAACTATTTCAAATAACTGATATACTGCGATATATACAGTTTATTCTAAGGTAAAATCAGGCCATCTTTCGAAAAGTGATTTGAGTGCTTTTGCTGGATTTCTAATTAAAAAATTATTCTCAAAGTTAGACAAAAAATCTTGGTGGGCTATAGGTCTGACTTGGTAGGCCATATCTTTAAGAAAAACTGGTTGTTTGCCATTTTGTAGCTTTAACTTTTCCAAAGTAGAGCTAAAATTATTTTGGCGATTTGGTTCTATCTCTGGATAACGAGTAGTATTAAAACCCTCCTCACTGTAGTAGATAGATAACCCAAAAGGTTCATCTATCTATTACCAAAAAATCCCCCGGCTCCCGGATCATGTACTCAAAAGCAGTAGAAGTTGAATGTGGTACTGCCCATAAAGCTAATATTTTTTTCACTTTGTATCCTCCAGTTAAGTCTAGTTTGCCAAATATCTCTCCAGCAAATTAGCAAAGAATATGATTCTTTCTCAGTAATTGTCTAGAAAATATAGCAGTAGACATATATGTTAATACATATTTCTCACTCCCAAGGTAAGAGGAAGGGGTGAAAAAGAAGAATAAAAATATCCTCACAAAGTTTCGTAGTGCTGTATTTCACTTTCTATGTTTAGTTATAGTCTTTCTAAATAATAACCATAGTTAGCATAATCGGCTAAACTCTTGTTTTAAGAGGCATTGATGCTGCTTAAGGCATACGGAAATTAATTGGAATGAATATATATACTATGTTTGAATTGGGTGCAACTCTTTTAGTAAGAGGGAGAGTGGAACTTAGACAGGTATTGGAAGAGGTGGAGGGGTAGTAGAACAACGAGCTTTGAGAACTTGCTTCATTAAAGGAATACCACTAGAGTAGAAAGCCAGGTGATTGCGTTTATGTTCTTGGGCGTTGCATAAGTGCGGGATGAATTAGCGTTTGAAACCATTGAGAAATCTTTGAAAATTTAGTGAAATCATCCCCTAATTCAGCAAGGTCCCCAATCCGATCAAGTACATTTTTGGCTGTCAATACTACTCTGGTTGACTTGTCATTTATTATTCTTATATCATACTTTGTACTACCAAAAGAGTCGTACCCGTTTTAATTCTGTAATAAAAATCCAGTACTATTCATATACAGCGATCGCTTCACCTAAAACATCCATTTTTGGCTCTATACCCAATCCTGGAGCTTGTGGAGCATATGTCTTACCTCCTTGATTACGCGCACCGCCTTTGGCTGTATCCACTGTTAACATCTCATGGCATAACCAAGTAGCCCGCAAGTGGGTTAGTGGAGTACTCTGAGCAAGATGGACTGCTCCTGAGTCTCCAATTACACTTCCTCCAGTGACTTCAATATTCATCCGAATTCCCGTTTCTACACAAAAATCCCGGATACGCTTTGCTTTACTTAAACCTCCAACTCGACCAATTTTCAAACCAATGGCCTCACAAGCACTGTCAGCTTGAGCACGAACAACATGACCATAAGCCTGAATACATTCATCTAGGATAATGGGATGAGAAGTCAACTGACGTACTTGCAAACATTCTTCATAAGTCTCACAAGGCTGTTCAAAATACAAAATTGGTTCTGTTACGGAATTCATGACTCTCAGAGCATCATCTACCAACCAAGCTCTATTCACGTCAAAAGTAGCACTTTCATTAGCAGGTAAATAAGCACCAATTGCTTTAATTCTCTCAATATCTAAAGCTACATTTGCTCCAATTTTACAGGTATGGATAGTCTCTCCTTTTTCTTGGCCTCTTTTTATAGATTCAATCATTTCTTCTGGAGTACCAGTAGGAACGGAATTTTGGATAGTTATCGATTGATCTAAACGACCTCCAAACAGTTCACATAAGGGTAGCTGTGTTACCTTACCAAGGATGTCCCAACAGGCCATATCTAGAGCTGATTTAATATAAGGATGACCAGGTAAGGCAATATCCATAGTCCGATAGATAAAATCTATACGTCTGGGATCTAATCCTATTAGTTGTGGTGCTAACTCGTCGATTCCAGCCCTGACACCCCGTGCAAAAGCTGGTAAATAAGTTGAACCCCAGGGACATGCTTCTCCCCAACCTCTTATTCCTTCGTCTGTATCTATTGCAACTATTGTGGAATCTAGTTTGTCGAAATACAGCCTACCTCCTGACAGTCGATAAGCATGCTCTAAAGGTAGGTTTACTTGATAGACAGAGATTCGGGTCATTTTCATAATATTTTTAGCTTTTAATCTTTAGGTTTTACTTTTATTTATACGTTATAAAAGTTGTAAAACATGTCACAAGTAAAAGATGAATATTTCCTATATGAAAATCTACCAGTTCATTAGAAAAACAGATGAGTTCAAGTCTCTTTACAATAAAAAAGTTAAATTTCGATAACAACTTTACCAGAAAAATTCTTACCCTGAAAGAACTTCTGAGCTTCATTGATTTCTTCAAGAGGAAAAACTTTAGCAACCAATGGTTTTAAAAGACCTTTTTCTAAATAACGAACTAATCTTTGAAACACCTCTGACTCTAACCGCGTTGCCCCAATCATTTCTAGATCTTTGTAAATTAAATCTCGTAAATCCAGGTCAACCATTGGCCCTGCGATTGCGCCGGAGGACGCGTATCTTCCCCCAATTTCTAAGCTTTTAAAAATGATATTAAAATAGTCTCCTCCCACAACATCGACTCCAACGGAAATTTGATGTTGCAATAAATTAGAAGCTAATTCTTCATCTCTGTCATAGACATAATCAGCCCCCAATTCCCGAACAAAATTCTCTTTTTTACTTCCCACAACAGCAATAATTGTTGCTCCTCTTATTTTTCCTAGTTGGATAGCAGCACTACCTACCCCACCAGAAGCTCCCATAATTAGTACAGTATCTTCTGCTGATACTCGTGCTTTTGTTAACAGATTTTCTGCTGTAGAGTAAGCACAGGGAAATGTAGCTAACTCAGCATCAGATAAGGATGAATTAATGGGGTAAATATTACTAGCAGGAACCACAGCATATTCGGCAAAACCCCCATTGATCTCACTGCCAATATATTTATACTCTGCTAACTGGCCACTACGAATCCATGGATCGACAATTACCCTGTGATTGATTATTCCTGGTTCTACACCATCACCAATTTCTACTACTTTCCCGGCTATATCTGCACCTTGGATTCGAGGAAACTGTATTCCTGCTTGTTGCCAACTGGTAGATGTATCTATATTGTTTTTTGTCCTATCTTGTAGAATGGATTGAAACGATTCGGACGCTGCATACCAACCAGTTCGAGTATTCAAATCTGTATTGTTGACAGAACAAGCACCCACTTTTATGAGAACTTCTCCCTTTTGGGGTACAGGTTTAGACACTTGTGTATATATCAGTTTCTCTGGCCCCCCATAACCAGTGAGAACTAAAGCATTCATTAATTCTGTCATATTGTTTTGTCAAAGTCTTTTTTCCATAAAATAATATAGAGAAGCGAGGGTCGAGGCAACTCTATCTTAATTTCAATCATTTTGTAAATAAATAAAAAACTAAATCAGTTACGGATGCTAATAACATACTTTGAAATTTAATGAATTTCAATGATGCCATTGGTCAATTCATCAGGTTTATTGCACTGTCTAAATTGACGAATAACATCATAAACTTCGTATTTAGGGTAAAAAGCTTAATGTCAGAGTGTAGTAGGCAGAATCTCTACACATATACTTTATACATCAACAAACTTCAAAAGCCCAGTAATGTGCCCCTTCTTCTGCAATGTAAGGACCATCCAAGACTGAGTGAATCAACTTGACTTTATTTTCTGCTTGCAAGTGAACGCAAATTTTCGAAAAATCACTATTGTCGTAATAGCTTTTTCTAGTGCTGACTAGAAGTAAACCTCCTGGTTTGGTAATTCGAATTAATTCTTCCAATGCGATCGGGTGAACGTGTCCCGAGGTAAAAACGCCGCAACATACGGCAACTTCATATTGGTTATTTTGGTATGCTTCTATTTTGACAGTCATATCGCATCCCCCTGTTAGGGAATTGTAAGCTTCTGTCTGTTTCGCTTTTTCAATCATCTGATGAGATAGGTCAAACCCATCCACCTTAAGAAAACCTTTTTTAGCAAGGGCAATACCAACCAAACCAGTTCCACAGCCGGCATCAATTATTTTAATGTCCTGGTTGTTAGAGTCAACTCTACAATCACTCTCGAGAATTTTAGCTAAATAATCGGCGATAAATTCAGGACCGGAATAATCTTCGTTGCATACATCTGTGTCATATTCACGAGCCCACTTATCATAATATTGTTCTAGCTTGCTAGAATCATAAGATAAGCCGTGAGCTTCTTTGATAGCATCCCAACTTTGATTATGATCGTTTGCGATTAGATTAG
>CBZS010000206.1 GCA_000613065.1 Richelia intracellularis | reverse complement strand
ATTTAAGTATTAAGTAAAATTATCTTCTTTGCAAAGTAGATTCGCAGTCTTTGACAAATTATAAAGATAGCTCGACTCTATTAGTTTTTACAAAGAATATAAGTTGATTCCGGATCATTTTAGACCCGGTTTTATTTCATTACAATATTCGTCAGCAGATATTTACTAATAAGTAAACAAAATATATTAGAGATAAACCCTGGAGTTAAGCGTAAAAAAACGATTCAGCAATGCTAATATTCATGATTAGCTAAGAGAGGGAGTAGGCGAGTAGAATAAAGTATTAACTATCAAGATTAATTTAAGATGATTAACTCTATTAATTAATTGACACTCTAGTATAAAAACCCATCCTACTCATCTACGAGGATAAATCTATTAAGGTTAATAGTTATTTAATCCCTTGGATTCAAAGCACCACTAATGAAGACTCAAGTATATTAGACTATGCAGATTGTATAGTATTTATCTAGAGATTACCGATAAAGAATACATGAACTTTAAGAGAATGTATGAAGAGAGTATAAAGTAAAGTAATATAAATGCAAATGTTCGAACATATATCCCATAATTAATTTTGCCTGCAGGCTATGAATATATTGACAAAATTATTTGGTATTTAGTTCACTCTACTATTTGCTTAACTTTTTCCTATTAATGAGCTGAATATTGTCACCTTAATTAGATATTGCTATTCATTGAGATTAAAAATAGGCATAGCCAACCCCTACCAACTATCTTAGATGAGAAAGTAGGGGTATACACACTTAAACACAGTTTTCTTAATATTCTATTTATTTACCGTTACTGCCGAGAATAAATAGACTGATGAGAGTACCGCTATTCCACAAACTGTGTAGTAGCATGGGAGCTAGAAGATTGCGTGATCGCACATAGACAAATCCTAAAACCATACCTAAAGCAGTTAAAGGTATAATCTCTGACAAACTCAGATGAGCGATCGCAAACAAGAAACTACTAACTACAATCGCTCCCCACATGGGTAAGTAGCGAGTTAAGGATGGCAATAGGAATCCACGAAACAGGCATTCTTCAAACAAAGGAGCAGCAACTCCAGCTGTGATAAAAAAGATAAATAGAGCTACAGTGTCCTGGCTCTCTAGTGCTAACTGTAACAAAGGATTACTACCACCTTGCCCTTGCCATAGTTGTTGATTGAGTAATGAGACTATCACCACTATAGGTAAAGCTACGCAATAACCACCACATCCCCACAAAAACCATTTCTCTTGGAAACGTGCGTGGAACCAATCAGCAGTTAGGGGTAAAAAGTTTTTAATGGAGAAGTATAAGACAGCCAGCACAGCAAATGCTACTAAGAGATAGCTAAATAAAACTAAGAATGCTTGGGTTTGAACGTTTATCGGACGGGTTAAAGGAAGTATACTCAGGAGCAAAGGCATGACAAATTGTCCGATAAGGATTTGTCCAGTGAAGAAGAAGCCGAAAATAAACACCTGTAGTATTATTTCACCATCCCAGGGAGTTTTCCAAGGTAAATCTCCATTTTTTTCCCACAGGGAATTTTCTCTTTGGATAAGTCGTTGAACAATAAGGACAATTAGTAAAACTGCGCCGAGAACACCGGTAATTAATGGTAGAGTGACGACTATTGCCAATTTAAATATAGCTTCTTCGGCAGTTTTTTGAGCAGTAACTAATAGGTTAGATAAATCTCCTTCTCGTTGTTGTACTTTGTATAACCGAGAAAGGCTGGTGAATCTAAACCAACCTGTTAAATTATTTTTAATTAGTTGTTCGGCATTAGGTAAAATCCTGGGAGAATTGCTCCAAATTCCTGATAATGCTAGGGCTGTCTTTTCAGAATCTGAGATAATCTCCGGAGATTTTGTCAAGTCAGTCCAAGTTTGAATAGCTATGTCCGTATTTTCTTGTGCTGCTTGAATAACACCCAAGCGTAAATCTAATTGAGCAATTGCCTTTTGTTGTTGTTTGAGAGATTGTTGCAATTGGTTTGGTGGATTCTCCCCTAATGTTGAAGTATCTACAGATGTGGTAGGTTTTTTTGCTAGTTGCAGTTGAATTTTGTCTAAATTAGAAGTACCCGATTTTCTAAATTTTTCATATTGTTTCGTGGCAGTTTCTAAAGGCTGCTTGCCCAAAAAAGCGGCTCTTGCTGCTTCTAGATTTTTAGAAGTATTTGAAAGTCTAGAAGCAGCATTTTCGGGATTCCATTCTTGTGCTTGTAGGAGGATATTTGTTTGATATAGTTCCAAATCGCTCTGAATTTGGGGCTTTTGCCAACTATCAAATAAAGTTTGACTATAAAAAAATATTGCTCCGAGTGTTAGCAAAATTAGCAGCAACCGCTTAAGTGTCATTTCAGTCATTCATTACTAGTTATCAGTTCCAGTTTCTCCTTCCAGTAACATTCCTGGCAACTTTTGCCGCTTAATTCTATCTACGATTCTGGGCAGCAGAGGGAAACTAACAACTTAACGACTGTCAATTGTTACCCATGAACTTCCAAGCAACAAAAGCGAAACTTGCCCAACCAAGCATCAATGCTACAGCTCCCAGAGGTGCTACCATTCCGAAGGTATTGATACCAGTAAGGCTTAGGGTATATAAACTGCCGGAAAAAATAACCACACCAATAAAGAATAACCAACCACTAGTTAAGAGAGTGGTTGGTGGAGATTCCATAGAGTTAACCAGTACAGCTATAATCAACAATGCTAGTGCATGAAACATTTGATACCTTACACCTGTAGCAAAAGTTGCTAGCGAACGCTCACTAATACTAGAAGGTAAAACATGGGTTCCAACAGCTCCAAAAGCTACAGACAAACCACCTAAAATTGCTCCTAAGCTTAAGAAAATCCTTGTCATAGCAAAACGAATAAGGCATTATATATCAAAGTAATACAATACAGCCCCTTCTTGACTAACCTTAAAATTTGCATTCAATTCTTTAGCTTTGACATCTAAATACTCTTTGGCTTTGGTAGGAGCTAATTGAGATTGCATGGCAAAACCTAACAAGGAAATCTTGCCTTTGTTTTCTTGTACCATCTGGTAAAACAGTGATTGTAGGTTTTCCCTTACTTGTTTATCTATCGCTATTTTTTCGTTCTTACTCTGACGATATAATCCCAAAGCTAGCCACCCCCCGAGTAGCAAGGTCGGAAAGCCAAAAATTATACCTTGCTTGGCAGTAATATCTAGTACATAGAGAACTTCTTTATTTAGAAATTCGTGCTCATTACCGTCAATACTTGGTGGTAGGGGTTTGATCATGTTATGTTTCTCTATCTCAGCAGTGATTGATAAAGTAATAAACATAAATCCCAAGGTTAACAACCAACCCGCAGCCAATTTTCCAGCAGTTTTCATAGCACTCAATTTGCTTATTCGAGCTTATTTATGCGATTCTAACCTCACTTTCTTTTCACTTCCAGCAAATGAAGATATTTTTCCTGTTGCCTATTCCCTGCTTAAACATCAAACAGGTAACAAATATTTCCTTGCTCCCTGGCTTCAAAGGAGCCATTAAGCTCCTTAGCCTTAGCGTCTAGATATTTTCTGCCTTCTTCCCCAGATATTTGGGCTTCCATCGCCAATTGTAAAACAGTAATTCGTCCAGATTCAGCTTTTACTAATTAATAGAATACTGAGTCAAGATTTTCCTTTAGTTGTTTCTGGTGTTTTTTGCGCAAATTCCAGACAATCGAACCTCCACCAGATGCTGAAATTGCTCCAATCCCATAGTAGGCAATGATACCACTAAGTTCACGTTGTCTTTCTTCCTGAGTGAGTTGGGGATCATAGGTTACAGTATTGGTAAATCCTACCAGTATAAACAAAGCTCCCAAAGAAAGAAGTCAACCAGCAGATAACTTTTGTATAAATTTCATAGCCACACGACAAGATATTGTGTGTTATCTTGCCGTGATTATAACTTTAGTTTTTTGTGGCTTCCAGTAAGCGGGAGAAGTAGAAACGGGTACGTGTCATAGAATCTCTTTGCAAAGTAAAGCCATTCTTTTCCAAGACTGCGATTACATCACTTTCCTTGTGCATATAAGCGCGGGTAGTTTTGCTTGGCCCAGGGAAAAAGCTACCAATTTTTTTCAGAATACTCAAAAAACAGGTTTTCGGTGCAAAGCTGATAATAATCCGTGATTCTGCTACAGAACAAAGGTGAGAAATCATCTCATCCATTTTGTCCTGGGGATAGTGGATGAGAACATCCAAACAAACAACTGTATGATAGTTACCAGCGATCGCTTCTAAGTCTTGAACAGCAAAGGTAGGATTGTCACTACTACCCAACGTATGTAAAGCCCTCGCTTTAGCCTCTTCTACCATTTTTTCAGAAATATCGCTGGCATTAACTTTTGCCCCTGCTGCGGCTAAGGGAATACTTAAACTACCGACACCACAACCAGCATCGCAAATTGATACTTCTGTCAAGTTACCATCTGCCTTTAGCCATTCTAATACCTTATCAACTGTTTGTTGATGTCCATTGCGGATGTCTAATTGAACTTTGTTGACATCTCCATCTCCATAGATCCGCTTCCAGCGGTCGAAGCCAGTGGAGTTGAAATAATCTTTAACAATAATTTTATCGTCAGCTGCGTTCATACCCGTTTAGAGTTAAAGTTTCCCAAGCCTTTAAATTAACATGTTTGCTGTTGTTGGTTGTTAGTCAAAATTTCTTCCCTGTGTCTTCCTACTAGCCTGCTCCCCTATCTCTTCACTCCAAACAAACCCTCTCCCAACTCAATTCTCTGGTATCCTCTTCAAAGTGCCAACGTAAAAAGTTAGCGGGTTGATTGATATCTATTCCTGGTAAACCAATGGCTTGACGGGGTGAATCTGTTGCTAATCGAATTGCTATTTCCACATCACAGATTCCCCATTTGACTAAATGTTGCACTCCCAACAATAAAGGTAAAGTTGTTCCTGACAAAGTTCCATCTATGAGTCTAGCAGTACCATTTCTAACTTCTATTTCCCGACTATCCCAAGGATAGATACCATCTGGTAGCCCCAAAGGTGCTAAGGCGTCGCTAACTAGAAATACTCCCTTGTCATAGTTGCTTGCCCGTAGCAAGATATCTATCATTGTGGGACAGACGTGTTGCCCATCGGCAATCAAACCGCACATAACTTGATTATTGGTAATAGCTGCACCCAATAATCCAGGTTCTCTGTGATGTAGTGGTGGCATAGCATTAAAAGCATGGGTTACCATGTTTGCTCCCATGTCCAAAAGCTTGTTTGGCTTCGACTGCATTTGCTTGGGAATGCCCCAAACTGACGGTTATACCCAGGGAAAGCTAAATAGGGAATAACTTCACCAGTGGGATCTAATTCTGGTGCGAGGGTGACTATTTTAACTATGTGACTATAGTACACCTAAAATTCTCTTGATATGTTCTACTGTCAGAGGTAACAAATATTCTGCTGGATGCGCCC
>CBZS010000205.1 GCA_000613065.1 Richelia intracellularis | reverse complement strand
GGCGGAGTAAAGGATGGAGGTTGGTAGCTTTTGCTGCATTTTCAGGGTGTTAACCCTAGTTATTTCACCATATTCCGAACGCATGGCTGGGCAATGGATCACATGGTCAAAGGGGGCGCGAAAGGCATTGCAGCCAAGAGTTTTGATGACGCGATCGCAAGCTTTGGGATCGCCGGCTATGACTACTTCTTCGGGGGTATTAATTTGGGTGAGTAAAACTTTTTGTTCGTGTTTTATACTCTCTTGTACGTAGGATGGGGCGGCAACTAGGACGTAGTTTGCCCAAATGTTATTGTCTGGGTTGTTGTGGGGGAGTAAGTGCCAGTATTCCCGCACGGCATTTTTGGCTCCGGCGAGTCTATCCACGAATAGGGGAGATTGGTGTAGAGAGATGATACCTTGGGTGAAGTTATCCCAGACTCCCATGGCTGACATCATACTAGTTTCCCCTAGGCTGTAGCCGAAGACGAATTTGGGTTTGATTTGAAATTCATCCCGCATAATTTGGGTGATGAATCTGGTAAATAGCATATCTACGTCGAAGATTGCCAAAGGATCGTCGAGGAATTGCTTTTCCAGGTTTTCCAGTTGTCGGGAGGATAGTTTGTTAAGGCTGCGGGGAAAGACTTTTTGGGAGATATCTGCAACTAAGTCTTGGAGGTGGGTAATGGCTACGTCGTCATATATTTGGGGGAAGAGACGGAATAGATTACGGGCGATACCCAGGTAGGAGTTGACAGCGGCGGGGTAGACATAGGCGACTTCTCCGCTTGTACCCAGGGGGTTGGCGGTGAAGTAGCTACCTAGAGGAGTTTGCCAATCTTTACCAGTTTGTAAGGCTGTTTCTATGCCTTTATATGCTGATTTTATTTCCCTGGTGAGTTCTTTCTGGTTGTGTGCCAGGATGACAAGGGTATATTGTCCGATGGGGGATTGTTGGTATTTTCTTAGGGCTTGGTTGGCGGCATTTGCTAGGGAAGTAACGTTATTGATAGTAGTTTCTAAGGTATCTATCTGGGTAAATAAATCTGCCGTGGTATTACCAACCACAGGAAAAAGATAAAAAGGAGTCTGTTGTAAGAACTTATTAGCTTCACTCCTTCCCTCCTTCACTACTGCCTTCTGCCTCCTGCCTTCTACCTCCGATAGAATCACATGGGCATATGTACCATCAATTCCTATCCCGTTGATAGCTGCTACCCTTTTACTCACTTCTTTTTCTAGGAACCAAGGTAGAGATTCTGTGGCAACATAAAAGGGACTACCTTGCCATTGTTCTTGGTTTTTTACCCCTGTCCATTTGGGAGTTGCGGGAATGTAGCGATGGTATAAGCAAAGGGCAGTTTTAATTAAACTAGCAATCCCGGAAGCCACGTAAGTATGTCCGATATTTGCCTTCACACTACCAATGGCACAAGTTAAACTGTTGCTACCGTTAGCATAAGCTTGGATTAAACCAGAGATTTCCGCTTGGTCTGTTTGGGAAATACCACTTCCCACTACTTCCAGGTAGTTAATATCTGTGGTGCTTACTCCAGCATTTAATAAGGCTTGTTGACTCACCTGATTAACAAAGCTTGCATCTGGAGTTTCCAGATTATCTAATTGCTGGGTAAAGTTAATGGCATCAAGAACTGCATAAATCTTATCCTCCCCTTGTTGTGCCGTGTCATGGCGTTTTAACACCACTGCACCTGCACCTTCCCCAATCATCCAACCATCAGCTCTTTCATCGTAACCCAGGGTATTTACTCCTTGGTTAATAGATGCAAATTGGTTGCGTAATAAAACATTTTCCACACCACCAGCTAAATCCACTGCACCAACTAACACGGCATCAGCTTCTCCTGTGGTAAGTAGGTGTTGTGCTACTTCCAATACTTGGAAAGTGGAGTTTTCCCCCGTCGTCATGGTAAATACAGGAGCGGTAAAATCCCATAGGGAAGAAATCCGACTCGCCATAATATTGGCGATGTAACTCACATACTCGCTAGTATCTATGGGGTTATGAATACCATCTTTAACAATGGTTGCTAATTCATTTACCTTATGTTCTGGTAACGTAATTTCTCCTGTAGCTAAAGCCTCTTTAACTTGCCACTCACTATTCCATCTTTGCTGTAATTGATGCACAGAAAACTCAGTTTCTGCGGCAATCACCACCGCTACATTACCACCAGGTTGAATATCTGCATCTTTTAAAGCCCTTTCTGCAACCTTCAACATTAATAATTGTTGTTGGTTGAGCTGATCTAATTCATTGGGGGGAATCTTACTAGAAACCGTATCAATTTCAAATTCAGAAATATAAGCCCCGTGGGGTGCTTTCCCATCTTTTAAACCATACTGTTGTAATAACTCAGTTTGGGTTTCTATGCCATGCCATCTCTGGGCAGGCAAGGGGATAAAATGCTGCTTACCTTCATAAATACTGCGTTCAAAGGCATCTAACCCATCACATTCCCCAAAAAAGGCATCCATACCCACAATTGCCACCTTGGCAGGTTTTATAGGTTCTGAAGGGGTGACTAACTCATCATTATTACCCTGTTCTAAAATCATATGGGCATTAGTACCACCCAAACCAAAGGCACTAATAGCAGCACGTTTCACGGACTTTTCCCAATTAGTATTATCGGTGACAATACTCTGGGGAGAAATTACACAGTTATCATCACCTTGGGGCTGATTCACATTAATTGTTGCTGGAATAACACCCTCATTCATGCTCAACAACACCTTAATTAAACTCACCGCTCCCGCAGAAGTTAACAAGTGTCCTGTATTAGATTTGACCGAACCTAAAAATGGTTTAGCTTGATGTTTTCCAAAGAAAGTCTCAATGGAATTAAACTCTGTGCTGTCTCCCAAGAGAGTACCCGTAGCATGGCACTCCATATAATCAATATCCCTGGGACTAATATCAGCCTCATCATAAGCTCGTTGAAAAGCTAGGGTTTGACCCTTAGTATTAGGACTGAGTAAATGTTTGCCTTTACCATCATTAGATAACCCATTACCGCAGATAATAGCATAAATGCGGTCGCCATCTCGCACTGCATCACTATATCGTTTTAATACCACCATTCCCGTACCTTCTGCGGTGAGCATTCCTCTGGAGGTTTTATCTAAGGGACGGCTGATGTCATTATCTTCGGGATAACCTTGGATACCGGAAAACAGCATCCGCAAGAATAAAGGATCAGCACAGCTAATACCACCAGTTAACATTAAGTCAGCTTTGTGTGTCCATAGGTAGTGGGATGCTAACCGAGTTGCATATTGGGGTGAGGAGCAAGCAGCATCAATGCAAAAATGGATGTTGGATAAAGATAATGCTTGGGCAATGATAGCCGTAGGTAAGCCGGATATCATGGCGTTGTAGGGAGAGGTTGGGGATTGTTGGGTGAGGTTAAAGTCTGGTTGTTGTAATAGTTCTTGAATTGCAGGGTTAAGTGTTTGTTGGTAAAGGGGTGCAAATAGTTGGTTGGAGGATTTTGTCGGGAGAGAGAGAGTACCTAGAATTACTCCAGTTTTTTTCAAGGTGTTTGGTTGTTCTAAGTAGCCGCTATGTTGTAGAGCTTGTTTAGCGGTATAAAGTGACCATTTAAATGTATTGTCTAGTTGTTCGAGGAATGATGGGGGGAGATTATATCCGTTGGTATCGAATTTAAAGTTACGAATAAATCCGCCTTTAAGGGAGTAAATTTTATCGGGTGTTCCTTTTTTTTTGTTGTAGAATATATTGGGATCTACACCTGTTTCTTCAATAGTAATGGAAGATGTGGAGTCTTTTTTATTGATCAGGTTTTGCCAAAATTCTTGAGGATTATTGGCATCAGGAAAAAGGCAGGAGAATCCAATTATTGCTATTTTTTCCATTATGTTTGTTTCGGTAAAATGATTTTGATTTTATTTCGTACAGAGGAAGAGGTAGAAAGTATGAAGAGTAGAAATAAGAGGTAGCAGGGTAAGTAATAAGTGAGTTTCGTTAATCCTTTCCACTATCCACCACATTAAGTTTGATGTGTAAAACATTGTAGTGGGAGCGTCTTGCTCTCTACCTCTAAATAGAGAACAAGACTAGCTCCTATCCTACGAAAACACCTATGGTGTAAAGGCTGACTACGTCTACGGCTACGCTCACTCACTTAAACGATGCCCGCACTCCTTTAACCAGGCAAAATAAATGTGTTCGAATACAACTCCCAAGTGTAAAATAATAACTATTTTACTTCCATAAGTTTAGCGGGGAAGATGATGCCTTTTGCCCCTAAAAGTTGGGAATATAGTTTTCCTTTTTCATCGTGAATATAGAAGTCGGCAGCTACTCCTGTGGTGGTTTTATTGGTGACTTCACAAGATACGTAAAAGTGAGTATTATAAGGTATTTTAGCAAACTGTTCGTAGCGAGATAATTGTCCGGGAAGACAAATTTCTTGGTGGAAGTGGGATAACCATAACCATAAGCCATGGGTGCTTAAGTCAGTAGTGAATCCATTTACCCAATAGGCAGGAAACTGTCCTTGGGTTTGTTTGCTAATTTCCTGCCAAAAACATTCTGTGGTAATTTTTTCTTGGTTAATATTGATAACTCTTTTTACCTGTTGAAAAGCAGGGCCATGAAATAGTGAAGATACTCCTTGCTGGTAGAATTCTTTGCCAGTTGTAGTAATAATATTATCTAGATTTAGGTTCAGTCTTTCATAGGTTGGTGGAGTGGGAATATCCTTGAGTAATTTGACATTGGCACTAAAATGATAAATTGTTTTACCTTGAGGATTCCGACTCCAAATTTTTCCTTGAAAGTCTACTACATGGTTATCTACATCTTTCCCTACTTCTTGTAAATCTAAGAAGTATTCACTAGCTAAGGTTTCATTAAAAGTAATACCCTTTAAAACCCGAAATTCTGTACAACTAAATGCCTTGTGTCCGGGATAAATTTTCTCACAGCTATCAGATATCCACGATACGGCACAGGTGGCAGGGAGAACGGGATTACCAGCAATTATATGGTCATGTAAAAATGGATTAGCTGATAATTTTAATTGACGACGAATAGTATATTTATTTAATTCTGGTTCTAAAGTTGTAGCTGGAGGAATACTAGGACTACCAATTACCAACTGAGTGGTATTGTGATACTGTGGCTGCAATTCATTCACTAACATCTGTGTCCCAACTTCAATGGGAATAATGTCAATTCCTCGTTTCGCAAATTCCTTTTTCAAGTGTGGCGTTACCATCCCACTATCCCAAGCACCCCAGTTAATTGCTACCACATGACAACCAGGATATTCTTGCTTAACTAAATGGGCTGATTTATTGAGAATTTCATTTGCGATCGCATAATCTGATTGTCCTATATTACCGTAAAACCCACTGACGGAGGAAAATAAGACTAAATGTTCTAATTCGCTGGAGTTAACGCAGGATAAAAGATTTTCCAATCCCTTAACTTTGGCGGTATAAACTTTGTCAAAGTCCTGCTCTGTTTTCTTTTCAATTAATTTATCGGCTAAGTTACCTGCACCATGGATAATACCTGTGACTTTACCCATTTTCTCGACAGCGTCGCTGATTTTTTGATGCAAATCTAAGGTGTCGGTAACATCAACACTTAAATATTCAACTTCGCTACCAGTTGTCCTAATTTCTGACAAAGTTTGTTTAATTTCTCTACTGCCAGCAATTTGTCGATAAATTCCCTGTACCTTCATGGGAGTGGGTTTTTCTCCCTGACTAATTAGGTACTCCATAATCTTCTTTTTTAAGGTTGCTTCATCAAAGCATTCCCTAGCGAAATCTGGTTCATTATTGATTAGTTCTGAACGTCCTAACAGAATAAATTTGCAAGGATGTTTCTGTGCTAAATTAATTGTACATTTAGCGGTAATACCTTTAGCACCACCACTGACAATAAACACTGATGAGGGTTGAATTTCAGCTTTTATAGACATACTTTCTCCTCTTGAATTAAATCAATTTATGTGAAATAAATCTTTCTCGTAATTACACAAAAAATAGAATTAAAATAAAATTTTTACGGCAAGAATAATTCATCTTTCTGCCAATCTTGAGAAGGATTATTGCGACGGTATCTAGGATCTTGGCGTGCAGAATTAAGGATAAGGATAGCGATAACAAATAAAGCGATCGTGGCTCCGATTAGAATGGGGAATAGGTCGCTATCGTTGGTATCAGCGTTTACTTCTGTCAAACGAATGTCTCTCAATTCTGTATGTTGGGGAGATAGTTCGATAAAAGATTTGTAACTTATATAACCTTCTGCTTCTATACTTAATTCCCCTCGCTGGAGATTGGTATCCCTAGAAGAAATTACTAGTCGGTAAATTCCTTCGATATCAGTGTAAGTAAAAATAGTGACGTTATCTGATGTCAAAGATACTCTGGCTCCACAAATAGGAGCTTGTCTACGTTGGTCTATCACACGACCAGTGTAGGTGATGCTGGCGGATTGTGACATGGGTTATGTTTGGGAAATGGGGGAAAACTTCGACTCCGCTCAGTGCAAGTGGGGAAAGGGGAAAGGGAAATGTTGATATTCTCCCCGCGTCACCCCTTCTCCCCTCCATCATCAGGCTGTCAAAGTTACCCTTCCTTGGGAACCATAGGCGACTTCGGTGAGGTAACGATTGGGATCGTGCAACTCTGCAAAGATGTAATTGGCTGTATCATCGGCGTTAATATCGGGACTAATGTCCATAGCTCGACAGAATACTTTTTGCCATTCCCAAATCATACTCTTGCTTAACCCGAATAGTCCTGCACCGATGGCTCCAAAGTTGATTTTCTGCTCTAATCCAAAGGCTCCGTCTAATCTAGCTACGGTACAGAAACAAGTACGTCCATTACTTTCTGCAGCTTGATTCAGGGACTGTTTCAAATATTTCGCCATCAAGAACACCTGCTTCACAATCGCTTTTTCTTCAGGGAAATACGCTACCGGGCTGTGAGGATGATTACCGAAGACTGGGTGTAGATGGATGAATGCTCCCACATTACCATAGTTAGTTGCGATCGCATTTAGTTGTTGTTGTAAATGGTCTTCGCTTAACTCTTCTAGGGTAATGCGGTTAACTCCCAAGGGTAGAGCAGCTTGTTGAGAAATCAAGGAAGAAGGAAAACTGAGAACTACTACTTTCCAATGGCGTTCCATTAATTTCTCTGCTAGTTTGCAGGTAGTGAGGGAACCATCATCGGTGATTAAGGCCATGTGTCCCTCTGGTAAATTTATATCCCAAAAGTCCGGTTCGGGAAGGTTTTGCAGTCTAGCGGGAAGCCGTTTGACATTATGGTTTAACTCGCTTGACTGGCTAGGAGATTGGGGCTGGGACTTTTTTTTTTCTCCAGTTGCTAGCTGCTGGAGGTAATTAACGATTTGAGCGATGGTACGCAGTTCTCCTAGTTCCTCCACGTTGTCGGGTTTGGGTAAGTCTGGGTACATTTCCTGCAATGCTCCCATGATTTCCACCCGTTTGATGGAATCAATCCCTAAGTCTGCTTCCATATCCATATCCAGTTCCAACATCTCTACTGGATAACCTGTTTTCTCGCTGGTAATGGCTAACAGATTCTCGGATAAGTTGCTCAAATCCACCGCTACAGGTTCAGTTGTAGGTGTAGCTATCTCTGAAATCTCCGCAACAGTTGTTTCCACTGGGGTAACAACTTCTTCTTGTACTTGTACAGGAGTGGACTCAACTACTGGCTCAGATACAGGTGCGGGAGGAGTTTTCACTACTGGAGTAACGGCAGTTTCCGAACCAGATTTACCTACCAAGGATTTGAGGTAATCAACAATTTGAGCAATGGTACGCAGTTCTCCCAATTCTTCCACGTTGTCGGGTTTGGGTAAGTCTGTGTACATTTCCTGCAATGCTCCCATGATTTCCACCCGTTTGATGGAATCAATCCCTAAGTCTGCTTCCATATCCATATCCAGTTCTAACATCTCCACTGGATAACCTGTTTTCTCGCTAGTAATGGCTAACAGGTTCTCAGACAAGTTGCTCAAATCCACTGCCACGGCTTCTGCTACTGGTGTAACAGGAACTTCAGCCACAACCTCTTGTTGCACAGGTTCAGGTTCTCTGAGGGAAGTTGAAGAGGTAGTTACAATTTCTTCTACTACCGTAGGTGCTGGTGTTGGTACAGCTTCCATGACAGCAGTAGTACCATTCTTAATTGCGGGTGACTCCTGGACTTCCCATCCCTGGGAATGAGCAGTCACCAAATTCTCTTTTTTCTCCGGTTTAGATGGTGAGACAATAGGAGCAACAGGGGTAATCTGAGGTTCTGGGAGAGTCGGGGGAAGGGTATTTACAACTGGGTTAGATTTTTCAAATACAGAGACTTTCTGCTCTACAATTGCTTCCCCACCCATTAAATGGGAGTATTCCTGTTGCATCAGTTGGAAAAAGCTCTTGGTATATTCCACCTGTTCCCGTAAATACTGCTCGTGAACCCGTAAAGTATCACCCTGCTGATTGTGGAACTGTTGCATACTACGATTTAAACCGTCAATAATCGTAGATTTCAACTGAGCCATTTCCTGGGTAGAGTTATTCTCAGCAAACAAGTTATTTTGTTGCTGCATCAGTTGGTAAAAGCTGCGAGCATACTCCACCTGGTAATTGAGATAATTACTGTGAACCTGTAAATTCTCACTTTGATTTTGCTGGAATTGAGTCAGGACATATTCCAGACTAGATAAAATCCTTTGGTAATTAGTAATTTTATTTTGATTCTGCATATCTAACTGAGGAGTTGGGGGAATAGAAGCAGAGGAAACCGGAGGTACTACCAGGGATGACGGAGTTGGTTCTAAGTCATTAATTGTAATCCTAGCTTTACCTTGCTCCTGGGAATTGTTCATACTTGCACTCACTTCTACCTTTCCTACTTTTTCTTGAGGAGAAGTCCGTACAGATTTTTTACTATCCACTTTCCCAGTACCATTTTTCTGGGAACTGGTTAAACTAGGATTTACTCCATTACTGGGAACAGTTTTCTGTGGCTCTACTTTTGGTTGTAAAGTTGATATATCCAACTTATTAGTACCATTTGTGCCATGTATCTCAGTATAATTACTTTTACCATTTAACTGAGTCTTTACCTGATGACCATTTTGCAACGCTTCTGTAAAGCCTTGCTTAGTCTTATCAGAGACATAGTTCATGCCATTTAACTTGAACTTCAACCCCTTCTTAGTCTCCGGTTCTGGAACAGACTTAGGCACATAATAGGGATCGAGATTTTGCAGACATAAACCAGCCACTCGCAACTGTACCACAGCTTGACGCAGAGAGCGAACGCTATCTTTCTGAGCGCTAGGATTCAAGGCAATTGCCATGTGGGGACGCTCACCAAGAATATCTTTCACCAAGTTGGTAAGAATCTTGCGAGGACCAAATTCAATGAAACAGTAACCCCCCGCACCATAAATATTCTCAATTTCCTGCTTAAACAAGACAGAGTTAGCAATGTGGTTTTCTAGAATCTTCTGCATCTCTGTGGCAGTTTGGGGATATTCCTTGGCTGTCACATTACTATATATAGGCACTTGGGGAGTTTTGAACTCCACTTCCTTGATAGCAATGGCAAACGATTTCTGAGCAAAGGCAATTAAAGGTGTGTGGAATGCTGCTGCTACCGGTAACAGTACCGCCTTACAACCTTGGTTGTGTAAAACATCCCGCAAACTATGGATATCTGCCGTGGGACCCGCCAATACCACCTGTGTGGGAGAATTAAGATTAGCGTTCGCAACTTTGGGAAACTGTTTCAGGACAGCCTCAATTTTGCCAACTTCTGACTTCACCGCCAACATGGTTCCGGTATCATAGTTGGGATCTTGGGGTGCTGCCATTGCCTGTCCCCGAGACTTCACTAGGAAGCAATAATCCTCATCAGTTAATGCTCCTGCCGCCCACAATGCTGTT